>JAIKVP010000167.1 GCA_024685635.1 Lachnospiraceae bacterium
ATTGTTTCACTTAAGAGTTCATTTAAGCCAGCTAAGTAGTTGCTTTTATAAAGGAGTTCATAATGGGATTGTTATCAGGTCTTGAAAGCTTGGGGCTTAAAAAAGCATCAAGTTTAGAAATATATGAAAAAGAAGAGTCAGTAAAGAAAGAGGCTAATAAGCCTAAAGAAGATGATGTACCTAAGTCTGAGATTAATGAGGAAACACTTATATTTGATAAAACTTATAAGTGTCCGGTATGTGATTCTGGCTTTAAGTCCAAGAAAGTAAAAGAGGGTAAGGTAAGAACCATTTCTCAGGATTCGGATTTAAGACCAGTTTATTCTGGTGTGGATTGCGTCAAATATGGTGCATTAGTTTGTCCAAGATGTGGCTTTGCAGCTATTACAAGGTATTTTAAGCCACTTTCTCCAACGCAGAATAAGTGGATTAAGGAAGAGATATCAGCTAACTTTAGTGGCTATAAGCTGCCTGCAGGTGCTTATTCATATGATGATGCAATTATGATGCATAAGCTTGCCCTTATGAGTACAATAGTTAAGAAGGGTAAGACTAGTGAGAGAGCATATTGTTGCCTAATGCTAGCCTGGTTATCTAGGGGCAAGTATCAGATTACTGATGATGAGGAAGAGAAGAAAGCTCTTGAGGTAGATGAGTTAGAGATGATTGAGAAGGCTTATGATGGCTTTGTTGAAGCATTTTCTAAAGAGCCATTTCCTATGTGTGGAATGGATGAGATGACTCTGGATTATCTATGTGCTGATTTGGCTAGAAGGCTTAAGAAATACGACGATGCTGAGAGATTGGCAAGTCATGTTATCATTTCCAAAAACTCAACCGATAGATTTAAGGACAAGGCTAGGAATTTGAGAGAGCTGATTGCTGAAGAGAAGAAGCATGATTTGACCAATGAATAAAACAATATTTAATAAAATAATAGAAATACTAATATTAATATTGGCAAATGACAGATGATTTGTTAATATTGTGTTTGGTGAAATTGACTTATTAGTTCTAAAAAGATGTATTTTTTAGAGGACCTATAAATTATCATATAAGGAGCAAGTTGCTATGTGTGAATACTATGGTAAACATAAAGTATATATAGTACTTAGCCGTACGGGGACATTTGTGGCTAAGGGTATAAGAAGAGTTACTGGTGAGCCTTATTCTCATGTATCTATTTCATTTGATCCAGAGCTTAAGGTTATGTATAGCTTTGCTAGACGTGGATTATACAATCCACTTAATGCAGGCTTTGTTGAGGAAAGACTTGAAACAGGAGTGCTTGGAAGAGAAGTAGAGACTGGATGTGCAATATATTGTCTTGAACTTCCGGGACGTGATTACGAGAAAATTAAGGAAATCATAAATGTTATGCTTTCTAAGAAGGAAGAGTATGGCTACAATGTTTCGGGGATGTTCTTATCAGCTGTTCACTATCCTGTTGAGCCAGATAAAGCTTTTTTCTGTTCGCAGTTTATTGCCTGGCTTATGGGACAGGTTGGAGTTATTATTGCAGACAGAAGATATGCGCTTGTTAAGCCTGGAGATATCAGGAACAGGCTAAGAGCTTATATGATATATGAGGGTGTGCTTCAGGATTATCGTGACTATTATAGGGCGCATGACAATATAGAATCAAGATCAGTTCTTGATGTTGAATACCTTAGAGATAAGGGCTATCAAGAGACGGAAGACGGTTTTATGATTGTCAATATCTTTAAGAGCTTCATTGGTAGAGGTAGAGAAGCGGTGTGATGAACTAGCATAATTAGTTGGATTTTAGTTTGGATAAGTTATCTATATTATTGATAGTTATATGATTATAAAAGATGAGCGAGGTGTTTATGCACCTCGCTTAATTTGTATATAAGATTATTAATGTTTGTGTAATTATGGGATGAAATGATTAGTTATATCATATACGGTCGGTGTCTGTTTATGGCATAAAATGGTTAGTTTTATTAATCATTCTAGGAATTGCGTCCCTGGAATTCTTAGGGTCAGCGCCTTGATTTCTGTAATCATTAAGATCAATGAACCACTCGATATCAGCATTTACTCTATTTAATCCGTCAAAGAATACCTTGTCAACTGCAGACAAAAATTCAGCTAAATCGCTGTCCTTAAGATGCTTAGGAGCTTCTTTATATAACATTCCGTAGTGATAAACGCAAAAGCCTTTAGATGAAGTAAGTTTAGCTCTAAATGTAGCATCTTTTTTCCAAAGAGCGAATATTGTTCCTATATATCTAGAAAATGAATCTTCTATTCTGTCGCATACAAAGCATTTCTTTTCAAGGGAATCTACATAGTCAGAGATAGCATTTGCGCCAGCGGCTTTCTTAAATAGGCCTGCGGAGCTTGATGGCTTTTGGTTGGACATGGCTTTTAAGTCTCTGATAATCTTCTTAGAGTGGGTGTCTAGCATTAGAGCGAGACCGAGTCGGTTCTTTTGCGCGTAAAGCATGTTGATGTGCTTGTAGCAAAAGCCTTTTTCGTCAGTGACTGCCCGGTTATCATCTTCCATGTAGCTAGGACCCATTGTGAAGTCGATTGCATTGGCCTCTAATTGTCTGTACATTTCGCAAATAGGGCATTCGCAGTCAGCGTCAAATGCGTCATTTACCGGGATGGTGTAGAGTTGCTCTTTCATAGTAGTCCTCCTGTTATTTGAACTTGCTAGAGTAATAGCTAGCATTTGTTTAGTTAGATACTGAATGTTATTATGGTGTAAACTGCTTATTACATGCATTTTATCTATAAATTATAGAATGAAAATTATCCTTCATTTATATAACTCTTCATATAGTTTAACATATTAAAGATATGAAAAAAAGTTAAAAAAACCCTTGATTTTTTCTTACTATGGCTGTATTATATGTATTGATGATTAGCACTCGTTTTGAGTGAGTGCTAACAAACAAAGATTGGTATGGTAAAGAAATAACATTTTTAAAGGAGGTCTTCATTATGAAGGTAAAACCATTAGGTGACAGAGTTGTATTGAAGCAGTTAGCTGCTGAGGAGACTACTAAGTCAGGAATCGTTCTTCCTGGACAGTCTAAAGAGAAACCACAGCAGGCAGAGGTAATTGCTGTAGGACCTGGCGAGGTTCTTGAGTCAGGCAAGGTTATGCCTATGGAGGTTAAGGTTGGAGATAAGGTTATCTACTCACGTTTCGTTGGTAACGAGATTAAGGTTGATGACGAAGAGGTTATGGTTGTTAGTCAGAAGGATATTTTGGCTATTATCGAGGAATAATATAAGTTTACAACAGGAGGAAGATTAAAATGGCTAAGGAAATTAAATACGGAACAGATGCCAGAAAGGCATTAGAGTCAGGCGTTAATCAGTTAGCGGATACTGTCCGCGTTACACTAGGACCTAAAGGAAGAAATGTTGTCCTTGCTAAGTCATACGGCGGTCCATTGATTACTAATGATGGTGTTACAATTGCTAAGGATATCGAGCTAGATGATGCATTTGAGAATATGGGAGCACAGATCGTTAAGGAAGTTGCTACTAAGACTAACGATGTTGCTGGTGATGGTACTACAACAGCTACAGTTCTTGCTCAGGCAATGATCAATGCAGGTATGAAGAATTTGGCAGCAGGTGCTAATCCTATCGTTCTTCGTAAGGGTATGAAGAAGGCTACAGATGCAGCTGTTGACGCAATCAAGGATATGAGTTCAAATGTTACTGGTAAGGAGCAGATTGCCAAGGTTGCAGCTATTTCTGCTGGTGACGAAGAGGTTGGACAGCTTGTTGCTGATGCAATGGAGAAGGTTTCTAACGATGGTGTTATCACTATTGAAGAGTCTAAGACAATGCAGACCGAGCTTGATTTAGTAGAAGGTATGCAGTTTGACAGAGGATATATTTCAGCTTACATGGCAACTGATATGGAGAAGATGGTTGCTGAGCTTGATGATCCATACATTTTAATTACAGATAAGAAGATCGCTAATATTCAGGAGATTTTACCACTATTAGAGCAGATTGTTCAGTCTGGTTCTAAGCTTCTTATTATCGCTGAGGATGTTGAGGGTGAGGCTTTGACAACTCTTATCGTTAACAAGCTTCGTGGTACATTTAACGTTGTTGCTGTTAAGGCTCCTGGTTATGGTGACAGACGTAAGGATATGCTTCAGGATATCGCAATTTTAACAGGTGGTAAGGTTATTTCTGAGGAGCTTGGATATCAGTTATCTGAGGCTACTTTAGAGGATCTTGGACGTGCTAAGAGCGTTAAGGTTGAGAAGGAGAACACAGTAATTGTTGACGGTGCTGGTTCTAAGGAAGATATTGAGAACAGAGTTGGTCAGTTAAAGAAACAGCTTGATGCTACTACTTCTGAGTTTGATAAAGAGAAGCTTCAGGAGAGACTTGCTAAGCTTGCTGGTGGTGTAGCTGTTATCAGAGTTGGTGCTGCTACTGAGACTGAGATGAAAGAGAAGAAGCTTCGTATGGAGGATGCTCTTGCTGCTACTCGTGCTGCAGTTGAAGAGGGTATCATCGCTGGTGGTGGATCTGCTTATATCCACGCTACTAAGAAGATTTCTGAGGCTACTTCATCATTAGAGGGTGATGAGAAGACTGGTGCTGAGATTATCTTAAAGGCTCTAGAGGCTCCTCTTTATCACATTGCTAGCAATGCAGGTCTTGAGGGCGCTGTCATTGTTAACAAGGTTCGTGAGTTAGAGGTTGGTCATGGCTTTGATGCATACAAGGAAGAGTATGTTAATATGATCGAGGCTGGAATCATTGATCCTGCTAAGGTTACAAGAAGTGCTTTACAGAATGCTAATTCTGTTGCTTCTACTCTTCTTACAACAGAGTCTGTTGTGGCTGATATTAAGGAGGATGCTCCTGCTATGCCAATGGGCGGCGCCCCAGGCATGGGAATGATGTAACGATAACCGATTTAGAAGGCAAAAGTCCCCTTCGCGTTTACGCGGAGGGGACTTTTTCTTTCTAAATCGAAACAATATGAGCGCGGAGTCATATGCGAAGCAGATGACGTGAGCGCGAATATCGTTCAAATTGCGAGAGCGAAGCGGAGCAATTTGTTAGCGTGTAAAGTTGTTGAATGAAACATTATATTTATAATTAAAACTATTAAAGTTAGTAGATGTAAAAGTCTGTGTGTTGTAGTAAACTATAATTAATAAATTACAGAATTATTAAAGCAAATAAGGGGATGAAGAATATGCCAAACACCGCAATATGTCCAGTCTGTCCGCATCACTGTAAGATAGCTGAAGGGAGCTTTGGAAGATGTAATGCAAGAAAGAATCTTGATGGTAAAGTTGTAGCTGCCAACTATGGCAAGCTTACTGCAATTGCGCTTGATTCTATCGAGAAGAAGCCTTTAGCATTTTATAAGCCGGGCTCTATGGTAGTATCTGTGGGGAGTTATGGCTGTAATTTGGCTTGCCCGTTTTGTCAAAATCACGATATAGCCTATGCTAAGGAAGAGGATATATTTGATTTATATGAACTATCACCTAATGAATTATTAGAGATTGCGAAAAGGGAGCAAATGCATGGAAACATCGGCGTTGCCTACACCTACAATGAAGCATTAGTCGGCTATGAATATGTTTTAGATTGTGCTAAACTAGTTAAGGATGCCAATATGGACAATGTCCTTGTTTCAAATGGTATGGTTGAGCTTGACATTCTTAAACAGATTTTACCTTATATTGACGCGATGAATATTGACTTAAAAGGCTTTAGGTCTGAGATATATGAGAAGCTTGGTGGCAGTCTTAAGACTGTTATGGACTTTATAAAAGAGGCTTATAAGTCCTGCCATATGGAGATTACATCTTTAATTGTGCCAGGTCTTAACGACAGCCTAGAAGATATGGCCAATGAAGCCAAATGGATAGCAAGCCTTGATCTAAATATACCACTTCATATTACGAGGTATTTTCCGCGTTACAAGATGTCTGAAAATGCAACTGATATTTCGCTTCTTTATGAGTTAAGAGATATAGCGGGCAATTACCTTAATAGAGTTTGTGTTGGAAATGTATGAAATCATTATAATATAGAAAGATATTAAATTGACTAATTGATATAAATTTAAGAGTAAGAAATATAAAATGATTTGATATAATAAATTTAAGAGTAAGAGATTTATATAAATTATAATATAAACTTAAGTGACATAAAGATTATAAATACAAAACAATCTTAGGAGCAAACACTATGACAACAAGAGAAGAGGCTTTAGAATACGGACTGACATTTGCTGATACATATCAGGATGCGCCTTTTAAGGATCACAATTGGCAGCTGGTTAGGTACAAACCCAACAAGAAGGCATTTTTGTGGACCTATGAGAGAGACGGCAATATTTGTATTAATATAAAGGTTTCGCCAGAGTGGAGGGACTTCTTTAGAGAGGCGTACGAGGCGGTGATTCCTGGTTATCATCAGAATAAAGAACATTGGAATACTGTGATTTTAGATGGCAGCATACCTGATGAAGATATCAAGAGAATGATAGCAGAAAGTTACGATTTAATAACTAACACAAAAAAGTGAACGAAATGCTATTCTTACTCCACCATCATAATTAGCCATCAGCGAAAGGATATATCAAATGCCGGATACTAAAAAAGAAAGCTATGAATTTACTAAAATACCGAGTCTAGATATCCCTGAATTAGAGATATATAGAAAGCTTAACGAGATTCAACTTAGAAAGATCAACGAGCCCAAGCCTGGAATCTTCATTTGCGAAAGCTCCAAGGTTATTTTAAGGGCGCTTGCATCAGGATATGAGATAGTATCAATACTAACTGCAGTTAGTAAGCCTAATGATGAAACTAAAGAAGTCTACCAACAAGCAAATGGTGCGCCTATCTATCTTGGTGACGACAGCATTTTACGAGAGCTTGCTGGATATGCGTTAACAGATGGCGTTTTAGCTGCGATGAAGAGAAAAGAATTGCCTTCTCTTGACAGTATTCTTGAAGGTAAAAAGGTCGTTGCAGTCCTTGAAAATGTTAACAATCCAACCAACATAGGAGCAATTTTCAGGTCAGCTGCTGCACTTAATATAGAGGCCATTATCATAACATTTGACTCCTCTGATCCTTTTTATAGAAGGGCGGAGAGAGTCAGCATGGGTACTGTTTTTCAGCTGCCATATACGAGGTTAGATAGGGGTGAGGACTATTTAACAACTTTGTCTAAGCATGGTTTTAAAACGGTAGCAATGGCACTTTCTGATGAGGCGATATCCATTGATGATAAGAGACTTAAAAATGAAGAAAAAATTGCAGTTATATTAGGAAATGAAGGATACGGGCTAAAGGATGAAACAATTGCTAACAGTGACTATGTTGCTATGATACCAATGAATCCGTTAGTAGATTCCTTAAATGTAGCCGCCGCTAGCGCTGTGACATTCTGGGAATTACAGCATTGAATGTTCAAGTTTTACTAGTCACTAATTGCGTTGTGTTTAACTTATTAATTGTGTTAATATATGCTTGTTAATAATAAGAAATAAGAATAGTAATACTTGTGTAATGCCAAATATTATAATCAAGAAAAAGCTATATAATTTAGAATTATGTATTTAAACTACTAATTTTTAGCTTGTAATATAACTAACCATAATCTAGGAGGCTAACATATGATTAAGCTACTTAAGGTCCTCGGAATAGAAATAATAATCTTTATATTAACTGTAGCATTAGGACTCTTTTTAGATTTTAAGCTTTTAATGCCAGAGCCTAGCGACAGTGTAGTAGGGCACGCTGTACCAGCATTTACTTTAACATTTTCGCTATTGTATCTTTTTATAATCGCTATAGTAAATCTTGTTTTAATCATTGTAGCAATTGTTAAACATTTTTCTAACAACAAGAAAGAAAATGAAGAATAAAAACGGAGGGTATTAGCCCTCCATAATTTATAAATATATGAAAATGCAATATATTCTAGCCCTTAACTAAATTAGTGAGAACTAGCAGCAGCTGCAGATGTTACTATAATCAAAACCATTAACTGCTCTGCAATAACCACGGCAACTGAACTGTTCATAGCTGATCCAACAGCATTAGCATTATCAGCGTTGTAAACGCTAGAGGTAAGCATAGCAGCAAACATCAGTCTAATCTTATCGCTAATGCTTAGATTGCCAAATCCCTTGTGTCCTTTAATGTAATTAGCTGTTTCGATAATCTCATCAACTAACTCGTCCTTGTCTTTGTTAATATCAATAAGAACCCCTAATGAGGCATACTCATTATTTACTTTACCGTATTTCGTTTTATGCGCTGTAAATGTATCATAAAGGCTTGCTATCTTGTCGCATTTTTCTTTCATGTCGCCATCAGTTAGAGCAAGAATCTCTGAAACACCCTGAATCTCATTGTTTCCAATCTTTACTTTAAGATCCTTCTTAAGGTAATCATAGCATTCTTCCATCTCTTTAATAATAGTATCTACATCCTTGTTAGTCAGTGCAAGATTAGCGATAAATGATATATCTCGATGGTCTGTTAAAAGTGGATGCTCTTTTTTCATTCTCTTATAAAGATCATCAAACTTCTCTTTTAACGCATCAACTTCAGCATCTCTTTTAGCATCAACAATACTTATTGATGCCTGAACAATGAAGGCAGCATTTGAAATCATTCCCTTGCCTAACTTTTCATATACGTTTTTTAGCTTGTTAAGGTAGTCCTCTGGATTATCAGCAAGCGCTAATTTACTAATTACAGCTACCTTAGAGATAGCCTGAAATCCTGAAAATGTTCCTGTATTTTTCTCAAGAAGCTTCTTACACTCCGCGAATTTATCTACATCAACAGTAACATTTTTCTCTGTGAAAATAAGAGCCGCAACGGTTGTCATTAAAGGATTGCCAAGCTTAACCTTTGACTCGATAAGTTCTCTGTTTTTTACAAGTAAATCGCATTTGTTTTGAATCTCAATGTTCATAATTTTTAACCTCTCTTTAAATTATTTAATCATTCATTAGTATCCAAATTCAAGCCTCGTATAACTAGTAAAAAATATATAGATTCGCTTATAAGCTATAATATTAATTAAGAAAATGATAATAAAACAATAAAACTGCTCACCCCTTTTTTATGATTTCATCATCCCTTAATATACTTATTTAACCTATAGCGATTCTTACCTTGTGTCTTGTCTGCGTACTCAATCGCCTCTGTTGGACAGTTCGCATAGCAAGCCATGCAGTGCGCGCAAGCACTATGCCATTTAGGCTTTTTATCAACTATGCTTATATTGTTAAGCGGGCATAGCTTTTCGCATTTGCCACAGCCTATGCAAGCGTCAGTCGTATAAAATGGCTTAGCGGGCTGCTTATATTTAACCCAGATAGGATTAAATGGAAGAGTGATAATTAACTCAAACAAGAATATATGTCTGGCCTTTAACTTCTCACCTTTTTTAATTGCCTTGACTGTATCATAAATCTTAGCCTTAGAATCCTTGATTCTCTCAAGATTCTCCTCATCAGTTAGCATTTCATAATGACTCATCGGATAATTTCTAGGCATTTTATATTCGGCTCTGCCCATATATTCCATGCCCTTTTTCTTTATAATCTTTTTAGCGAGCGTTGAGGCAATTCCTGCGTATCCGCCACTTGTAAATATAAAGTAAGCCTTTTTATTGCCACTAAGCTTAAGCTTCTTAAGATAATCAGCAAAGAACCTTGGCATCTCACACACATAAATAGGAGCACATATTATAAATGGACTATCTGAGTGAATCTCAGAATAATCTGCCTTTTTAATTCTATTAAGAAGATTCATAGAATCATCGTTAAGCAGATTAGCAATAGTCTTAGCGACATATTCAGTGTTACCTGTAGCTGAGAAATATAGAACCAAAGTAGTCTCCTCCTAGTCTGATAAGTAATAAAATGCAAAAAAGCCCTCGCAATAAATCACTGAAATTATCTCTTAAAAATCTTTAAGCTCATGATAAACTCTAGATATCGGAAGCCCCACCACATTGTTATAATCGCCCTCAATATAATCAACCAAAATAGCACCAAGCCCCTGAATTCCATAAGCTCCCGCCTTATCAAGTGGCTCCTTAGAGGCGACATACATATCAATAATTTCATCGCTATAATCAAGCATATGAACCTTGGTCTCCTCGGCAAAGCTTATAGTCTTTATGACTTCCTTATTTCTAATTCTTGCAAATGTCACGCCAGTAAATACACTGTGAGCATGCCCTCTTAGACTCTTAAGCATCTGCTTTGCATCTTCATCGCCATTTGAAGGCTTGCCAAGTATCTTGTGATTGTCAGCAACAACAGTATCTGCGCCGATTACAATAATATCGTAGTCCTGAGTTAAAATGTTACGAATAACACCATCAGCAACGTCTAAGCATTTCTGCCTAGAAAGCTCTATAACAACCTCATCAGGAGCAGTCTTTGTTATGACCTCTTCAACTTCGCTTCCAATCACCTCAAATTCTAGCCCAACCTGTGTCATTAACTCTCGCCTTCTAGGTGAATTAGAGGCTAGTATTATTGTGTCTGTAGATTCCATTTAGATGCACCTCATAGTTTTCTATATTATATAAACTAATATTTAATCAAAAAATAATTAAAAAATGATAAAAAATACAGTCGCTCATCTTATGTAAACAAGCATAAAATAAGCAAAAATCACACTTTTTATTATAGCACCAAGGGAGTGTCAGAGCAATTTTAAAATATATATTTGAAGTTTTAGATTCTTTATGATACAATATGTAATTGTATTTAGAGTAATTTTGCATAATTTTAGCTTAAAGATTGCATTTTCTCTTAGCCTGTTGGTTAAGAATATCTAAGGAGGAATACTAGCTATGTACAAGATTTTAGCGAAGGAGACTCTTAACAGTGCAGTGGAGCTTATGGAAGTTGAAGCACCATATACTGCAAGAGCCTGTGAACCCGGACAGTTTGTAATTATCCGAGTTGATGAAGACGGAGAGCGAGTACCGCTTACTATTGCTGATTATGACAGAGAAAAGAATTCAGTAACTATTGTTTATCAGGTGCTTGGATATTCCACAACTAAGCTAAGCAAGTTAAATGTTGGCGAATATATCGCTGATTTCGTTGGACCACTTGGACAGCCTGCTCCACTTAAGAAGATGGACAGAGTAGTCGGAGTTGCCGGTGGTGTTGGAGCTGCTCCATTATATCCACAGCTTAGAAAGCTTGCCGAGATGGGAACTAAGGTAGATGTTATCATCGGCGGAAGAAGTGCAGAGTTTGTATTGTTCGCAGACAAGTTTAGAGAGTTCTGTGATAATGTATATATAACAACAGATGATGGTTCGCTTGGTATCAAGGGCTTTGGTACAACTGTTTTACAAGAACAGATTGATAAAGGCGTTAAGTATGACGAGTGTATCGCAATCGGACCATTGATCATGATGAAAAATGTTGTAAAGCTTACTAAACAGTACGATTTACATACTATGGTAAGTCTTAATCCTATTATGATTGACGGAACCGGAATGTGCGGCGGCTGTCGTGTGGTTGTCGGTGGCGAGACTAAGTTCGCTTGTGTTGACGGACCTGACTTTGACGGTTTCTTAGTTGATTTTGATTCTGCAATGGTGAGACAGGGATTATTCAAAGAAGAAGAGCACCAGTGCAAGATAGGAAGGGGATGAAACCAATGCCTAATATGAGTTTAGAGAAGGTCAAGATGCCTGAGCAGGCGCCTGACGTTAGGAATAAGAATTTTGAAGAGGTGGCATTAGGCTACACCAAGGAGCAGGCGATTGAAGAGGCTACAAGATGTCTTAACTGTAAGAACCCTCTTTGCAGACAGGGCTGCCCTGTTAATGTTCCAATCCCTGGCTTTATCGAGGCCGTTGTCGCTGAAGATTTTGAGAAGGCTTATGAGATTATCACAAGTGAGAATGCACTTCCTGCTATCTGCGGTCGTGTATGCCCACAGGAGAAGCAGTGCGAGAGCAAATGCGTTCGCGGCAAGAAGGGCGAGCCGGTTGCTATCGGTCGTATAGAGAGATTTGTTGCTGACTATCATATGGCTAACGCTGAGGCAGTCACACCTGACATCAAGAAAAATGGCAAGAGGGTTGCCGTTGTCGGTTCAGGCCCTTCAGGTATTACCTGTGCTGGAGAGCTTGCAAAGCGTGGCTATGAGGTTACAGTATTTGAGGCACTTCACAAAGCAGGCGGAGTTCTTTCATACGGTATTCCTGAGTTCAGATTACCAAAGGACTTAGTTGCAAGAGAGATTGCCAATGTAGAGCGCATGGGCGTTAAGATTGAGACCAATGTAGTCGTTGGCCGTTCAATCACAATAGACGAGCTTATGAGCGAAGAGAAATATGACGCAGTATTCGTGGGAAGCGGCGCAGGTTTGCCACGTTTCTTAAGAATTCCTGGCGAGAACTTACTTGGCGTTTATTCAGCAAATGAATTCTTAACACGAGTTAACTTAATGAAGGGATACAAGTTCCCTGAGACACCAACTCCTGTTAAGGTTGGTAAAAAGGTTGCGGTAGTCGGAGCTGGTAATGTTGCTATGGATGCAGCAAGAACAGCTAAAAGACTTGGTGCAGAAGAGGTTTATATTGTATACCGTCGTGGTGAGGACGAGGTACCTGCAAGAGCTGAAGAGGTTCATCACGCTAAAGAAGAGGGTATCATTTTCAAACTCTTAAACAATCCTGTTGAGATTCACGGCGAAGATGGATGGGTTAAGTCTATCGAGGTTGTTAAGCAGGAGCTTGGCGAGCCGGATGCATCAGGAAGAAGAAGCCCTGTTCCTATTGAGGGTTCTAACTACACAATCGATGTTGACACAGTTGTCATCGCAATCGGTCAGAGTCCTAACCCACTTATCAGACAGACAACGCCTGGTCTTGAGACTCAGAAATGGGGCGGAATCATCGTTGACGAGGCAACAATGAAGACTTCAAAAGATGGCGTTTACGCTGGTGGTGATACAGTTACCGGAGCAGCTACAGTTATTTTGGCTATGGGTGCTGGTAAGACAGCAGCAGCCTCAATTGACGAAATGCTTCAGGCTAAATAATAATAACTATTCTGATACCATCAGGTCTATTAATATTCCTGATGGTATTATTTTTTAGGAGAAGAAAATGATAAGCTTAAATGATGATTACGCAGAATTAACAGTCGTAGGCAAAGACAGATCAAGTGGAATAGCATACACGCTTCTTATATTGCTAGCTATTATTTTAGGCTTTGCTGCAGTATTTTTTGTAAATGTATACTTATCCGCAAAGGGTCTTAGTATGCTAGGAACCTGCCTGGTTGTTTTCTATATTTTATTTGGAATACCTGCTCTTTGGCGCCTAAGATCAAAAAAGAGTGTTGAGTACGATTACACATATATTGAAAATGATATAGAGATTTTTGAAGTCTTTAACAGAAGCAAGAGAAAGTTAAAAATAACTGTTCATCTTGACCACGCCAAATGCATCGCACCCGTTAACAGCCAAACCTTATCAGGCTATGAAGGCGAGGGAATTGCCAAGGTTAGAGACTTTACATCTTATAATGATGGTGAGGAAGAAGAACAATATGATGAGGATGGCAATCTCATCCCAAGCAATAAGGTTTATGCAATTATCACCAGTAAAGACGGCGATAATATAAAGATATTAATTGAAGCTGATGAGCATATGGAAATGCTTATGAAGTATCGAAATAAGGATAGATTTTACGAGGAATAAATATGGGTCTTTTTAAGAAAAAAATAAGTCCAATTGAATACGATTTAGAGTTAGAATATCCTGCCTTAAGAAAGAGTATATGCACCGGCGAAACTGTCGCCGGCTTTAAGAATAAAGAGACCAATAAGTTTAGAGAAGTGTCCCTAATAAGAAATGATAAAGACCTTGAAAGCTTTAAGAAAGCCGCCAATGTCACTGACATAAAAGTGGAATATTAGAGTAATATCAACTCGTAAAAAGCTATAATAACCAGCATAAAGGAGCAATATTAGCGTATTCCAATAACCATAATAGGATGCCCCTTGCCCTTGTTATAGCTGATCATAGCTTCATAAAGCGAGGTATAACTCTTATTGCCCTCATAGTCGTTGTGGGTATTAAAGTTAAATCCTTTCTTGGTCACGCTCATAGTATGCACCTGACTAAAAGGATTGCATCCATTATTAAATGTCACAAATATAAATGTTTTATACTTATCTGAGAGAGCCATCACGCTCTCTCTGTTTATTTTTTTACCTACTAAGCTTTTAACCTTGTAGCCTTCATTTTTAAGAAACTCAATCGATGATAAAGGCGAAGTTCCAAAGACTCCCTTTAAGACCATTCCCTTATAAGAAAACTGCTTTAATAGCTTAGGAAAACTGTATTTCTCAGTCATATTATTAAGTGCCAAAAGCGCATTATAAACCGCTATAACCTCGCAGGAATTCATGCTCGCATTAAGATATTGGCCATTAAAAAAATGCCCCCTAAAATAAGCATTTGCATAACCGTATTTATATGAGCTAAATTCAGACTGCCTATCAATATAACCCTTATTCTCTCTCTTAGCCCATAAGGCCTGATTATGCCAATACTGATCCATAATCACAGACCTCTTTAGACTTCTCCTTAATATGTGCATAAGCTTTAATGTAATTGTCTCAATCATAGCACTAACCTCCCGATACTCTATACTATTTTACACTAAGATTTGTAGTTGTGACAAGTTATAAAAAATGCTACAATTATAACTGATGTTTGTTAACACGTTATATGCAAAGGATTTATTATATGGCTAAGAAATTTTATGCGGTAAAAAAAGGAAGACAAACTGGAATATTTTTGACTTGGGATGATTGTAAGAAGCAGGTTGATGGCTTCTCTGGTGCTGAATATAAAGGCTTTATGAATAAAGAGGAAGCTAACGCCTATTTAGAGAATAATACTAGTCCGATTAGTAAGGATGACAAGAATGATAAAGAGCAAGCTGCTAAAAAAACACTTGCAATTCCGGCCAACCTAGGCGAGAAGGGCAATGCTGTCGCATACGTTGACGGCAGCTACGACAGAAGAAAGCGCATATTCTCATACGGAATGGTTGTCTTAAAGGATGATATGGAATACCATGAGAGCCAGCGATTTATAAACAACCCGCTAGCCGAGATGCACAATGTTGCCGGCGAGATTAAGGGTGCTGAGGCGGCTATGAGATATGCTCTTGATCACGGCTTTGAGAGTTTGGTTATCTACCACGATTACGAGGGAATAGCCAAATGGTGCCTAGGCGAGTGGGTTCCTAAGAAAGAGGGAACCATAAAATACAGGAATTACTATTTAGAGGTAAGTCAGTCGGTTATGATTTCATTTGTCAAAGTTACAGCTCATAGCGGAGATTACTATAACGAGATGGCTGACAGACTAGCTAAGCAGGCTTTAGGCCTGATATAAACAGACAAGGATAACTTAGGAGATTAGTATGAGATTCAGACCATGTATAGATATTCACAATGGTAAGGTTAAACAGATAGTCGGTGGATCCCTTTTAGATAAGGGAGATCAGGCAGTTGATAACTATGTTTCTGATTACGACGGAGCCTATTATGCCAAGCTATATAAGGATAAAGGCCTGACGGGAGGCCACGCAATTATACTAAATCCCGCTAGTTCAGACTTCTATGCTGAGGACTTAAGGCAGGCCAAATTAGCCCTGTCAGCATTTCCTAACGGCCTAATGATAGGCGGCGGTGTAAATGCTGACAACGCCAAGGATTTTATCGATTCTGGTGCCTCGCACGTCATCGTAACCTCTTATGTATTTAAGGACGGCAAGGTTGATTTAGACCGATTAAATGCTATGGTAAATGCAGTCGGTAAAGAGCATTTAACACTTGATTTTAGCTGCCGAATAAGAGATGGCAGATACTATATAGTGACAGACCGCTGGCAAAAGTTTACAGACACCTTAGTTAACTTAGAAACATTAAAAGAATACTCATCCATGGCAGACGAGTTTTTAATTCACGGTGTTGATGTAGAAGGTAAAGCATCTGGCGTAGATAGCGACTTGCTTGACATATTAGCAGCATTTGACGAATGCCCTGTTACTTATGCGGGTGGTGTCGGAAGCTATGAGGACATTAAAAAGATTAAAGCAATCGGCCAGGATAAGATAGATTTAACTATTGGAAGCGCCCTTGATTTATTCGGCGGGGAGCTTGATTTTGACGAGGTTTTAAGAATTTGTAAGGAATAAGGAGATGCGTGTTAATGCGAGAGAGAATACTTGCATATTTAGACTGGATGAATGATATTTTAATTAATCCCCCTAAGGATCTTGACTACAAGAAGCTTTTAGAGAGACATATGGCTGAGATTAAGTTTTTTCAGCACGAGAGATTTATACACTTGATTGTGATGTTTTTATTTGCAATAGCGACAGTGATTGTATTGCTTGTTACTGTCACTAACTTTCAGATTTCTTTAGTGGCATTATTTTTGGCACTTCTAGTACTGCTTATCCCATATATCAGGCATTATTTTCTGCTTGAGAACGGCGTTCAGAAAATGTATTATCAATACGACGTGATTTATAAGAGGATTTATCCTGACCAGGTCGCTCCAACATTTTTAAAGATTCCTAAGGAGTTACATATGAAGGGAATAAATGTTGACTAATTCATATAAAGATATGATTGACGGAAATTAGTTATGGTATTACAATAAGAAATATTTTTGAAAGGAAGTACTAACGAAATGGATAAGAATCTTAAGGATTTTGATGTTTATGAGGAGTTTGGGGTTAATGTTTTCAACGATTATACGATGAGACAGAGACTTCCAAAGGATGCATATAAGAAGCTTAAGCGTACTATTGAAGAGGGTAAGGAGCTTGACATTGAGATTGCTAACATCGTCGCTCACGAGATGAAGGAGTGGGCTATTGAGATGGGAGCAACCCATTATACACACTGGTTCCAACCTATGACAGGGGTTACAGCAGAGAAGCACGATGCATTTATCAATCCTACTGATGACGGAAGAGTTATACTTAGCCTTTCTGGTAAAGAGCTGATAAAGGGTGAGCCTGATGCGTCTTCATTTCCGTCAGGCGGCTTAAGAGCTACATTTGAGGCGAGGGGATATACAGCCTGGGATCCGACATCGCCAGCATTTGTCAAAAAGACACCTAACGGATCAATTCTTTGCATTCCAACAGCATTCTGTTCATATACAGGAGAGGCTCTTGACAAGAAGACTCCACTTCTTCGCTCAATGGAGGCTATCTCTAAGCAGGCTGTAAGGATTGCACATTTATTTGGAAATACAGAAGCCAAGCGCGTTACAACATCTGTCGGAGCTGAGCAGGAGTACTTCTTAGTTGACAGAGAGATGTATTTTGAGCGCAAGGATTTGGTATATACAGGCCGCACACTCTTTGGTGGTATGCCACCTAAAGGCCAGGAGATGGATGACCATTATTTTGGTGTAATTAAAGAGAGAGTTGCAGGCTTTATGAAGGAGCTTAACGAGGAGCTTTGGAAGTTAGGCGTTGCTGCTAAGACTCAGCACAACGAGGTTGCTCCAGCTCAGCACGAGCTTGCTCCTATTTACGCATCTAACAATGTTGCGACTGACCACAACCAGCTCGTTATGGAGATGATGAAGAAGGTAGCAGAGAGACACAATCTTATGTGCTTATTGCACGAGAAGCCATTTGAGGGTATTAATGGTTCTGGTAAGCATAACAACTGGTCTATGGTTACAGACAACGGCGTTAACATGCTAGATCCAGGTAAGAAGCCACATGAGAACCTTCAGTTTATCTTAGTGCTCACCTGTATTCTAAAGGCAGTTGATGATCACGCTGATTTACTAAGACTTACTTCAGCAAGTGCTGGTAACGACCACAGACTAGGTGCCAATGAAGCACCACCAGCAATCGTTTCAGTATATTTAGGTGACCAGCTTGAGGACGTATTAGACCAGTTTTCAAGAAAGGGCGAGGCTACTCACTCTATCCAGGGTGAGACTCTAGAAACAGGCGTTACTGCTGTTCCTGACTTTAAGAAGGACGCAACAGACAGAAACAGAACATCTCCATTTGCCTTTACTGGTAACAAGTTTGAGTTTAGAATGCTAGGTTCAGCAGCTTCAGTTGCCAACCCTAACATTGTACTAAATACAATAGTAGCCGATGTTTTTATGGAGGTTGCTGACAGATTAGAGAAAGCAGAGGACTTTGATAAAGAAGTACACGAGATTATTGGAGAGTACCTAAAAGACCATAAGCGTATTATCTTTAACGGCAACGGATATGCTGATGAGTGGGTTGAAGAGGCCGAAAAGAGAGGCCTTCCAAACCTTAAGACTACAGTTGATGCAATCCCTTCACTTGTAACAGACAAGGCTGTTGAAGTGTTTGCCAGACACAGCGTTCTCTCTAAGGGAGAGCTTGAATCAAGAGCTGAGATTAAGTATGAGGAGTACTCTAAGCTTATCAATATCGAGGCTTTAACTATGGTTGATATGGCTAAGAAGCAGATTCTTCCTGCTGTAATGAGATATGAGGCTGAGCTTGCCAATGGTGCCAATGCAATAAAGACAGCAGGCGTAAACCCAACCGTACAGCTTGAAATGCTTAAGTCGATTGACGAGAAGCTAGTTGAATTAAAGGCTGCAATAACTGTATTAGAGGAGGCTGATTCTAAGGCTAAGGCTATTCCTGAAGGCCCTAAGCAGGCTAAGGAGTACTGTGATAAGGTTCTTCCTGCTATGGCAGCGGTTAGAAAGCCTGCAGATGAGCTTGAGTTCTTAGTTGACAAGGAAGCATGGCCATTCCCATCATACGGTGATTTGTTATTCTATAAGTAATTAATACAAGCGGTAAATGTTAAAGGACAGTTAATTTACGGTCCTTTAGCATTTGCTGTCTTTTTATGTCTAAAAGGAGGTGATAGCGTGGATAAGGACATGGAAACCCTAGATCAGAGGCTTAAGGCTATCCAGAAAGAGCGAGAGCTTGAAGCTAGAAGAAAAAGAGTAAATATCATTAAATACATAATTGTTACCGTGCCTTGCGTCATAGCAGTAATCCCCGTTATCATTAGTCTTAGCTTGATGAGCAGGGTGTCTGCGATGGAGGACAAGGTCACAGCAATCAAGGCTCTTCGCGGCGAAAATACCATTCTTTTTGAGGACAATTCAGGCATAAATGGCATCGACAATATTACAGACTATATAACGACAAGTGCCAATGCCGAGCAGGAAGACTATGTCAAAAAAGGCAAGAGAGTCTATCTTACATTTGACGATGGCCCATCTATCTATACGGATGAGATTCTTGATATATTAGCTGAGGAAGAGGTTAAGGCCTGCTTCTTTGTGATTGGTAACACCGATAGCACAGGCACGTCATCAGAGTCGGTTATAAATAGCTATAAACGCATTGTAAAGGATGGTCATAGCATCGGAATTCACAGCTATAGCCACGATTATTCTAAGATATATGACTCGCTAAAGGACTTTAAGAAAGACGTCAACACAATGTCTGACCTGATATTTGTAAATACAGGAGTAAGAACGCATCTATATAGATTTCCTGGCGGAAGTGGCAACACGGTGAGTGAGCTTCCAATTGAAAAATTTGCTAAATGGCTGACAAGCGAGGGCTATGTTTACTACGATTGGAATGCATTTACCGGCGACGCAGTCGCTCAAACCCTGCCAGCAGACACTCTTTGTTCTAATGCTTTAACTTATATTGAGCAAAATGCTGCCGCTAAGAGAGATACGATTCTTCTTATGCACGACCACAGCGTAAAGCACAATATGGTAGAGGCTTTGCCTAAGCTTATTAAGGAGCTTAAAAAGAAGGGCTATGTGATGACCAAGCCGCTTGATGAGACAGTTCCACCAGTTCAGCAGATTGCAAATGGTGACTAGGATCTATTATTTAGGATGGATAAAGATGAATATTAATGAATCTTACGAATATATTAAAAATGCCAGTCTTTTAGGCAGTGTAATGGGTTTAGAGCGCATAAAAGAGCTGCTAAAGAGACTAGGCAATCCAGAGAATAAGCTAAAGACAATTCATGTTGCAGGCACTAATGGCAAGGGTTCTATCCTTGCCTATTTAGCGTATGGATATATGAACGCAGGGCTTAAAGTGGGAAGATACACATCCCCTGCTCTATATAGCTATCTAGAGCGCTTTATGATAAATGATGAAATTATTGACGAGACTAAATTTGCATATTATCTAACTAAACTTAAGGAAGCGGTTGACTTAATGCTTGAGGATGGATACAGCCATCCGACTGCATTTGAAATTGAGACAGCGCTTTCTTTTTTGATTTTTTTAGGTGAGGGCGTTCAGATTGCCCTTATAGAGACTGGAATGGGCGGAAGAGACGACGCGACCAATGTTATAAAGAGTCCGCTTGCGACTGCATTTGCCTCGATTAGCTATGATCACATGCAGTTTTTAGGAAAGAGCTTAACAGAAATCGCCAAAAATAAGGCGGGAATAATGAGGACAAATGTCCCTGTAATTATATCTGATATGGATAGCGAGGCTAAAAACAGCCTGATTGATAGTGCAAATGCATTAGAATGCCCACTTTATCTGGCGGATTATGAGCCTGTAAGTGCTAACAGGATACTAGTTGACGGTTATGAGCTAGATATCCCCTTAAATGGCAGCTTTCAGGCGGCTAATCTTGCGACTGCATTTTATACAATGAAAGCGGCTAACAAAGTCCTGTTAATTGATGAGTCTAAGTTTATAGAAGGTTTAGCTAAGACTAGCTGGCCAGGAAGATACGAGGTTATTCTTGATAAGCCGCGAGTAATAAGGGATGGCGCCCACAATATAGATGCGGTAAAGAAGCTAAGGGAGACTCTTGTTAGTTCAGAGAACATATATGATAAAAACAAGACCGTGCGCTTTATAATCGGCGTCTTTAAGGACAAGGAATATAAGGCTATGATAGAGTCCATAATAGACATTCCAGAGCTTATATATACGGTGACCCCGCCTAATAAAGAAAGAGCGTTAGAGTCTGGCAAATTAGCCGAAATTATTGAAGAAATTAGGGAAAATAGGCAGTTAAAAAAGCCGGAAGTTATAAATGTTTCTGATATTAACAAGGCCCTAAAACTCGCCATAAAGGCAAGCGGTGAAAATGATACTATTGTTGCATTTGGCTCACTATCAATATCGAGTGAATTAACTATATAAATGCAACAAAAAAATTAAAGATATTCTATAAGTTTTCTATCTTTTGGCATTTGTAATAAGCCTATAATTATGATATAATCACAGATATTGTGTTCAACGAGGAGTTTACTAATGGACGATTTAAGCCAAAGAGATATTGTTGATCAACTTAATAGCTTTGACTTTGTTCCTGAGCTTAAGATAACTAAGGATACGGTTGTAGCCTATTCTGGAGTGCCTGGTGCATTTGCCGAGATGGCTTTGGTTAGCTTTTTTGGCGAAGATGTTAATAAACTTCCTGTTGCAAGCTTTAGAGAGGTTATGGAATCTCTGGTTAACGGCGACGCAGAATATGGTGTCTTGCCGATAGAGAACTCTTCAGCGGGCAATGTTGAGAGCAATTATGATTTGTTATCTGAGTATGATTTGACGATAGTTGGAGAGCAGATTATTGAGGTTAATCAGGCCTTTATGGTTTATCCAGGTGCTAAATTATCAGATATCAAGACAGTTTACTCGCACCCACAGGGTTTGATGCAATGCTCTAAGTTTTTAGAGGAACACGATTGGCACTTGGTTAGTAAGTCTAACACTGCTAGAAGTGCTAAGAAAGTAAAGGATGATGGGGATATTACTCAGGCTGCTATAGCAAGCTCGCGTTCTGCTAAGCTTTACGGCTTAGAGATACTTGAGCCGATTGCTAACAATAATCATAACAATGCTACTAGATTTATTGTGTTATCTAAGGCTTCTGTTATTGCTAAATCAGCTAACAAGATAGCTGTAGCATTTGGCTTGCCACATAAGAGTGGGGCATTATATAGGATTTTGGGCGACATATATCATCACAGTCTTAACATGACTATGATTGAGTCAAGGCCTATACCAGGTAAGCAGTGGGAGTATTACTTTTACGTTGAGTTCATTGGAAGTTTGTCAGATGAGAATGTAAAAAATGCACTTAAGAATATTGACAATGACAGTATAGATCTTAGGGTGCTTGGCAATTATTTGACGAAGTAGATTAGACTTAAGAGAGGTGGATTAGTTGATGAACAGGGAGTTTATCTCACAGAAGGACAAAATATTGATATCAGCAATTGAAATCATCAGTGATTCAGGTTTGTCAGGTTTGAATCTAAGGAATCTTGCTGTTCGCGGCAATATCAGTGAAGAGACAGTTTACAAGTGTTTTGGTGGAGTTGATGAGATACTAAGCGAGGTTGTTGACTCATTTGTAAGATATGACGGAATTATAAAGGATACAATCAATTCTAAAGATTGTTCCTACTTAGAGAAGATTAAGTATTATTTTGATGTTTATGCTACGTATTATGAAAACTACAAAGAGATTTCAGCGATTGTGCTTCACTATGAGGAGTTGTTACATAATACCAACACCAGAGACCGAATTTCAGACTGCGTTAAGAACAGATACTGGTTTTTAGTAGAACTTATTAATGATGCTATTGAGTCTAAAGAATTAAAGGGTGATACCAGTGCAGAGACACTTGCAGAGGTGCTTATTTCTGTTATGAATGGAATGATTCTTGGAAGAAGGTTAGTTACTAGAGAGCATACATTCAAGCAGGAATTGATGAAGGTAGTTAATGAGTTGATGTCATTTTATGAGTTAAGGTCATAATATTACGAGGAGGATTATGCTATGAACATTTTAGTTGCAGAAGATGATGTAGCGAGCAGGAAGTATATAGTTAGGGCGTTAGAACGTTATGGTGCTGTTGATGGTGCTATTGATGGAATTGAGGCTGTAGACTTATTTCTTGATAAGATTGAGCATAATGAAAGCTATGATCTCGTGTGTTTAGACATTATGATGCCGAGAGTTGATGGTTACAAGGCACTTGACGCAATTAGAGATATTGAAGAAGAGTTTAATATCGGTAAGAGAGTTAAGGTAATTATGACTTCAGCGCTCAATGAGATTGAACAGTTTGAGCCTAGCAAGGAGCATAAGCATGACGGTTATCTGATGAAGCCTATTGATCTTAATGAGCTAGACCAGATGATTAACAAGATGGGAATCAATAATTAATATTAAGTAAAAGAGGCACCTTAATAGGTGCCTTTTTATGCCAATAAAAAACAAAAGGACATCTTGCTGATGTCCACTAAATTATGTGAGGTGAAAGATACAGCTACGTATCATTCAATTCACATAATATCACAAGATATTGTATATGTATATGGATAAATCATACAAAAGATTTATGGATTTTAGGGTAATGTTATACAATAATTAAGAGGATGAATAGATGGATTTATTTGATTATATGAGAGAACAAAAACAGGATAAGGAGTCGCCGCTTGCAAGCAGGATGCGCCCTAAAAGCCTTGATGAGGTGGTTGGTCAGCAGCATATTATAGGCAAGGATAAGCTTCTTTATAGGGCAATTATGGCTGACAAGTTAGGCTCAGTAATTTTTTATGGGCCTCCTGGAACAGGTAAGACGACGCTAGCTAAGGTTATAGCCAATCAGACTGCGTCAGCATTTGCCCAGATTAATGCTACGACCTCAGGCAAGAAGGACATGGAGGAGATTATAAAAGCCGCTAAGGACAGGCAGTTAACCTTAGGACAGAAGACGATTTTATTTATCGACGAGATTCATAGATTTAACAAGGGCCAGCAGGATTATCTTCTTCCTTTTGTTGAGGATGGAACCATTACCCTGATTGGTGCAACGACTGAGAACCCATATTTTGAGGTAAATGGAGCGCTTTTGTCAAGATCTCATATATTTGAACTTAAGAGCCTTGATAATGAGTCTGTTATGGCCTTGATTGACAAGGCCGTTTATGATAAAGAGCGCGGAATGGGTGCTTATAATGTAGAGATAAGCAATGAAGCCAAGGCGTTTTTGGCTGATATGTCTGAGGGGGATGCAAGAACCGCTCTTAATGCAATTGAGCTTGGCGTTCTCACAACAAATCCATCCGAGGATGCTAAAATACATATAACTTTAGAGGTGGCGGAAGAATGCATTCAAAGAAGGGCGGTTCGCTATGATAAGTCGGGCGACAACCATTATGACACGATTTCTGCGTTTATAAAGAGTATGCGAGGCTCTGATCCTGATGCGGTTTTATACTATTTAGCCAAGATGTTAAATGCAGGCGAGAGTGTTACATTTATTGCCAGAAGGATTATGATATGCGCAACAGAGGATGTTGGAATGGCAGATCCTAATGCAATTGTCGTTGCGGTATCTTGCGCTGAGGCGGTTGAGAGAATTGGAATGCCAGAGGCTAGAATTATACTTGCTGAGGCAGCGGTTTATGTTGCAACTGCACCTAAGTCTAACGCCTCATATATGGGCATAGAAAAAGCGCTCGCTAAGGTCAAGGAGTCTCAGACTGGTGAGGTTCCTAATCATCTTAAAGATGCGCATTATAAGGGGGCTGCCAAACTAGGACATGGAGAGGACTATCTATATGCCCATGATTATCCTAATCACTATGTTAAGCAGCAATATCTGCCTGACGAGCTTGTCGGAACTAAGTTTTATGAGCCAGGTGATTTGGGCTATGAGATTGAAGTCAAGGATAGGATGAATAAGATTAAGAATTAGATCCATCATCGCTATCATCTTCATCATCGCGATTATACGCGCCAGAGAAGAATAAGATAGCCCAGATAAATACTGGAATTACGATTATTACTCCTAATCCGAAGAAGAAGTTTTTACCGGTAAATGAAGCATATAAGAAATAAATTATTGCGGCAACTATTGCTATTAAGCCTATTATTGCCAATATTCTTGCGTATTTATTCTGTTTCATTTTATTGTCCCCTTTTTCTTAATATAGATTATAATAACATTTTTACTAGCTGTTCGCCACAGTTAATTGATATAGTAAAAAAGGAGAGTGGGTTTATGTTCAATATTTCAAAAATCAAAAGTTTGTTATTTTTTTCTTTAATCTGTTTTGCATTTGCAGCATTTTCTAATGCTTTAATGTATGCTGCTGCTGAGAATTATGAGGTCTCTTTTAACGAGGACAATTATGAGGCGGGTAAGGCAGTTCAAAAGACTCTTGAGCTTCAAAAGGGTGACAATCCAAGCTATGACAGGTTAATAATAAATATAGAGCCAGGTACATATTCGTTTGATTATGCGTTGGCGGTCTATTCTAATACCACTATCAATGCGACTGGTGCCACAATTAAGTATGTCCGCAACAAAAACGATGATGACGGAAGAAACCCAATAATCTATAAC
>JAIKVP010000170.1 GCA_024685635.1 Lachnospiraceae bacterium
AGATTTCAACTTTATCTAATCAAGGCAAAACCCCTATGCTATTTGCATTTGACGGTAAGTTAATTGGAATGATTGCAGTTTCTGATGTTATAAAGCAAGACAGTAAAGAAGCCATAGAAGAGCTAAAGAATCTCGGCTTAAATCTTGTTATGATAACTGGTGACAACGAAATCACTGCAAAAGCGATAGGCGATGAAAGCGGTGTTAATAAAGTGATTGCAGGCGTTCTTCCCTCAGGCAAGGATGAAGTAATCAAGGACTTAATGAAAGACGGCGATGTCATGATGGTCGGAGACGGCATTAATGACGCTCTCGCATTAACCAGCGCAAATGTAGGCGTTGCAATAGGAACAGGCACTGATGTTGCAATCGACGCAGCAGACGTTGTAGTTATGAAGTCAAGCCTTATGGATGTCTTAAAGGCCTACCGCCTGTCTAAGGCAACCTTAAGAACCATTCATCAAAACCTTTTCTGGGCATTTATCTACAATGTAATAGGAATCCCAATTGCAGCAGGCGTGTTACTTGCTCCATTTAACATAGCCCTAAGCCCAGAGCTCTCAGCCGCCGCCATGAGCTTATCAAGCTTCTTTGTGGTAACTAACGCCCTAAGACTTAACCTGTTTAAGTGAGGCAGAGCATAAGTTATAGTTATATTGAGGAATTTAAATGATAGCAGAATACAAACTAAAGCAAATGAATGATAATCAG
The DNA here is from genome assembly GCA_024685635.1 of Lachnospiraceae bacterium. Taxonomy (GTDB): domain Bacteria; phylum Bacillota; class Clostridia; order Lachnospirales; family Lachnospiraceae; genus NC2004. The sequence goes on from JAIKVP010000170.1 coordinate 712, forward strand.
AAAATGGAGGAGGAGCTAAAATGCGTGGATGAGCTTTCTTACACGCCGAGGCTACTTCTTCACAGCTGTTGTGCGCCTTGCTCTTCACATGTCATAAGCGTCTTAAGCCCACACTTTAATATTACGGTACTATATTACAACCCAAACATCGAGCCATACGAAGAATACCTTAAAAGAAAGAACGAGGAGATAAGGTTTATAAATGAATACCCAGCGCTTAATCCTATAGATATTATGGACTGCGACTATGATAACGCTAAGTTTCACGAGGCTGTACGGGGTTTAGAAATGGCAAAAGAGGGCGGTGAGCGCTGCTTTATCTGCTACGACCTGCGCCTTGATAAGACAGCAGCCTTAGCCAAGGCCAATGAATACGACTACTTTACAACTACCCTAAGCGTAAGTCCATATAAAAATGCAGGAAAGCTAAATGAAATAGGCCTTAAGCTTTCAGAAGAATATGACATTAACTACTTAATAGCTGACTTTAAGAAAAAGAACGGTTACAAGCACAGTATAGAAATGTCAGCAGAATATAATCTATATAGACAGGATTACTGTGGCTGCGTCTATTCTAAACGCGACAGAGACTGCCAAAAAGCAGAGAAAAATGGCGAGTTAACAGGCTGCGCCGCATGTAAGGAGTTACAAAGAAAGCTACTAAATGAAAATGCAGACGAATAAAACAACACTAGAGCAATATTAAAGCAATACTAAAAAATCCGAGCACTGTGCTATCTAGCAGAAGCTATAGATATCACCCTACTCGGATTTATTTGTTTATACTATGTTAGTTGTAATTTTACTGTAACTCAATCCCCTCTAAGTCAACTGCCTCAATAGTAGTAAGCTCATCATCCTTAGGCTCGGTTATACTAACAATCCTGCTAGCCTGATTAGTAATAGCCTTCTCTAGATAATTTCTGACATCTCTGGCATTGGCAAATGTATCAAGCTGCTTATCAACCCTATCCTTAAAAAAGTCAGAAGCCTTATTAAGCGCCTCCTTAGAAAGCTTATAATCCTGCTTTTTGCACATAGACTTTAATATCTCAATAAGCTCATCAGCATTATAATCTTCAAACACAAGAACCTTGCTAAAACGTGAGCGAAGTCCAGGGTTAGAATCCATAAACTCCTCCATAAGCTTGGTATATCCGGCACATATGACAATCAAGTCATCCCTGTGATCCTCCATACCCTTAAGGAGAGTATCAACTGCCTCCTGTCCAAAATCACCCTGTCCCTTGTTATTAGTAAGAGTGTATGCTTCATCTATAAAGAGTATTCCGCCTAAGGCAGAATCAATAACCTCAGCAGTCTTAGTGGCGGTCTGTCCGATATAGCCACATACCAATCCTGAACGGTCAACCTCAACTAAATGTCCCTTAGTTACAACCCCAATGCTCTTATAAATCTGAGAGAGCAGTCTTGCAACAGTAGTCTTACCAGAACCAGGATTGCCTGAAAATACAAGGTGCTTGTTTATGGCAGCGGCATTAAGACCGCGCTCTTTTCTAATAGCCTGTACCTTAACTAGGTTAGTAAGCTGATTAATCTCCTGTTTAACGGCATCTAATCCTGTTAAAGAGTTAAGCTCTGTAAGCAATTCCTCAGTGGTCTTCTCTATCTCAGCCTCCTTAGCCTGTTTATCTAAATCTGCAGCCAGATTCTGATCAGGCCTTAAAAGCGCATATTCCTTTAGGAACTTATCAAACATAAGCAAATACTTGGTTAAAGCGTTAACCTCCTTATCGCTTGTCTCCGCATTGGCCGCAATATAATTCTGTCCAATTGCTCTATAGGTTTCAACTAAGAACTTAGCCTTCTTATTGTCATATCTGTCATTTGGAATCTTTCGCCCTGCATCCGCAAGCACGAAATACTTTAAGACATAAGGAATCTTCTCGGCAAATGTAGTCGTAAGCTGCCTAGCTTCACATAGTTTTCTACTAGCGACAACTGTCAAATCAACTAAGAGCTCTTCCTTAATAAACTCCATATCGGAAACGGCAATATTGCCGTCAGCATATGCAAGATAAAGAGTGAAGTTAAGGAACTCCTGTCTTAGATTCTCTCTTAAAGGATTGGCTAGTTTGTCAGTAATAACCCCATTGGCCTCAATGTAATCACACATCTCATAGCATTTATATATTGATTCTGTAAGCTCCATAATTGTCTCCCTTGCTATATTGTATAGTAGCTTAATATCTAAACTCTAATTATTCTTCATTATAAATTTATATCAAGGCTAAATCAAGATAAAATCCCATCATTTTCTCTGTTAATTTACCCCTATTTAAGCTATAATAAATTAGTGTAGTTTTAAGCTATAACACGCAGTAAATATAAGGAGGCAATGCTATGGAGAGGATTTCACTTAACGACGACTGGGAATATTTTGAGCAATTTACTGAGGGCCTTATAACAAAGAATCCAAGAACTAAGGCTAGCAAGGTTAGAATTCCCCACACTGTTTCAATAACCCCTTTTAATTATTTTAATGTTCATGACTATCAGAAAGAATGCGCATATGTAAAGTCCCTTGAGATTCCAAAGGATATGAAGGGCAAGCGCATATTTATTAGCTTTGATGGCGTGGCTCATTCGGCTTACGTCTATGTTAATGGAAGCCTAATGGGAGAGCACCATAGCGGCTATACAGCATTTTCTGTCGAGATTACTAGCGCGCTTAACTATGGCGAAGTCAATAGAATCGTTGTCAAGGTCGACAGCCGCGAAGCGCAAAACATCCCTCCATTTGGCTATGTTATAGATTATATGACCTACGGTGGAATATATAGAGAGGTTAACTTAATTGTTAAGGACGAGATATACATGAAGGATGTCTTTGCACGCCCTATGATTCCAACAGGTGAGGTACTTCCAGGCGAGTTTAAGAACAGCGAGTCAATGGGAGCTAAGCTTAAAAAATTCAAGTTTGACGGAACCTTAGCTATAAAAGTTACGCTAGACGGCTTAGATGACGCATCCCGTAACAGCGCTAACTACAGGGTTAAGCTCTACGACGCCAAGACAGATGAGCTAGTCCTAGACGAAGAAGTCTCATCTAGCGCCCAAGACGACGTTTTAGAAAATGTCACAATACACAATATCCCTACCGAGCACGCTGATACAAGCTCTTCCTATGACATTTACCTTGATGTCAAGGGAGTTAAGCTCTGGGATACAGTAGTTCCTAATAGATACAGACTTGAATTAAGCCTCTTAAAAGGCAATCAGGTCACAGACAGCTTCAGTCAGACAATCGGCTTTAGAAGAGTAGAGTTTAAGACTGATGGCCTGTACTTAAATGGCAGACACCTAAAGCTTCGTGGCCTAAACCGCCATCAGAGCTATCCGTATGTAGGCTATGCCATGCCAAAGTCAATGCAGAGACTAGATGCAGATATTTTGCGCTTTGAACTAGGCGTTAATGCTGTTAGAACCTCGCATTACCCACAGTCTAAGCACTTTATCGAACGCTGTAATGAGCTTGGCTTGCTGGTATTTACTGAGATTCCAGGCTGGCAGCATATAGGCGATGAGGACTGGAAGAATCAGGCAGTTGAAAATGTCAAAGAGATGGTCACTCAGTATAGAAATGAGCCATCAATAATTCTCTGGGGCGTAAGAATCAACGAGTCTCAGGATGATGACGAGTTCTATCTCAGAACCAATGAGCTTGCTCACGCGTTAGACGACACAAGGCCTACTGGCGGAGTCAGATACCTAAAGAAGAGCAGTCTTTTAGAGGATGTCTACACTTATAACGACTTCTCCCACGACGGTTCATCAATCAGCAAATGCTGTGACAAGAAGAGTCAGGTGACTCCTGATATGAATAAGCCATATTTAATCAGCGAGTACAACGGCCACATGTATCCAACCAAGTCTTACGATGATGAGGAACACAGACTAACTCACGCACTAAGACATGCTGAGGTTATCAACTCAGTTAACAAGGAGAGTGACATATTAGGTGCATTTGCCTGGTGTATGTTTGATTACAATACCCACAAGGATTTTGGAAGCGGCGATATGATCTGCTATCATGGTGTTTTGGATATGTTTAGAAATCCTAAGATGGCAGCCTATGTATACGCCTCTCAGCAGAACAGGACTCC
>JAIKVP010000172.1 GCA_024685635.1 Lachnospiraceae bacterium
AAGCAAAAAAATATGGTCAGCAGAGCTTCGTTCTCCACTGACCTATATACTTCCCGTCATTTCCCTATCTGCTTGCTTTATATTTTCTATTCATAATAAACGCATCGGTAGGTAATGTTTTTAGGGTTTTCCAATTTAACACTCATCAGCTTCTCACCGGTTGATACATCAATGACCGACATGCATTCGTTGTCTGTGGTCGGCCATCCCCATCCGATAACATATCTTGAACCATCAATCTTTTGAACCGAACCGCATGCCTGAGAGAATTTATTATTGAAGCCGTAGGATTTGACAAGCTCTGCCTTTTTATTATCCATATCAAGCACATAGCTCCGGATCTGTGTCTGTACGTCACGATTGCCGTTATTAAACACCGTAAAAGTGTTGCCATCAACGGTCAAATAATGCTGTCCCGAAGTCTTCTGCAGCTGTGTCAGACCGAATTCATCTCCCTTTCCGGAGAGTTTCCACTTGATCTGGTCTTCCTTCTTAGTCCGGTCAAGGCAAATGATCGAATCGATATGACGGAATGAGCATATCAGATTTCCTGAATCATCCAGTCTCATGGCATTGAAATGGATAATATCAGGGGCCTCCACCTGCTTGTTGGCAAAATCGTCTGCCGTGGGCGTGGCATCTGTCGAGATCAGGTCATACAGTTCAGGATAGTCGATGCTCTTCCAGTCCCAGATAACCTCGCCGTTCTTAACTTCCTGAAGATAGGAGTATATTACATTTGTTCCTTCCGGATATCCCGGAACGTTCTTTACATTTTCCTTTACATAGCATGAGAGGATGTAGTGATCCGGATCTATCATCAGAAAATCGTGTCCATCTACGCCCTGACCTTTCTCTGTGACATCCGATGCCTCCATTGTGATCCGCTTCACCTCATTGAAATCCTTATCCAGGATAACCCTCTCGCCCGGAGCGTATCCAGGCAAACCATAGCCATCCATTTTATAATTCTGATCATGGTAGCTGTAATAGATCCTGCCATTCACATCATGCTTCTTAAAATCCCAAAAACCGGTTTGTGCACCATCCACCGGCTGTTCCTCATGCTTCGACCATACAATATTTCCCTTGCCGTCCAGCATGATCAGATTCCGGCTATATACAAACGACAGAAAAAAGTTGCCCGGCAGATCAGTCTCCCCCTCAACCATGATCTTCGCCAGACCGTCCGCGATCACTGCTTCCCTTGCTGTTGAATGTTGTGAACTGCTGCATCCGGTAAGAGTCAATGCAAAGATTAAAAGCATTCCCGCAACGCCATGCCAAGTTTTCTTTTTCATAATCTTTCTCCCTCCTTGATCCTATGATAGTCTTCCATTTCGACATCCAGCGTGATCGTTCTCTCCCGGGTGTTGCTCAATCGCTGTAAAAGCGCGATACTTTCCACATGCGTAGTATGCGGAAACATATCACATGCTTCCCCACAAACCAACTCATAGCCATTCTCCCCAAGCCACTTAATATCCCTAGCTAGCGTTGCTGGGTCGCAGCTAACATATACTACGCGCTTTGGATTAATCTTTACAATAGTCTCTAACGCCTTGATATCGCAGCCTTTTCTAGGAGGGTCAACAACAATCACATCCGCCTTAACATTATGCTCTTCATACTCTCTAGGCAAAACCTCTTCAGCCTTGCCGACATAAAATGTTGTATTCTCAATTCCGTTTAGCTTAGCATTGGCCTTAGCGTCATCTATTGCCTCAGGGACAATCTCAACCCCATACACATGCTTAGCCTTCTTAGCTAAAAATAGGGAAATGGTCCCGATTCCGCAGTAAAGATCCCAAACAATCTCATTGCCTGTAAGGTCGGCATATTCTAAAGCCTTAGAATAAAGAACCTTCGTCTGCAGCGGATTTACCTGATAAAACGACCTCGCCTGAATCTGATATTTCACATCCCCAATACTGTCGATGATATAATCCTCGCCATAAAGAGTAACCGTCTTATCTCCCATAATTCGGTTCGTCTTCTCCATATTTACATTTATGGAAATGCTAGTAACCCCGCAAATTGCACTCAATCTTTCAACCAACTCATCAGAAAATGCCAAAGAATTGGCGTTAATAACCAGCGAAACCATTATTTCTTGACTACTTATAGCAACCCTTGTAACCACGTGTCTTACAATACCTGTATGGCTAACTTCATCATAAGGAGGAATATTATATTCCTTCATAAAATCCTTAACCGTCTCTAAAATTTCATAATTAGATGGATGTTGAATCTTACAATCTGAGTAGTCAATTATCTCGTGGGAACGCATCGCATAAAAGCCGGTTATTATGTTATTATCCTTGCTAATTCCAACTGGAAACTGGGCTTTATTCCTGTAATTTTCAGGGCTTTTACCCTCTTCATTCATTCCTAAAATCCCCTTAATTTTATCCTCGGCCTCCGAAATTTTGGCAATTCTTTTAAGGCAATTAACAACCTTATTGTACTTAAACTTAAGCTGTGCATCATAAGACAAATGCTGAAGAGAACAACCACCACACCTCTTAGAAACCGGACAAGCAGGCTCAACTCTATCAGGACTTTTCTTTATAATCTTATCAAGATGTGCATAGCCATAATTCTTCTTAAGCTTAGTAACAGTTACCTTAACCCTGTCGCCGACAACTGCGTCCTTAACAAATAGTGGGAAGCCATCGACCTTGCCGATGCCTTCCCCTTCATTCGTCATATCTACTATTGTAATATCTAATTTAGAATTCTTAGTTATCATTATTTGTATTTATCCTTACTTGTAGTGCGCCTAATAGGTGTATCTAAAAGCCTATTATATGCTGACCATTCAGTTCCCTGCTGTTGTTTAACAGCCTCTTTAAATGTCTCAAGCTTAGCGTCCATATTGTCTGCGTGATGAAGTGCAATTGCCTCCATTAGGGCAGGTTTTTTTGGAGAGCCAAATTCTAATTCTCCATGATGGGATGCTATACAGTGTAAAAGTTCATCTCTTAAGACAACTGGAAATCCCTCTATCTCTGAAACAGCCTTATTAACTGCCATAATTCCTATAACAATATGGCCTAATAACTGGCCACAGTCAGTGTATTCATTAGTAGGAAATTTAGACAATTCCTTAAGCTTACCAATGTCATGTAATGCCGCTGCCGTAACCAACAAATCCTTATTTAAATCAGGATATAAACTGCACATAAAGTTACAAACCTTAACCACATGACTTGTATGCTCTAACAAGCCACCAACAAATCCATGGTGTACAGACTTAGCTGCACTGTGGTTTTTGAAAGATTCGATGAACTTCGAATCTTCTACGAAAAAATGATTTATAAGCTTCTTAAGGTGTGGCTCTGTGACCTGGTTTAAGATTGCCATCATCTCTGAATACATTTGCTCAATGTCATATTCGGATGCAGGAATGTAATCTGCTAAGACATATTGTCCCTCCTGAACCTGATATATTCTATCTATATTAAGCTGTAGCTTACCCTGATAGCTTGTAACTCTTCCATCAACCTTAACAAAGTCTCCAGTGCTAAATTCCTCAATTCCAGGATTAGATACATCCCAAACCTTAGCATCTAGCATGCCTGTCTTGTCTTGAAGTGTAACGCTGTAATAAGTCTTACCAGCCTTAGAAACTAAAGCATCCGCCTTTTTACAAAAGTAAATCTCAGCGACGTTCATTCCTTCTCTTAAATCTTCTATGTATCGCATAACTATCTCCTAACTATTTGCAAAGCTCTGCAACAACCTGGTTGATAACCTTACCATCAGCCTTGCCTTTAAGCTCTGGCATAACAGTCTTCATAATCTGTCCCTTATTCTTAGACGCAACAACATCTGCAAATTTCTCATTTAAAAATGCTTTAATCTCATCAGCAGACATCATAGCAGGAGCAAACTCCTCAATAACCTTCATACGTGCTTCATACTCTTCTTTAAGCTCTGCTCTGTCAGCAGGGCATGATTCAACCTGCTCCTTAACAGTCTTAAGCTCCTTCATGATAACCTGATTAACCATATCCTCAGGAATATCATCTCTACATCCGGCATCAATACCAGCCTTCTTAACAGCAGATACAAGCGAAGAAATTGAGTCCTTTCTAGCCTTGTCTCTTGCCTTCATTGCTACTATCATTTCCTTCTGTAATACGTCTAGTGTCATTATTAATTCCTCCATTCATCAAGCCGCAAAAAAGCCCTTAAACAGCATATTTAAGAAGCTTTATTAGCAAGCATTCACTAATCAATCCTAGTATACCACAAATAACTATTTCGTGCTATAATATACAGAAAATGTTAAATCAAAGAAGGAAGTCATAATGAGAAACAGGAATTTCCGTATTCTTGAATACGATAAAATAATAGAACAATTATCAACATTTGCCTCTTCTAATATCACTAAGAAGCGCTGCATAAAACTACACCCATATTCTAATTTAAAGGACATAGAGCGCATGCAGGAAGAAACTGAAGCTGCACTTATGAGACTATACCGCTTTGGCAATTTATCATTCGCGGGCATAACTGACATCCGCCCACTCTTACATGTTGCCAAGCTAGAGGGTACACTAAACACCAGGGAAATGCTAGATATAGCGCGCCTTTTAGAGATTGTTGATGCCGCTAAGAGCTATACTAGTGATTCAAAAACCAGCGACAAACTCCTTGAAACGGACTGCATTGAGCATTTTTTTGACGATCTAGAGCCTATCAATGACCTTCTTAACGAAATAAGAAGAATCATAGTTTCCGTTGATGAAATCGCAGATGACGCTTCGCCTGCTCTAAAGTCAATCAGAAAAAATGTTGTCTTAACCAACTCTAAGATTCGCTCTGAGTTAAACAAGATTGTCACTAATCCGAACAATCAGACAATGCTTCAGGAAGCGCTTGTCACACAGAGAAACGGCAGATTTTGTATTCCGATTAGGGCTGAATATAAGAACTCATTTCCTGGAATGATTCACGATCAGTCGTCAACTGGCTCTACCATTTTCATTGAGCCGATGGCTGTTGTTAACCTTAATAACGACCTTGCTGAACTTGCTATCAAGGAGCAGGCAGAGATTGCTGCTATCCTAAAGGAGCTTACTAAGCGGGTTAATTACGACGAGGAGCTTATACTTGCCAACTACGAGATTCTTATCGAGTTAGATTTCATTTTCGCAAGGGCAAGATTTGCTAAGTCTTATGACGGCACAAGACCAGAGTTTAACGACAAGGGCATTATTGATATCAAAAAGGCCAGACATCCATTGCTAGACAAAAAGACCGTCGTTCCTATAGACATTAATTTAGGTGGCGACTTTACAATGCTTATTATCACCGGCCCTAACACCGGTGGTAAGACTGTCTCGCTAAAGACCTTGGGCCTCTTTACCTTGATGGGCGAGTCCGGTCTTCATATCCCTGCTGCTGAGGGTAGCCGTCTCTCACTATTTGACAGGGTTTATGCAGACATCGGTGATGAGCAGAGCATTGAGTTAAGCCTTTCTACATTTTCATCGCATATGACTAATATCGTTAGAATCCTAAAGGCTGCAACAAATAAGTCTCTTGTTTTATTTGACGAGTTAGGTGGCGGTACTGATCCTACTGAGGGTGCTGCGCTCGCTATCGCTATACTCTCGCATTTGCATAAATTAGGCGCGCATATTGCGGCCACCACTCACTATAGCGAGTTAAAGGTTTTTGCCCTTTCTTCAGACGGTGTTGAAAATGCTTGTTGCGAGTTCAATGTTGAGACCTTGCAGCCTACCTACAAGCTTTTAATAGGCGTTCCCGGCAAGTCAAATGCATTTGCCATCTCTAAAAAATTGGGCCTTCCTGAAAGCATAATCGAAGCTGCTAAGTCAGAGATTGACGAGACTAGCATGGACTTTGAGAAGCTATTAAGCGACCTTGAAGAGAATAGAGTTACACTAGATGAAGAGAGACAGAAGGCCGAGGAGCTTAGAAAAGAGATTGAAGAGCTAAGAGCAGAGGCTAAGGAGACCAATGCCGACATCAACAAGCGCAAGGATAAGATTCTAAAGAAGGCAAGAGAGGAAGCTAAGGACATAATCGAGAAGGCTAAATCTACTGCCGATGAGTCAATAAGACTTTATAACAAATGGTCCACTAACCCGGAAAAAGCTAGCAATAAGGCTATGGAATACGAGAGAACTCATCTTAGAAAAGAGCTTAATAAGCTAGATAATCAACTTATTGAGAAGCCTAAAAAGAAGAAAAAGACTAACACTAATCACAGTTTTTCAGAGGGCGATTATGTCTATATTGAGAGCATGGGATTAGAGGGATATATTACATCAGAGCCTGATAAAAAGGGCGATTGCTATGTTCAGGCTGGCATCTTAAAGACCTTGGCCAACACGGCAGATTTAACTTTAACTGACGCACCTAAGGAAGAAAAAGCTAGTCCAACCCGCCATGCTGTTAAACAACTTGAGCTTAGAACTAGTGTAAAAACTGAGCTTAATCTTTTAGGTAAGACTGTTGATGAAGCTATCTCAGTTCTTGATAAATACTTAGATGACGCCTATCTTGCAAGGCTTAACACTGTCACTATTATTCACGGCAAGGGAACTGGTGCCTTAAGAAGCGCTGTGCAGGATTACCTAAAGCATCAAAAGACTGTCAAATCCTTTAGGTCTGGTGAATACGGCGAAGGTGATGCTGGTGTTACAGTTGTAGAATTTAAGTAAATCTTTTGTTTTTTCTTATTTTATGATATATTATTAGGGTAGTTAAAATAAGGGAGGGAGTCTCGTTATGAGCAATAAACAGCGCATTCTCATCGTTGATGACGACGAGAATATTGCAGAGCTAATATCTTTATATCTGATTAAAGAATGTTTTGATACCAAAATTGTATATGACGGAGAGTCCGCTCTTGAAGCCGTTAAGACATATGACCCTCATCTAATCTTATTAGACGCCATGCTTCCGGGCATTGACGGCTATGAGGTGTGCGGTGAGGTTAGAAAGACATCACAGGTTCCTATCATTATGGTTTCAGCTAAGGGTGAAGTCTTTGATAAGGTTTTAGGACTTAAGATGGGAGCTGATGACTACATCGTTAAGCCATTTGATGCCAATGAATTGTCTGCCAGGGTAAGTGCAGTTTTAAGGCGAGCAACCCCTCAAAACCCTACATTTTCTGATGAAACTGGTGATTATGTTTCTTACGATCAGCTTATTGTCAATATAACGAACTACACAGTTGTTTATATGGGAGAGCAGATTGATTTGCCTCCTAAAGAACTTGAGCTTCTATATTTCCTAGCTGAGAGCCCTAATCAGGTATTTACAAGAGACCAGCTATTAGACAGCGTTTGGGGCTTTGACTTTGCAGGAGATTCAAGAACAGTCGATGTTCACATCAAGAGATTAAGAGAGAAGTTTACTAACGACTCAACTAACTGGAGCATAAGCACAGTGTGGGGCGTTGGCTATAAATTTGAAGTTCATTAAGGATTAATGCTATGAGATTATTTAAGCGTTCTATGTTTGATATTATGATAATTGCATATCTTACATTAACTGCTGCAAGTTTTGGTGTGATGGTACTGTTTATCAACTACAGCATCACAAGCCTTCTTGCTAGAGAACGTAAGGATTCTATGCTTTCTCAGGCACAGCTCATAACTGTACAATATGTTAAGGGTTATTTTGAGGGTGATACAACCAACTTTCAGCTTTCAAAAGACCTTGCTGCAATTCAGGATGTCTTAGGTGCAGAGATATGGGTTGCAGATTCATCAGGTCAGTTTGTTGCCTGCTCATCTGACAGAGTTATTGGCTCTAAGGATCTTCCGCTTAACTTTGAAGCATTTTCACCTAAGATAAATCAATACCAGAGTTTTTCAACTACTGGTCGTTTTTACAAGCTCTTTGATCACAACACTCTATCAATAGGTATTCCAATTATCAATGACAATACTTATATAGGCTATATTATATTTCACTCATCACTTGAAGATATTACAGGTATAGAGGACAGTATCCAGCGAGTTGTCCTTTTAGCATTTTTAGTGGTGCTGCTTATAGTTTTGCTATTTCTATATCATTTTTCTAACAAAATCCTAACCCCGATTGAGAAAATAAACAAAGTAGCCTACGACTACAGTAACGGTAAATTTGAAAAGAAAATAGACATCGATATCAATAATGAGATTGGTCAGCTAGCGCACTCGCTTAATGATATGGCTGATGAGCTTCAAAAGGTTGAGGATTACAGAAAGAATTTTATCTCCAATGTATCCCATGATTTCAGGTCGCCTTTGACATCCATAAATGGCTACTTAACCGCAATCCAGGACGGCACCATTCCTCCTGAAAAGCAGTCACATTATATTGATGTCGTGTTAAATGAAACCAAGCGATTAACAAAGCTTACACAAGGTCTTATCGACCTTAACGACTTTAACAGCAATGTCCTTATTGTCAAGAAGTCCAAGTTTGACATCACTGAGGTTATCAAAAATGCAGTTGATACATTTGAGGGAACAGCCTCTAAGAAAAATGTACACATATCGCCAGATATTCCTAAGGAAGCACTGTATGTCTACGCTGACAAAGACAAGATTTCACAGGTTGTAAATAACCTTTTAGATAACGCAATTAAGTTCTCTAACCCCAATACCACTATATTTGTAACCGCCCTTAAAACCGACCACAGCAAGGTCAAGGTATCTGTAAAGGATAAGGGTGTAGGTATCAGTAAAGAGCACCAGAAGCACATCTGGGAGCGTTTTTATAAGGCTGATTCATCCAGAGGGCGCGATAAAGTCGGAAGTGGTTTAGGTCTCTCAATTGTCAAAGAGATTCTAAAGGCGCACGGAGAGGACATCACATTAATAAGCGAAAAAGGGCACGGATCTGAGTTTATTTTCACTCTTCCAATGCCCGCATCAGAGTCTAAAAAAGGAAGGTAGCATAATATGCTTCCTTCCTTTTGCATTTCCAATTATATTAACAAACTAGCTTTAGCCTCATCCTATATCTCATCCCATCGATGATTATGAAGCTCGCCCTCTTGCTCTAGTCCAAGAAAGTCATTCTGCCTTAAAGCCTCATAAAGAATAATAGCAACAGAGTTACCAAGATTTAGCGACCTCATATCATGTCCCATAGGAATCCTAACGCAGGTCTCCTCATTGTCCATAAGTATCTCCTCTGGAATACCAGCGCTCTCCTTACCAAACATAATATAATCATTTGGACCATAGTTAACCTCTGTATGATTTCTTCTAGCCTTGGTAGTAGCCATATATATCTTAGCATCAGGATTCTTCTCTAAAAAATCCGCATAGTCATCATAATATCTTACATCTAACTTCTCCCAATAGTCCATACCAGCTCTTTTAAGCGTCTTATCGTTAATCCTAAAGCCGAGTGGATATATCAAATGCAAGGTTGTATTAGTAGCACAACATGTCCTTCCAATATTCCCTGTATTAGCTGCAATCTCTGGCTCAAGCAGTACAATATTCATATATTCCTCCAATAGAAAAAGGGTGTTAAAACACCCTTATAAATTCATTATTAAATTGAAAATGTTATCAATCCTTCTTCATAGCAAGATTCAAATCAATCTTCTTATCTCCCTCATAAAATACAGGTATCTTAAGGTTAGCGACCGCACCCTGGAATGAAACATTACCCTTACACATAGTAGGTGGTGTGATATCTATACCAATACCCTCAACAGAAAATACAGTAGAAGCATTACCCATAATCATATTACCCAGCTCACAAATAGCACTCGTAGAAATCTCATCTAACTCAGCAACAGGCATCATCATCATCTTGCCTGCTATATCACATGCAACTGCATCCTCAAAAGAAATCATAACCTGACCTTTCATCTCTCCAGTTACACCAATCATAATAACGATAGTATCATCGCTGAATTCTAGCTTACTAACGGCTGGCTTGCCAATCTTCGGATTAAAACCGCACATATCCTGCAAGATCTTAGATGTTGCCATCAAGAATACATTCAAGTGCTCTGCGTTGATTGATGCCATAACCCAGTCCTCCAAATCTCTCTAGTATTATGTTCATTCTACCACATAATATAAATAAAATCAAAAACTATTTAGCAAAAATTCATTTTTCTTGAAAAGCTTTAATAACAAGGGTTTTAGGGTATTCCTTCTTGACTTCTTTCTCATCTATCAACTTAGTTAGCTCATCTTGTCTTACAGGAACCAAAAATCTCTCACCCTCATGAGCTCTCACAATCCTTGCCTTGTCCTTAGTCATATAGCCAACAACGCTTGCGTCAACACCTACCTGATTTAGGCAGTCAGCAAGCTTAACTCCGTTAGTAGCGGCTATGACCATAGATCCTGCGGAATGAAGCTGATAGGGATTAACAGAGGCATACTCGCTAATCTCTATTGTAGCCTGAGTTATAGGCAGAGCCTTCATATCTACTACAACTCCTAAGCCCGTCTCATAGCCGAGATTAAAGAGAGCATTAAAAATGCCACCGTAAGAAGCCTCAACTAAAAGCTCCCATCTAAAATCCTTTAAGACCTCATATTCCTTATTATATAAAAGCCTATCAGCATAATTGCTGACAGGCTCTAAAAATCTAGTTTGATATCTACTGTGAAGTTCTTCCTTAAAAATGCTATAAAGCTTCATGGTTCCTGATAGTCCGACAGACTTAGTAACCACTATCTGAGAATCTTCACTAATTTTATACTTAGGCTCCATATTATTCCGTCTCTTCCACTGCTGGTGCCTCGGTTACTTCAACTGGAGCTTCAGTTGTGACAACCTTCTTAGCCTCAGTAGTGGCAACCGCTGGTGCCTCGGTAGTTGTAACAGTCTTCTTCTTGTTATTATCAGAGTCATCCTTCTTCTTAGTACTACTATCCTCAGTGGTCTCCTCTTCATCCTTCTTAGTACCAACTGTTACTCTTCTTGCTGAAGGAGCATAGTAGCTTGTATTAACCTCTTCCTTGCTTATCTGCTCACCGTTCTCGTAAACAACCTTCCAAAGCTTTGCTCTGTAACCAGTATGAGCTCCCTGAGTAATCATCTGCTTACCCTCTGCTAGGTTAGGATCCTTGGTTATAATATCCTTACCAACAGGGATAGTCTGAACATTCTCACTGATATATTCGATCTTTCTAGTTGAAGGTCTCTCCTCAACACCATAGATTGTAAATGTTAATGATGTGCCCTGACAAATAGCCTCAACATATACAGGATACTCAGATGAATTTCTGAACTTAAAGTCCTGATGTCCTGCCTCTGAAATCGCAGCATCCTGAGATAATGGTACATAGCTTACAACCATAGCGTGATTATGGCGCTCAACCACCTCAAGCTCTGAAAGTAATACTGCATTATATAATGTGGTAGCAACCTGACATACACCGCCACCGATTGAATCAACAACCTCACCAGCTGAATATGCTTGTGCGACCTCATATCCATTGTCAATAGTAAATGGAACCATAAGCTCTAACAAGCCAAGCTCCTCGCCTGGAAATACAACATGTCCATCTATCTTAGATGCAGCATTGGCAATATTAGCTCTTCTATTAGCACTTGATGTAGAATAATCAGTTGTATAGGTTCCTAATACATCCTTAACCTTAGATAGAACTTCCTCACTATACTCAGGATCAGCTTCAATAGCAGTCAACTCAACCTCTAAGTCCTTGCCGTCCCAATCATTGTTCAAACGATCATTAATCTTCTCAACATTCTCTTCTACAGGTATCTTCATACCCTTTTGGCCACCGCTTATAATGAACTGTCCATTCTCTCTTGTTAAAGTTGCATCCTTAGCAACCTTGACAAGTGTCTCAGCGTTAGCATCTACATACTCTTCAAAGCTCTCTACAGCAATGCTCTTAGTAGTGTTAAAATTCTTGCCATCTCCAGCACCGTTGCTAATAGCCTGATATCTCTCCCATGTTGTTCCATCCTTGCCCAAGGCATATGCCTCTTCAACAGCGGAGTCAACACCTGATACCTCTAATCCTAACTCTGACAATGATACGCTGTCATTGTGATCCTCGTATGTAAGAGTAATCTTCTTGCTATTAAGGCTATTGACCTCTTCTAATACCTTATCGTAGGCTTCCTGCTTACTAAGGCCTCCTACATCAATGCCGTCAATTGTAACCCCGCTACATATAGTCTGTGAGTTAGCTATCTTAGAAATCTTGTTATAATAATAAGCAAACACACCAATTCCGACGACTACAAGTACCGCAAGTGTAATCAAAAAAATCTTTAAGAATTTCTTTAACATAATAAACCATGCCTTCCATTTCTATCTTCTAAATACAACTTTCCAACATACCCATAAAGTTTATCACATAAAACTTTCTGTGAATACATTAAAATAGCCGAAATATTTGACAAATATAGAGCTTTTTTGTATCATTTTATTGATAAAATAGACCTGAAAGAAGCATTGAGCATACCATTGCTACAATAACAACAAGTATTATTATAGACATAATACGCTTATTCTTTTTTTTATTAAAGTTTATCACTTTATTCACCTCCTTAAGAAAGGGTTTATCAATATGCCAATTTTTGTCTTTTTCGTAATATTCGCCGTTTGGATGATGTACGAAATCAAAAAAAGCAATAGAATCGCTAAAGCAAGATCTGATGAATTCTGGCAGAGAGAAAATGAAGCTAACTCCGTAAGGCGAAAGGACATCAGCGAGCTTGATTACATTATCGTTCCTTTTGACGAGCTACCTTTTTCTAAAAATGCTGACCAGACAATTGCTAATTATCAGTCCAAAATCCTAAAACTAAAAGATCAGAAAATACTTAATCTAACCGGCTACACTAACACAGACTTAAAGTTTATGTACGGTGCAGCTAACCTAAATGATTTGACAGAATATGATACTAATTACACGACATTGGTTTCTAACCTTGGATTGTGGATAAAGGCCCTTTACGATTCTGACAAAGAAGCCAATCACGATGATATAACAACTTTAGCAGAATATGCCATATCTATCGGCAGTGATGTTTCGTCTACTTATAAAATACTAGCAGGCATATATCTTGAGGACGACAAAATCCCCGAAATATACAACCTACTAGATAAGGCTTCAGACTTAAACAGTCTAAACAAAGATGTCATTGTAAATAATATCAAAAATCTCCTTGAGTCTTAATGATTACTGTCCTGCTAACTCGTTAAACTTATTAACGATATCAGAAGCATTATCATTACATACATACATTACATAGTTACCTGCTGTAACTATCTGTGTATCATTTAATCTCTTAAACTGCTCAGGGATATAATCCTGAAATGAGCTCTTCTGGCTCTCTAATCTCGTCTCGGCTCCAGCCTTGACAGTATCTACATCATTGGCCTCAATTATTACCAACTCATCAGCCAAAGCAACATCTCCGATGACTCCCTTAGCTGCAACAAAATCAGACTCTTCAAGCTCATAATAATAAGCAATCTTAGAAGCATCTAAATCTACAATCTCAGGCAAGCCAAGCATAGGTGTTAACTCACTGATCATTGAGTCTACCTTAGACTCTGTTGCTGTGTCATTGGCGCTATCATCAGAAGATTTACTATCATCTGCATCATCTGTATCCTTAGCATCTTCCTTATCTGCGCTATCTTTACCGTCACTAGCTTCTGTTGTCTTAGCTATCTCTGTAGTCTTAGAACTTGACTCATCATTTCCCTTTTTACCAGATATTGTTACTACAATCGCACCTATCATACACACAATAATAATTGCTAGCATAATGTAAAGTATCGTTGCC
>JAIKVP010000183.1 GCA_024685635.1 Lachnospiraceae bacterium
GGAAGATATTACAAGTGAGGACGTCTCAACCAATGCTGTAATGCCTACAGCTGTTAAGGGTGAGGTTGATTTGATTGCCAAAGAGGACGGTATCATTTGCGGATTACAGGTTTTTGAGAGAGTCTTTAAGCTTTTAGATGATAATACTGAGGTTGAGTTCTTTGTAAAAGACGGCGACAGCGTTAAGTTTGGAGACCATATGGCAAAGGTTAAGGGTGATATAAGAGTTCTCCTTTCAGGCGAGAGAACAGCTCTTAACTATCTTCAGAGAATGAGCGGAATTGCGACTTATACAAGCAAGATGGTTAAGCTTTTAGAGGGTACAGGAATCACACTTTTAGACACTAGAAAGACTACGCCTAATAACAGAATATTTGAAAAGTATTCAGTCAGAGTTGGTCAGGGTAGCAATCACAGATACAATCTTTCTGATGGTGTTTTGTTAAAGGATAACCATATCGGCGCTGCAGGAGGCGTTAAGGAGGCAATCAAGCTTGCTAAGGATTACGCTCCATTTGTTAGAAAGATTGAAGTCGAGGTTGAGAATCTTGATATGGTAAGAGATGCAGTTGAAGCAGGCGCAGACATTATTATGCTTGACAATATGGACACTGATACCTTAAAAGAGGCAATAAAAATCATTGATGGCAAGGCAGAGATTGAGGTTTCAGGAAATGTTACAGCTGAGAGTGTTGAGAGGTTAAAGGGTTTAAAAGTAGACTTTGTTTCAAGTGGTGCACTTACACATTCAGCACCTATTTTAGACATATCACTTAAGAATTTGCATCCAGTAGAGTAACATTTGATAGATATCTAATCTTGATAAAGAGGTGATTAAATTGAGCGGAGAAGAAAGAAGAGAACAGCTTTTGGATATGCTAAGTAAGGCTGGCAAGAACCCTGTTGCGGGCGGGATACTATCGTCGACCTTAGGCGTTAGCAGGCAGGTTATAGTGCAGGATATCGCCCTACTTCGTGCAAATGGTGTCGAGATTTTGTCGACCAACAGAGGCTATATTCTTCATGTTTCAGATACCAGTTTGTGTTCTAGAGTTTTTAAGCTCCACCACGAGGTTGATGAGACAGAGGAAAAGTTTAATATAATAGTTGATTTAGGTGGAAGCGTAAAGGATGTATTTGTCTATCACCGCGTATACGGCGTGGTTAGGGGCGAGCTTAATATCAAGTCAAGGCGTGATGTTAAGAAGTTTATGGAGACGATTGAGTCTGGAAGCTCAGAGCTACTTATGACAGTGACATCAAACTACCACTATCACACGGTCACGGCTGAAAATGAAGAGATATTAGACCTCATTTTAGAGGCGCTCATGCAAAGAGGATTTTTAGCCGAGCTTAAGGACTATGAGCCGGTTGATTTTTGGAGCTAGAGAATGCATTTGCAAATGGGCAAAAATACTCCAAAGTGACTAGATTCATGCTTAAATATATCATTGACTAAAATAGTGGTTTTTAGTAAAATTATATGCAGTTATTAATAACATTTTCTAAGAAAAGGAGAGTAGATTTATGGGACTTATGAATCAGTTTGCTAACGTTGTTGAATGGGAAGAGTGGTCAGACGATATGCTCTTCTGGAAGTGGACTAACAAGGAGATTAAGAAGGGCTCTAAGCTTATCATTAAGCCAGGTCAGGATGCTATCTTCCTTTACAATGGTAAGAAGGAAGGAGTTTTTGAGGATGACGGTGAGTATGATATCGAGTCACAGATTATTCCATTCCTTTCAACTCTTAAGGGATTCAAGTTTGGTTTCAATTCTGGAATGAGAGCAGAGGTTCTCTTTATCAACACTAAGGAATTTACAATTAAGTGGGGTACTAAGGGACCTATCAATATTCCTACACCACAGATGCCAGGTGGAATGCCAATCAGAGCTAATGGTACATGCAATTTCAAGATTTCTGATCATGATGTATTGATTGAGAAGATTGCAGGAATTAAGCAGCAGTACAAGGTTGAAGACGTTAAGATTCGTATCACTACCATTCTTGATCAGCTTCTTATGAAGTGGATTTCTAAAGAAGGCAAGGATATGTTCAACCTTCAGGCTAACTCATTTGACATTTCTAAGGGTATTCAGGAAGACCTTGATATGGAGACATCTAAGGATGGTATCTCAATCACAGGATTTTCTATCAACAGCTTTAACTATCCTCAGGAAGTTCAGGATATGATTACTAAGAATGCAGCTCAGGCTATGGTTGGCGATGTCGGAAGATATCAGCAGATTTCTATGACAGACGCTATGGCTGATGGTAAGGTTGGCAACAACTCTACTATGGGTCAGATGACTGAGATGATGATGGGTATGCAGATGGCTAACACCATGATGAACAACATGGGTGGCATGATGGGTGGTCAGCAGCCACAACAGACACAGCCTGCTCAGCAGCCAGTTCAAGGCGCTGGTGGAGCTATTCCTAAGTTCTGTCCTAACTGTGGACAGCCAACTAACGGAGCTAAGTTCTGCGGTAACTGCGGTCAGCAGCTTGGTTAATTCTTAGGATTATAGTTGCTGTAATTTAAGAATTAATAGAATAATTAAGAACATTTTTTTAGGGCATATCGGATTCGATATGCCCTATTTTTGTTTGCAATTAACGCCTATTTTTTTAGATAATTTATTACTAATTTATTGATTAATTTTAGAAGAATTTATATCTTTTTATTTAGTAATTTTTTTGATTTCTTTCTTTAACCATGCGGTTTCGCGCTTGGTATAAACTCTTTCAGTGATGTCAGAAATTACATGACCAACAATATATTTAATTGCATACTCATCGACGTTAAATCGTTTTGCAGTAGTAATAAAATGCTTGCGACAGTCGTGGGGTAAATGATTAGGATTAAGCTTTAGCTCCTTAATAACTTTTAGGAATCGTATTTTATATCTGCCATAGGTTAAGAAATAACCTGAGCGATAATACAAGCCATCAGTACAATTTATAAGGTATTCGCTGCCTAATGCATTTGCCTCGTTGTAGAGCTCCTCAACTAGTGGTCTTATTTTCGGATGTATAGGTACGATGCGGTTTTTGCCTGCTTCTGTTTTCATTCCTCCCATAATTGTATCATTTTTTAAGTCAACATTTTCTAGTTTGATAAGGCCTAATTCTGAAGGCCTCCAGCCTGAATAGCATTGAATTAGTATTACATTTATGTAGGGAATCTTGCCTAGATTATTCCAAAGAGCATTAATCTCTCTGTCGGTAAATGGAATATGGTATCTGTGTTCATCCTCTAATTGCTGGTATATTTCACTGTTGAGCTGTATTGTTCTTGAATAGTTGCGCTCGATGATTTCGTATTCTACAGCGAAATCGAGCATCATATTGAACAGACTTTTTAGACGTGTTTTGATGTATGGGGTGGCTGGCTTGACTTGCTTATTTACTTTTAAAGACGCTTCGTCTATGAATTTTCTGATATGTCGGGAACGGATTTCTCTTGCTGGGAAATCGTAAAATGCTGAGCAATATTTCCATACTGATGAGATAGATTTTTGGGTCGAATAGCTTTTCTTTTTAGATGCGCAGTACTCACTGTACCATTTATCGTACAATTCTGCAAGAGTGAGATTATCGCTTAAATCATAGGGGTTTTCGTTGTATTTTAGAAGCGCCCGATAAGCGTCATTGTAGGTTGGAAAATAGCTTTGAGGCTTTAATGTTTTAACTATCGGATG
>JAIKVP010000198.1 GCA_024685635.1 Lachnospiraceae bacterium
TAATTCATATTAACATCAGCAATAGTAACAGTGGCTAGAAGGCTTGAAACCTTGCATTTTAGCCCAAATAATGAGATAATAAAGGATAGGTTTTAGTAGAATTATTACTATAATAGATATACTTATTGTTAAAGTACTGTAAGCCTGACTGCACTTACTTAAATTGTTATCCAATTTAGAGGTTAGATAAAGTACGTTACGCTCCTGCTCCTTGCGCATTTTTTCTTTTTCTTCATCGCTAAGGTCCATTGGAATCGGATGCTCTTTCTCATATTTCTTTAACTCTTCCCTATATAACCTACCATAATCAAGCGTGAGTTTGGCTTTTACAGAATGAAGAGTTTCATATCCTTTTTTTAGATCGGCGTCAGATCCATTGCCGATAAAATCCTCATAAAACATGCTATTTACTATAGATGTAATATCTTCCATTTCATCATATGTTGGAAGTTTATATTTATTATATACATTTACATCATTTTCTGAGTATGGATTTCCATTTTCGTCATTAATATGGTCGCGTGTAGCACATAAAGGTGAAAGTGAATTCGCATAAAAAACAAATAAGACCTTATCTTCAAGAGTAGCCTGTGCCTTGTATGTCCTTATAATTTGTTTTTTATAGTCTTCCATTGACATTTTAGAAAACTTCTCAACAAGCTCGGCATTTCCAATCTTGTTTTTAAGCTCATCTGCGTTAAGTAGATTGTTATCTGCATTAGCGTTCGCATTGTCCTCTACGTTATTGTTCTCTACATTTGCATTGTCCTCTACGTTATCGTTCTCTACATTTGCATTGTTCTCTACGTTATCGTTCTCTACATTTGCATTGTCCTCTACGTTATTGTTGTCTATGTTATTGTTTTCTACATTTTCATTGTTCTCTCCTGGCTTCTTTGGCATATCATTGTCCTCCTTAAACTTTATATATCTATTATAGTAATAATTCTACTAAAACCTATCCTTTATTATCTCATTATTTGGGCTAAAATGCAAGGTTTCAAGCCTTCTAGCCACTGTTACTATTGCTGATGTTAATATGAATTATTTTGTAAATCGTTCTTATAAAGAATAATGTCATTAAAGTAATCATAAAACGTGCTCCTTTCACCATTTTATGCGTCTTTTCACATTTTCTGAGAATATGATAGCAAAGAAAGTATAACGAAAGAGCAACAAATCCAATTTTTTTGATTTTATATCATTTTTATGGGATAAATAGAAAAAAAACAAAAAAATAAAATCAGTGTTGCTCTTTTGTTACCTGTCAAGTTATAATATGGGGTAGAAAGGTTATATTAACCGCAGCAATACAAATACACAATTACCTAGGAGGTTTTATTATGAAAGAATTAGACGATGAATTAGAAAACAAGACAGAGCAACTTGATTTATATGAAGAAATCAAAAAAGTTAACGACTTGCAAACTAAAAAGGAAAAGGATGAAGCCAGCGAAAAGCTTAAAGATAAAGTTCGCAAGGCGTTTTCATTCCAAAAACCTTTCTATGTAGACAAAGAAACTCTTTTTAAGGTTGCAGGAGTAACAAATATTGATGAAAATGGAATAGAAACCAGAGAAGAATGGTCTAAAAAGGCTTATGCTGACTGTGGATTCCATACAGAAGGTCTACCTAGAAATTTCTCCATATTTATAGTATTCTTAACAGGCCAAAAAAATCTAAGCATAGAAGAAGCTGCTAGGATCACTAGCAAGTCAGAAAACTTCGATCAATACCTTAAAGAGTACAAACAAGCACTTATAGACCACCCTGTTGAAAAAACTGAAAATAACAACCTTTCCGATAAACAAATAGAAGAAAACTCTAAATTCTGGGCAAAAATGTTTATGAATTCTTCTCAAAAGCTAGCTGAATATACGCTCCCAGATATGACTTCTGAATTAGACGAGGAGAAGAAATTAGAGGTTGGTTTTATTTTTTCTGCAGCTATTGATGTTGTTCAGGAATTTGAAGGACTATCATCAGGTAAAAGGAGCCAGTATGTAAACGCTGCTGCTGGTGGTGATAATAAGCTAAATGACGCTATGAAGCCTTGGAATTATATTAGACTGCTTTCTAACTCATACAATGCAACTAGTTATGGCTCTAGTCTTTTTAATGGATTCCAAACAACTGAAGGAAATATAAATCCAGCCTCTATAAATACTAAATTAACAGATGTAGCAAATAGCAGAGCTCATTTTGAATCTGTTGCTAAGTCTATTAATAACAAGAAAATAAAAGAGGCAGCCTATAGTAATGCTAACGAACTAGAAAGACTTTCTTCAATCTATATGCAAACAGCAGAAAGTCAATTTAAACAAAAAAAGGCAGATGCTAAAGACGCCATTGATTACTTAGCTGGTAAAAACACTAAATTCATAGAAGATAGAGAAAAAAACAATGCCCAAGTAAAAGAAGTTGGATATAAATATTTAAATTCCGCTTTGAATTTAGGAATCGCGCGTGATATTATCTCTGCATTTAACATTTATACGAAGACCACGGATTTGGATTACAAAAATGGCTCATTAGCTAGTATTAACGACAAATCTTTATCTAACGAAAAAAAATATGAGTTATTATCAAAAGACAATAATGTCTCATCACTTATTTCTAAGTCAATCGCAAAGTTGGGCAATTCATCAAGCGAAACTGCTGATTTTAACAAATTGTGCGGACATAGTAATTATTTAGACTACATCAAAATAGATGATAAGACTCCAGAACAACTGTGGGGAGATAAATACAATGATGTAACAGACGCTTCTAAAAAGAACTATCTCCTTCAGTGTGAGGTGGCAAACCAGATACTAAACGGTGGTAAAACAGTACTTCTTGATATATATATTGTTGAGCCAAAAACAGGAGAGATTAAACAGATCGACCCTGTACCGCTCGCAAGAAACAAATTTGCTGTAGAGAAAATGCTTCCTTTCTACCAGGAGTTATTTAGTTTAGAGAATAGCCTTACAGAAACCTATCAGGCACTTATAAACACACAGAGTAATAAAGAGGCTAACACATCAAAAAATGCTCCTAAAGAAGGATCTAAAGAATACCAAAATATGCTTAATTCGTTAAAAAACTGTATTGATTCAGTTAAAGCTATGGATTGGAAAGAGATTCAATCTAGCATTAAGGAGTTCAAGAAAAATAGCAAAATATACAGAAATACACACGATAACAGACTATTTAAGGGGCGTAGCAAAAACAAAGGCAAGGTAAGATTGGATATTTCTAAAAAATATGCTGATAGTAATTTAACTATAGAATTCGAAAAACTACGAGAGTTAAAGAAATATATCAAGCTTCCTGACCCTGAATGTTATGATTCTTCTATTAATTATAATTTAAAATTTAACTGGGAGGACATTACAAACCAATCACGTTACAGAGGAACCAATATTTCAAAAGATAATATTGCGGGCTACGAAAGCATTTTAAAAACCAAAACTCTTGATGATGCTAACAAAAGAGCAGAGTTAAAAGGGTATTTAAATGAATCTATAAAGAGCCTGACTAGCCAAGCGCAAAAAGCTGCAGTAGTTGTTAATAATTTAGATGGAATAGATTGGACTGGTAAAAAGGTTAGCATGACTGACGTAATTAAGGCCGCAAAGAAAGTTGTCAAAAAGCAATATTATGACATTATCTCTACCGCTGGTCTTAAAAAGAATAATTTTACTCTTGATGACATTAGTTTATATATGAAATCACCTATGTTTAAAAAAGAAATTACCAGCTCGGTCGACGCTCTCATAAATGATGATAAATTCATCAAATGTGTACAAAATAACCCAAAGGATTATATGAAAAAGTGGAAAGCAATAGATGATAAAAGAACTAATAAGCTTCACAACTTCTTAGCTGAAACCGACGAGCATTATCAAGCAGTGTCCAAGAAGTGCGGGGATCCACTAGAGACTTATATTAAGTATCAATTACAGCAAAAAGGTATGATAGCGAGTGATTATAATCCAGCAAAAAAAGCCAATGCTAATAATATAGATACTAATAAGCAAATAGGACCAATGGGCAAATAAGTATAACTAGCAAATAAAAAGATTCGCAAGCTATATAGTTTGCGAATCTTTTTTTATTTACGCATTGCATTTGAATTGACGGCTTTAATATCATTAGACAACTTACCAGCAATCTTTTTACTATCCTTAGAATGCAAAGAAGCAGTCAAGCTCGAAGTTACCATCTTCTCATAATCAGCATTATCAAGCTTATCACTAACCTCTTTAGGATTTTTATTATTTAAAACATTTTTCTCTCTTAAAACTTTAACTGTTTCATCCTTAAAGTCATCATAACTATTTTTAGATAGTTCAATAGAAAGAACCAAATTACGATATTTTGGATTAACTAGAAGCTGTTTAGCAACATAATCTCCTAATCTATCATAGCTGTCATTGTTGATGCTATTTATTTCATTAAGAATGTAATTGCCTTTACCACCTTCTTTGTTATTAATAGCACTCAATTCTTCAGTCCATTTGCTAATAGCAGCATCGCAGGCATTTTCTATATTATCCCAGGTTTCAAAATCAAACTGATCATTACTAGCTATAAAGTCAATAAACAACGGGTTTTCCGATAATTTTTTCGCTTTATTGATTGTTTCAGTTTCTATTTCTGGAAGATGATTTGGAGGGTTTAATATATTATCACTCTCCTGCATGCGAGAAATAGTCTTTTTAATGCAATAAGAAAGAGCTGCATCATAAACTTCAAGCTTATTAGTTGGATTAAAGAGGCTATCAAAATCCTTGCCCAAAGCAGTTAACTGTGTCATAATAGCTTGAATAACACTTTTCTGTTGATTTAAGCTATCTTTTATATTATCTTCAGTAGCATTTGCCTTATCAAGGCCATAAGTGTACTTAGATCTATTTTCTAACATATTAATTGTTGATGATATAGAACTAATCGATGCATCCTTACTAGTTACACCCTTTTCACAAGGGAAGTTACTATTCATAGCAAATCTTACGACTTCATATTCTGCCATAAGATCAATAGAAAAGGTCTTTATTTCTCCTGACAAATCTAGTCTCTTTTGGCCATGATCACTGTGTTTACCAAAAATGCTATTTCTTTTCTTGTAATATGAATCTGCAGCTTTTTGAAGGTTAAAAATAGCTTTTTTTACATCCTTCTTCAAAAGAGTTCTATTCTCAAGCGCTTTTATGCAGGCATTTAGTCTCTTTTCTAAATCGTTAAAATAGCTAGATCCAACTTCGCCCATTTCTTCTAAAGCTTCCTGATGTTTACCCTCATTATAATTAGGATGTGTTTTGGCTAACTCATTCTTGAACTCTTTTAGTCTCAATACGCTAGCTTCTATTAAAGCATTATAAACTGGTAGATTATACTTTATTTTTTGGACTCTATTAGCTTTATCTGAAACGGCTATAGCAGGCCCTTCCACTAGCTTACCATTATTATCATATTTAATAGTTTTAATTTTTACCTCAGATTCTCCTGATGAAATTGCTTTTAGCAGTTCGAGTTTATAACAACTATCTCGTGTCATTTCATCTAAATCTTCGCTATATTTGTCAGCCATAAGTTCTTTTACTGATTTGCCATCTACAGTAAAAAGATCTAGATAAGTAAAACCTGCTTTTCTAATTATTTGACGATAGTCATCTGTTATAAGCTCATTTAATACAACATTTACATAGTATGCTCCGCTATATTTTTTATTTCTATATTGGTGTATAGAATTAGTGTCTGAAACATACTCTATAATATCTGTACTGCTATTTAAGCCAGCAAGCTCAGACTTGATATCATCTAATCTGGTATACTTAGCAAATTCTTGAATCGGATCAATTGTTCTTTGTTCAGTATTAGTTACACTTTCTTTTAGCATCTCTTTTCTTAGAGCTTGAGATTTCTTCTTAAATGACGATTTATCCTTACCATTTAAGTACTTAACTACGGTTTTAATATCTAGATCCTTTGCTGATTTAAAGTCAGTCAAATCGCTAGACATAGATAAATAATCCTCACCGGTTAATGACATATCGTCTAAAGAATTAACAAGCTCATCAACAGACAAACCTCCTGCATTTTTAAAATTCTCTTCAAAATGAAGGCGAGCGAATGCTGTTATATAGCTAGTAGTTTTGCCTTCTACTGCAGTATTAACACCTTTTTCTTTTCTATATGCGCTAGAAAAACCAGACATTAGATTTTGGATATTATCCCAGAATCCAACAATACCATCCCATTTCTCTTGACCACAAATAAACTCTGGTCCTGCTTTGCCATCTATGCCTAAATTGACATTCCCAAATACATGATCCTTCTCCTGATTGAAATCAATAGCAATATTAGATAAAACCATAAGAGGGAGCATATTCTTTTTTAGCTCTTCTATGTTAGAATAGTCAATCTCAGGAAGCTTAAAAGCTTTTATCCTATCTGTAGCTTTAGCAAATATATTAACCCAATTGCTAGCTGCTGTTTTATAGATACCTTTATCATCAGTTACCATTGTCGGATTGTCTTCACAAAACTTAGCAAATGCCTCAATCATAGCAGAATCATCGGCAACTTTATCAATATTAGCGATGTTAAGATCATCATAGTTAGCAATCGCCCATACCATAAACAATGAATTGGCTCTATCAGGTCTAGTTGCCTTTTGATATCTTAAATAATTCTTTTCTTTAATGAAACGATCAACAATTTCTGGGCATACAGTTATAATTGATATATCTAAGCCTGTTTCTTTCATAAATATGTCAGCTTGATCTTTCTTAACCTTGACTTCTTTCTTATCATCTGCCATTAGCCAAGGATGCGATTCAAAAGTTGGCTTCTTAAACCTTCTTTTTTCCTCTGCTAATCTAAAATCTTTATTCTTAATCTCATCTAGCTTACTTTTTAGAGCCCTATCATGGCTTTTTATAAATGATTTAGAATCTGCCATTACCATTGCATACTCACGAGCTTTAGTTTCATCTGATTCAATCCATGCATCTATATTATTTGAAAGTAAAATTTCTCCTCTATAATGATAACTTAAGTCTTTAAGTCTTTCAATTTCATCGTTGCTATAATTCTTTCTTTCGAGATATTTTCCAAATCCTGTAGCGTTAGCAACTTTCGTTTTATCTTTAATAAAATCGTCACTCCTCGTAGCGAGGTGGCCCTGGTTCCTAATTTTAGTCAGAGTATAAAAACTAGTATCAGCATTAACCAGCTTATTTTTATGTTGGATTTCAAGATTCTTGTTTTTAATAAACTTATTAAGTTCATCCTCTGTTTTTACGCCCAAAATCTTGGCATATTCTCTTAATGTTGTTTTTTCATTGATTATCGAGTCTACATACTTGTTAAAGTATAAATTCCCATTATCTTCAAGAGAATAACCAATTTCCACACTAAAAGAATGAATCAGAGACACCATACGTCGATTAGGAGTTTTATTCGACAAATAATTCGCTTTATCTTCTCTATAAGGATCATCTAGAGGAATAGTACTTAATATGGTCTCCTTTTCATTAGCACTATTATCAACAGCTTCAGCAAGTAATTCTCCAACCACTATACTCATCTGCTCATAATTCTCATCGTTATATGGTTGCAAATACTCAGAGACAAACCTTTTCATTAAGGCTAGTATAGTATTAACACGTTCTTCGAACCTTTTAATTGCAAAACTATCATCTGACTCTTTATAAAGAGTCTCGTTCATTTCCTTAAAAATGTTCACCTCTAATTCAGATTTGATTAAAAATTCAACTTTCTCCTTAATAGTAGTTAAACCAGCATATATTTCTTCATAACTGTCAAGTTCAGAATCTAATTCAAAAAGCATTTGTTCAACCTTGTACTTATCTTTTGAAAGATTCAAATAATGCTTAACTGTCTTAGCTATATTCTCAGTATATCTGATAGAATTAGCAAATGCAGGCGTGTTAACCAACTTTTTTCTGTATTCGTCAAAGCTGTAGCTTTTATTCGTAGCAGGATTAAGAGGAAGTTTACCTAATTGCTTAATTATAGCCGAAGTAACTAGCGTAGCAGAATCGTAAATCAAGCTATCTGCATCATCATAGCGCTTATATGGCATCTCAGTTTCTATGATTTTAGCTTCAATCGCTTTATCAGCTGCCTTTACTATTTGCTTAACCTTGTCTTCATAAATAATTGGGCAGACTGATCCAAGACCAATATAATCAGTTGCAGTCTTAAACTCATCTAAATCTTCTATTACAGTTTTGACTATTTTATCAAGTTCATCACCTTTATATCCAGCCTTAATAAATTGGTCAATGCAGTTATAAGCGATTATATCCCTTATACAGTCTTTGGCCGTTATTCTATCTTCAGCAAGAAACTTACTGTTTTTTGAAACCAGTTCTGTTAAAATTCTTGTAGCATAGGCTGCTTTACTAATATATCTCGCTTTATCATTATTAGTCTCAGATACCATCTTTTTAGATAAAGACACTGATAGTAGATCACCTTCAGATTTAAGTACTTCGTTAGGTATATTAGAATACTCAATATGCTTTTTAATCTGCTCTTTTGTTGGTATTCCTTTTACTGCATAATTGTAAACTCTTAGCTTGTCATCATACTTAACTTCAAGATCAACATCCTTAGCAAAAATGCCTTCAGCCATCATTATAGCCACATCATCATAGATGTCATCCTCCATATAACTAAAATATTTAGGGTCAATCTGGCTTATACAATTTGTTCTAAAATAATAGTAATCATCAATAATCTGAGTATATGGAGTATTAGTAGCTTTGGCATTTTTTAGCATTTTCTGCACAAGTGATTCTTTTATGTAAGAACCTATATAAGATAACCTTAACTCCTGCTTAATCCCCAGCGGGTTGCCCAAAGTATTACTCTGTGTCATACTATCAACAGTTGTTTGCACACCAATGATTGGACCAATTTTCTTAAAATAATAGTCTTTTACATCCTTCTCATCCTTAAATTCCGGATTGTCTTTTTTCGCCAGTTCAAAAATCTCATTCGTGCAATGCTCCCACTCCTGACTCATGTCAAAAAGGGTATAGCAAAGTGATATAAACTTTCTGAAATCTGCCCTTGATTTTTTTGAACTATCAAATAAATTCTCAGTATCCTCATCATTTGGAAACTCAAGTTTATTAAAGTAGGCATCAAGCTGGCTGGTAATAGCCTTAAATCCATTATAAATAATCTCTGCTATCTTCTTTTGAGCTTCAGCAGGATTAAGATTAAAATTCTCAAAGAGTTCTACAATATTCTTAAACTCTTCCTGTTTGCTGTCTTGATACTTAGTTGGAGCCATAATATCATCAATAGAATACTTAAGGCTTCCATCTTCTTTTCTAATATTAGCAAATGCTAATACTGCAAGAGAAACGCCGGCAGTCCTAGAAATAGAGTAATTTATAACAGTAGGCGAAATTTTCCTTAAATGTTCTAAATCATAATTACCGTTAAGAAACGGACTAAATTCTCCTGATAAGTTATAAACATCTCTACCTTCTTTTTCGCTTATAATGTACGATTTAAGTCTGATTGCCTTTTCATTGTAATCCGCTTCTAAATCTGATTTCTTAGCATTATATGCATATTCTAAGCCTTCTAAATTAGCATCTAAAACCTGTCTTAGCTTAACAACTTCTCTATATCTAAGTGCTGCATATTCACTTGAAGTATCAGTCTTATTTTTCAGGTAATCAAGTGCCAAAGAATCAACTTCTTTAAGCAAATTTTTGTATTTCTTAAGTTCCTCTCTAACAGGACTTCTCCCACTATCAGCAAGTATTTTAGCGTAATCAGTTAGTTCTTCAAGTTTATTTTTCATATTTCTAAAGTAAGATGAGGAACGGATAAAGCTGTCGTCAACAGCTAAAATACCTTCATAGCTATTACTAATAACCTTATAATTTTTCTTGAATTCTGAAGGTGAAAGATTATTGACAGAGTATTCTTGTAATTTTAAGCCCTTATTTTCATCTTTCAAAGCACTATTAAGCGATTCTAATGCTAAATTCTCGCAATCCTTCATGGTTTTATTGAATTTAGCTTCATATTTATTATTAACAGCTATGTTTACATCAGTTAAATCCAGCTTTTTATATATATTCAGATTTAGTTCTTCAATAGATCTATCAGATTCCTTCAAAAGCTTCTCAATACTATTAGCATCAGCACTTATTAGACTTTTATATACAGAACTATTTTTAATGGAATCAGAATATAATCTCTTAAATTCATCCTTGCCATTCTCTTTTGATAGAATAAACTCAATATCTGTTAATAAGTATTTAGCAGCATCATCTAACACCCTGGCATAGTAGTTATCTATATGATCGAAAACTATCTTTTTTAGTTCTTGATCATCTTCGCCATACAATATTTTGTCAGCGATGTCTTCAAATTCATGGCGACATGTAGCTAAAATTACTGCATTGCTTACCTGAGAAATGGATGCTATCATTTGCTCAAGGATAAAATCAAGCACTAACTCCTCTCTATCTTCACTATTTACAGAAGTTTTACAGTCTAATAAATCTTTTTTAAGTATAAAGGCTCTATCTCTACTGTCATATGATTTTTGACTCACCTTCATCCTATATCGATCTATATCAGTAACATCCTTTTTATCAGTTTTAATCTTAATTGCTGTATTATTAAGAACAGTACTAGCAAGTCTAAAGTATCCATTATAAGGACTGTATATACTTCTAGCATCACGATTACTAGATGGATTAAAGATAGCTTTACCACGCGATATAGCATAAGCGTATTCAGCAAAGTTAGATAGTACCTCTTTTGCCTTTTCCTGATCACCATTATTTAACTCATTAATAACTTCAACAGCATATTTTTTGCCAGCGAGCATAATTTGAGGGTAGTTACCTATCCTATTTTTTTCTTTCTCGCCATTTATAACATTATCAATCAAAAACATCTGATTAAAATACTTATAATTACCTGTTGATGAAACAGTTTTAGCGTTATATATATTTTCTGGCCTAATGATAGAACCATAAATAATGGCAGTAGTTAACTTCTTCTTATCCTCGTCAGACATTCCATCTATTTGTAGCTCAGGAATTATAATACTATCATACTCTGCTTTCCCCTGAAATCTTTCAGGCAACTTTCCTTCAGGTCCGTATATAGCAAAAATACTGTCTAGTTCTAACGCCTTGCTCTTAATTATGTTATCTAAATTTTGAGCATAGCTCATTTCTTCGTTATGCTTATTATTTACATGCTGATTGTTTTCTTCTATTTCTTTCATAAGTATATCCCCCAATACGGTATATTCAGCTTTATTTTGTCACTTATTTGGTCAGCTTTGCTTTGTTATTATCAGTTGTCTTAACGCTGTTAATATTAACTTTATTTATGTTCTTATTCTCAGCGTTATTTTTTATCTCGTTATCAGCATTTGGTTCTTGCTGATTTAATTTAAGCTCTGCCTTAGGATGCTTGTTTTGATTCTCATAGACAGTTAAATTAAAGTCAACAGATGCACCGTTAAGAATTGAATTAACAGACTTATCCTTTATCACCTTATCGACGAAATCCTTTGGGCTAAGCTTATCAAGTTCTTTAGCCTTAACAAAGTTTCTAATTCTCTTTCTGGTTTTTTCAAGATTAGCTCTGTTAGTAAATGAATCAAATAAAGGATCTGTCTTTAAGTATTTAATCTCTAAATTAGTGGTTAATTCTTTCTTCATATCCTCTAAATCATTTAGCTTGTGCTTTAGATTTAAGCAGTTCTTATTAAATTTCATGAAACTTGATCTTAATCCTGTATAAAGATCGTAATCATATTTTTCTTTATCAAATTTCATCCTTTCTTCGTCATTATCTGCCACTCTGTATCTTGAAGTCAGATTATTCTCAATTATCAAAGCCTCTTCAACCATTTCTGATTCTGTCAATTTCTTTTTATTATCAGCTAATCTGTCATTATTGATTATTTCTAAGGCATCTTTATGTTTTTCTAAAAGATTAGATTTATATGCTTTAAAGTATTCATTTATTCTATTGGAATAATCTGTTACACTCTTAGCATATTTATCTACTATCTCTTTATGCTTATTCTTTTTATTATTAGCATTTTTAACTTTGTCTAGCTCTTTGAGCTCCTTCTGATAATCGTCATAGATTTTAAGAGCCTCTTTTTTCTCTTTACTATTCTTTACGCTTAAAGAATTGCTACTAAAGGCAGTCTTAATGCTCTCTATAACTTCCGTTTTGCTATTAATATACTGCTTTAATACTATATCATCGATCTCAGCCTTTTTAGCAACAAACTCAGGATTTATATTTCTTTCATCCTTAAGTCTAATCTTAGTTTCCTTATACATCTCATTTAACAAGAGATTACAATAGCTCTCCTCTTTTTTAGCAGTAGGTATATTATCAAGCAATCCATTCTCAGATTTAGCCATAAACTCCTTAGACGAAGATGAAAGCTCTCCAACAATTTTCATCTGCTTAATATAGTTGATATCCTCTGCCTTAAGACCAGCTTTAATCGCCTGATTATAAAGCTCTTGATCTCTATCAAGTATGCCAGTTATTCTCATAGCCATCTCAGCTGCAACCAGCATAATATCATCATTAGTTAGAAGATCCTTTCTAGCTGCGTATGTTATATTAGTTATTGAATCAGCAATAACCTTAGCCAAAGGCTCTTTATTAGCAACTTTGTAACTCTTTAAAGCCTGTGTAACAACGTCCTTACTCTTATTTATATAAGGGATATGATAGGTCATCTGCTTCTCATCACCTAATCCTGTAGCTCTGATAAGCGTGTCATATGCATGCTGATGATGTCTTATACTAGCACTTGACAATGAACTAAATCTATTAGTGTTTATATCTTGGTCCATCAAGCTATACACTGGCATTGTGCAGCTATTTAGGAAAGCTAATGCTGCGTAGTCCTTGTTAGTAAGCTTATCTGACATTGACTTTTGCCCAATAGCCATGAAATCATCATTAATTCTTTTTATATTTCTATAGCTTGGTCTGTTATTCTCACCCTTCTCAAATACTTCAGGATTATCAAAGGCTCCAATACTCTCAAATTCTTTGCTCCACATTGCATCAATGCGCTCAATATATGGTTTAAAACTGTCAGAGTGATTAATTCTGTTTTTGTATGAATCATTCTGCAGCTTAGATGGATTATCAGCATTGGCAATCATAGTTGATTTGTAATCATCAATAACCGCCTTATTAGCTGCCTTTTCAAATGCTGACAATGGCTGATTATAAACCTTTTTGTTAATCTCAGCACGCATTTTAGTTAGAAGCTCGTATGAATCTAAGGCAGCCTTGATACGTGGCTGCTCATTAGATTGCTTAGCTTCAGCATTTTTCCTGCCAGGATCAGCTTCAATCTCTTCTCTCTTTAAATCCAGATAAGTCTTACTAAACTTGATTGCATCATCCATAGCCTTAACTATATTGGCGTAATCCTCTGGTTTGAACTCATTGTCATTATTTACTGCACTTCTTAATCCGTTATCAGCGCCAGTTACAATTTCGTTAAGCTTGCCTATAAGAAGGTCATATGA
The DNA here is from genome assembly GCA_024685635.1 of Lachnospiraceae bacterium. Lineage (GTDB taxonomy): Bacteria > Bacillota > Clostridia > Lachnospirales > Lachnospiraceae > NC2004. The sequence continues at coordinate 13,584 of JAIKVP010000198.1, forward strand.
AGGCTTGGTTGAAAAGAGCCAGAAATGAGAATTCTTATCTAGCTCATTTAGAAGCTTTCTTGCGTTATCTCTTATACTCTTTAGAGTAAGGTTTTCAATCTCTTCTTCTACTACTAATTCTTCTACAACAGGCTTAACGTAACCATTTGCCATAATATTATCAAGCTCAGCTCTTCTCTTGGCTCTGTCCTTAGCAATGCCATAGATATTGTTATCAACATCGTTAAGCTGATCCTCTTCCTCTTTGCTTCTTAAAGCCGCCATATTGGTTAAGTACAACCTATTAACAGTCTTAGGAAGATATACCTTTTCTACAAAGGATACACCATTCTTAGCGTATACATCATAGTCATTTCTTAACTCGGCCTCCTCATCACCGCAGGAAGCAACAACCTTAAATCCAATTTTGTTGGTCTGTCTTGTCTCAGCCATAGCGGATGAAGAAAGCCTCTCAGGAGGCATATTAAGCTTGCCACCTTCGCCTAGTTCTACATACGAGCTTGGGACTCCATGAATTGTCTTGTTGTCCTTAGCTAGCTTAATATCAGAAATCCAGGTAAGCTGAATAGAACCTAATCTTGAACCGATAGGTTTAGCAAACTCCTTGGATACAAATTCCTTAAGAGACATAGTATAAGTATGCCCCACTGAATTGCCATGAGGAATAGAATCCTTATATTTAATAGTATCTCCCTTGATACCTGTGATAGTAATATAATGGCCTGGTATAAGCAGTGATACTGGAGATTTATCGACCTTGAGGGCATTAATAATTCTCTTCTTCATAAAATTCACTGTATTATTAAGATAAGTCTCTCTTGATATGCCCATCTTCTCTGTGCCTTTAGAATACAGCTCAATATCAACTCCATGAAGCATTGTATTAGGCGCAAATTTTAGAATTCCATCGGCCATATCCATAATATTCTTAGGCTGCGGAGTATTGTAGCAAATGTCTAATTCATCATTATCCACAACGCTTCCCCTATCAGCCTCAGTCAAAAGTGGTCGATATCCTCTGATATCTAACTGGTTAACATCATTATGACCTCGGCTTTTTACAAGCATTAAGCTTGAAACAGACCAGCAGGTATTAGTATTGCTCTGATACTCAGTAGGACTGATGATTAATTCTAAATCATCCTCTTTCTTAACAACCAATTTAGGCTTCTCTCCTAGTTCTTGCGAATCAAGAAATGCAGTTTTTAAGCCTTCTTCTAATTCTTTAGCTTTAGTATTAACCTCAGCTATTTTTTTAAGCTTATACATCTGAGGGTATGTTAGCTTGTTTTTATTTTTATTAATAAAATCATTAATCAACTCAACATCTGAGGTATTTCTAATTTCTGCAGGAACAATGCGCTGAAGATTAACAAACTCATACTTCTTAGGATCTTTTTCGATTGCATTAATGTAATAGTCTTTAACTTCTTCTGGAGTTTTTTTGATATACTCATTTAATATTTCTTCTTCAGTTTTGTTTTTGTCAGAATTATAAATCTGTCTATATTCATAGAAGCCTGGCCACTTATAATTGCCATTATCATAATCGTGCTTTTTAATTTCTTTATCAAGTTTGTATACTGACTTAGGTAGAGAAAGATGATCTTTAGGATCTAATTTATCTACTATTATCTGATCTTCCTTAAGCATATTTATGATTTCATCAAACTTTCTAGCATCCACGTTAGGCTCAGTAGACATTTTCTTATAAACATTTTTAAAACCAGCAATAGCCGTAATCATTGCTGCGTACGAATTCTTAATCTTTGAAATTGATTCAGCATTTAATACAGGATAGTCATTAACGGCATTGAGTTTATAATACTTATCTAACTCTCTTTGCTCAGCTACTACATAAGTTGCCAAAAATGAATAGTCATTAGCTATAGTTTCATTTTTACTCCTTACATAGTTTAAAAGCTCATTAACCTTTTTCATCAAATTCTTATAGGATTTTAATTCTTTATATTGTGGCATATAATTCCCTACCTTTCAGTTTTACTATACAATACTACAGCATTATATTATCATTCTCTATTCTACAAAAGAGCAACAAATCTAAAACAATTAAAACACAACAAGGACTGCTCTCATTAATACAAATGAAAACAGCCCTAGAATAAACTATTATTTCTTTGTTGCAATAGTTACAAGCATAGATAATAACGAAAGTAAATTACCAACAGCCCGAACTATAATATAAGCCAGCACCGTAACATAGCAGGCATATCCCGTCGCTCCTAATGTCTGTCCAAAAATCTCGACGCCCATGCCCGGCAAAACCTTCTCAAAGGAAGTAAATATCGCTATAAATGCAATAAATCCATAGATAATACTTAAGATTATTACATTGGCCAGCCTGACAGCAAGCGAATCACCAGTTTCCATGTTGAAATGATCAGCATATTTTTCTCTTGACTTAATCAATATGCACTTTATCACCGCTGCGACTAGCGTAATTGCAATAAGTTCAATATAAAAGTCATCGTTAAACAGCTTAGGCTTGTTAGTAACTAACTTGCCTATAGTCAACATAGATACAGTTATGACCGGAAGCAGCATAAACTGGCTAATCATATTAAGCTCATGTAATATCTTTCCTAGAAAAGTCTTAGTATACCAGTACTCATCTCTTGCGACCCTTATAAAACTTGTGTTAACAGTCCCTCTTATTCCCGCAATCACATTAGCAAATGCTAAAAACACTATAATTGCAAGATTGACTAAGACAACGATCCAAAAGAGTCTTGGACTAGTTTCTTCTAATGCCATAAAGGCTTTATAGGATTTCTTTATAATTTCAATAATCTGCATTTAATATACCTCTTATCCTTATGTTAATAGATTTATTATAGCATTTTTATCAAATTTTAGGTAGGTTAGAGTTGTTATTCTTAACTGCTTTTTTAACTGTCTTCTTTACAGAATTACGCTTAATAGTCTCAAGCTCTTTCTTACCTTCTTTTTCAGCGTTACTAATCTCATTAAAGACAGACTTCATTAGCGATCCATCCTCAAGTTTTCGCGTAAGATTAGAATATCTTTGCTTGTCATTCACATCATCTAGTCCACTGAGTTCCCTAGCCTTAGCTAGTGTTAATTCATAAGCCTTGTTGTACTCTAAATGACCTGCAGATATTGCTTCAGCAACTGTTCTGTTCTTAGGTTCAGTCAAAATCTTCTTAAGCAGATAATCAGCTAATCTTCTATTCTGATTATCAGCCTTAGTATCATTATTATTGCCATACCTTACATAATTAGCTGCTTTAATCTCTTCTGCCTTAAGAACATCTTCGCTCCATTGTTTTATATTGTCAGTGGTTATCTGATCAATCTTAGCCCATGTAACAAGACATCCAGAAGGATTATTTTTAACATGCCAAGCAAATATTTTGTCCTTAGAAAGCTTTTCAACCTCTCTCTTAAAATCATCGTTAGTAACCTTGTTGGTTAATAAGACAATATTTTCAGCCTCCACATCCTTTTTAGACGCCTGGTCTAGATATTTACAGGTCATATAATCAAGTGCTGCTATTTTAACATCAGATTGCTTATTAGTCATCTCTCTAAGCGCATGTGCATTGCCTGTGGCCGTATTAAAAACGTCCAGCTTAGGATTTATCTTACTCAACCTGTTGATTAAGTCTGTGCTGTTAGTAGCAACTGACATTTTAGAGTTATATTTTGTTGTGTACTCTTCTCTCTTTTCAGAAGATAAATCGTGTACATCTAATAGATTCCTTCTGGCATTTTCCTCATTAATAAGAGTCTCCCAGTTTAGCTCACTAGCATCTAAGTAATTGACTCCAATGCCAAATGCAACACGTCTCTCTAAATCCCTTCTTGCTGAATCAAACATCTGAAGTCCAGAAAGTGCATTAGATATTGTATTGCTTGCAACTGCTACTCTAATAGCTGTAATACCCGAATTAACTCCCTTTTCAGAGTCGAAAAATCGCTGAGCAGCCTTATGAAGGCCCTTAAAAGCATCTCTAATCTCATCAGGCCTAACAGCCGGATCATTAAGAGTATCTATACAGTACTTAAGCCTTAACTCATAATCCTTATATAAATCCGAGCCAGTCTTACCCACCACTTCATCTAATTTTCTATTATTACCTTCATCGATATAATCTTCTAAATTCAAACCTTTATGAGTAGAAAGCAATGAATTCTGATTAGTTGTTAAGAATGAAGTAATTCTTTTTATGTAATGCTTGTAAAAGTAAAAGTCATCATTTAATTTAATTAAGTCGTCATCGGCTAGTGTAATATTCTTGTTAGCCTGACCTAATTCAAGCGTATCATAAGAATTAAAGAACATCGACTTAATAGCAATAGAATGATTGCCATCTGCAATAGCTTTCAGAAGCTCTGCTTTCATACAAAGTCCTCTTTCTTCACCTTCTAAATCATTATATTTGTGAGCATATAATTCCTCTAAGCTCTTGCCATCGACAAGAAACATCTCATAATCTTTAGAATCAGTGGATCTGGCAAAATATCTAATCCTAGAATCAATAATATCATCGATATAGTTAAGCACATAGTCCTTAGCGGCTAAACCATTTGGGTATTTTGACAATCCTGTAACCTTAGTACTATTCAAGAAATGTCTCATAGCCACAGAATCATTAGGATTTATTGTTCTAAGCTGCTCATAGACATTGCCAAATTCTATTGACTTTCTAAGATTAGAGCCCTTATTATCAATATATTCAGTCAAAATCTGATTTCTAAACTTTGGCTCATTCTGCTTATATAAGGCTGTAGCCTTGTCTATAAAAGGCTTAGTATCCACACCAGAAAGATAATTTAAAACCATCATTTCAACTTCTTTTGAATCTCTTGCACTAGAAAATACAGATGCTCTTATTTCATCTATGAGTTGCATATTATAAAAGTTTCTTGTTCTCGTCATTGCCAAAGCATCATTTAAGCTCTTATTACCAGACTCAGACATCATTATTCCGTTAACCACCCTGGATATAGCAAGCAGTGTAAGATTTTTCATAGTTATATCAGTATAGTCTTTACCGTCAAATGCTCTTACATTTACCGGATTCATATAACCATAGTCAAATGCTGCCATCTTATCTGGGATAGCATTAAAAATATCTTCAGCAGTTTCATAAGCTAAATTGCCTATTCTATTTTTAATTATAAAGTTAGCATTTAAGCCAATCTCATTATTAACCAAGGCAATCTTCATTATATTATTGTAGCCGTAGGCTAAATTGTTAAGATAGCTAAGCTCAGTAGCAAACTCTCTAACCTCTTCCGGGTTGGTATAATCAATATCAGGTAACTTGTAGTCAGACAGCTTATTAGCCGCCTTATTTATAAGGTCAGCAAAACTCTTTACGCTCTTTTCAAAGCTATCTTTTCCTTTAGCGTTAAGACCTACAGTTTTATTAGACTTCATAAAAGCTATAAACTCATCAAAGTACTTTTTATCATTCATATTAGCATCTAAATTAGAAACTGTTATTTCTTTCTGAGTTGCAAGAAGCCATAGAGAGAAAATGCTAGCCACTACTTCAGGCTTCCTAGCAGCATCGCCTAAAACGCCCTTTAAGATAGACAGATTGTCAGGCATAGTCATTAAATCTGAATCTAGTAACTGATTATAATTATTGTTAATTATATTAGGATCGCTAAAATCAAAGCTAGTAGCTAACAGATCTTTATCTCTTTCCCTTACATAAACATTTTTCTTAAATAAAAACGCAAACTTTCTCTCGTTTGGAACATTAGCTTTTTCAATTCTACTAATCAAGCCAGGCATTCTATCGGTGTTTGTAAGAGCTCTAATCATCTCTTCTGTAGTAATCTTCTTAAATGCATTAGTCTTTTTAACAGACTTAGCATAATCTATAATTTCAGATTCAGTATAAGCCTTTTTAGCCGACTTATAATAAACTGCGCCCATACACAAAGCAAAATTATCCCTAATACTTTCTGCTCCGCCGGCTAATGCCTTCATATCAGAATGTGCCCTGATATAACTATCGAAATTAGCACGCTTGTTAGCAGAGGTATAGTAAGCATTATGAAATTCACTTGACTTATCTGTCTCTAGATTTAAGCTTCTTGACGAATGGATAGCATTTTTGGATCCCTCTAAAATCTTGTTAACATTGATTACCCTGTTATCATTTATTAGATTGATTACTTCTTTATCCTTAGCCCATTCCCTGATATTAGGAGGCAACGCCTTCTTAGCAGCTAATAATTGGGCGCCTTGATTATAATCGTTTCTATCCTCTTTGCTAAGTCCAGCAAGATATAATCTCTTTCCTATATCCTTGTTAGTTGCAATAATATAAGGATTATATAAGTATTTTAAAACATATGTAGTCATATGCTTCTGGTAGCTCTTTCCACCTTCTTTATCAGTTTTACTGCTAATCATATCCCTATTCATATCATATATCTGCTTAAATGTGTCATAGGCATTAGCATTATCAGCAGCGGTAATTCCGTTTGATCTGATAGCGTCTTTAAAACTCTTAGTCTGATTGGCATTTAGTCCAATATTCTCTACATAATCCTTAATAGTCATATTCTTGAGAGCTGTAATATCTCTTAAGCATTCAGGAATTCTATCATCCTTGCTTTCATTTTCTAAAGATAAAATCTGATATGAAATCAAGCCCCCTTCATAAGCATGCTCTAGCTCATTTAAGTACTCATACATCAACTTGTACTCAGCTGATTTGTTTTTAGACAGAATATAGTCAATCTTAGCCTCTCTGTCTGGCTCTTCCTTCAAAATCTCACGCCTCTTAAGCATATGCTTTTTGGCTAAACCAGCATCTTTAACCGCCTTTGCTTTAATCATACCTACTGTCATATAAAACTCATTAGCAGGCAAATTAAGTATGTCTTTAATCATGTCAACATGAAGCGTATTATTTTCAGCGGCCATCCTGTTTAACTTTTCAGTGTCAGATACTAAAAGAGCATTCTTCTCCTCATCAGTAAACTTCTCATTATCATCATTTAAGCCTGGCTTTATTACTTTATCTATCGCTAGTCCAAACATCTTAATCTTGGCAGAATACATGATTTTATCAACAGTTGTTTCCTGTTGCTTATATGTTGACTTTGCGCTCTTTAAGTATTTTTTGCCCTCACTTGATGTGTAATCCTGATTAAGCTTTATTCTTTTAATCTCGTTTTTAAGTCTTTCATTTTGCTTATTGCGACGGTTAACCTTGTTAAATGCAATCTGCTCATCAAGCTGCTTCTTAGCTTCTTCCTCTTTAACCTTATTTCTTAAGAAACTAAGCTCCTTTACCTCATACTTACAAATTCGATTTTTATCAGTATGAATCCTTGTATCATCAAGATCCTTAACCTTATCAAACTTCTCTAATTTGATGGCATTAAACAACTTAGCGATAGTTGAGTCCTTTTTATATACGACTGTTATGCTCTTATCGACATTCTTTTTAGCAGAATTAATGCTGGTTTTGCTGTTTAAATCATTTAACTGCTTTTCATTTTCTTTCTTCTGATTTTCTTTCTTCTGATTTTCTTTCTCTTCCTTTTCTTCTTTCTCTTCTTTCTCTTCTTTCTCTTCCTTTTCTTCTTCCTTCTCTTCTTTCTCTTCCTTTTCTTCTTCCTTCTCTTCTTCCTTCTCTTCTTTCTCTTCTTTCTCTTCCTTCTCTTCCTTCTCTTCCTGCTCTTCCTTCTCTTGATTCTCTTGATTCTCTTTATTCTCTATGTTATCTTCTTTCAAATTAGGATCTTGTTCTTTATTCTCTTCGTTCAACTTATTATCTTCTTGCTCTTTTTTCTGTTCTTCATATTCAAAGTTATCTAATTCATCTTCCATAAAATTTACTTCAGCCATTCTATTGATATTATCGATATTATCAATATTTATATCATTTGGCTTTATAACCTGACTTGGCTTAATAACTTCTTTTTGTCCAAGAACACTATTTAAAACTGGATGAACTTTTGGAATACCAATAATTTTCTGATTATCTTCTATTGCCTTTCTTACATTAAGATCATCTAGCCCTCTTTTATCTCCCTTTATATTATAGACTTCCTGATCAGTCTTAAAGAGATTCTTCTCTTCTTCTTTGCTTCGCTTTGCTGCCATAGTTCTTAAATAAGCAGCATTAAGTTTAGGGGAAATATAGACCTTCTCAATCGTCTTAAGACCATCCTGATTGAAGCCAGTGGCATCTTTTTTTGTTGCATTATCTTCGTCACCACCACCTCTATATATCCTAATACCCTTTCTGTTAGTATCAACCATAGAGAGAGTAGCATTATCTCTTACTCCTTCAGGCTGATTAGTAAGAGATCCATCATCCTTCATATATACATACTCACTAGGAATGCCATGAATAGTGTGTCCATCCTTAGAAAGTTCTATCTTAGATATCCAAGAAACTGTAATAGGCTTATAATCAGCGGCATTATTGCCAGCATAACAATTCGCTTTAATAAAACTTTTTAAATCTACATCATGAGTCTTATCAGGCTTAGTTTTATTATCATTATTTAACGAATCTTTATACTTAATATGTATACTACCATTAGTATTATATATACCACAGATAGTTACATAGTGGTTGGTAAGATGCAAAGCAACTGGAGAATGCTCATCCTTTATTGCATGTTTAATTAATTTCTCTAGATAGGCAGTTTCTTTACTGGTATAATAATCTACGTCTATTCCATATGTTTCAAAATCTTCATTTGCAAGCGCATTAATAGTCACTTCACTTAGCATATTATTTGGTGCAAAGCTAAGCAAAGAGTCTCCCATGTCCATAATGCTCTTAGGTATATCACGGTTATAATCATCAATATTATGTATAACTTTATCATATTCAGCTAAATTAGCATTATCAACAACTTGATCATCAGCTTTAAGAACAGGACGATATGCTCTAATCTCCTCCTGACTTACATCAACACCACGACTTTTTAGCATCAAATGCATAGCGCACGACCAACAGCCATTACCACTAGTCTGAAAACTAGTCTGTGAAAGATTAAGCTCATAACTATAACTATTATTTGTATTTTTCTGCTTAAGCTCGGCAAGCTTCATGTAATCTTCGCCGTTAGACATAGCTATATTGGCTTTTTCGTCAATTTTATTAATCTTTTCAGCCGCCTTAATCTGTCCTTCAAGACGCTGTTTTTCAGGAAATGTAAGATGAGAAGCATTATCAGATAAATATTGTCTTATTACAGCTGAATCTCCTGTATTTCTTACCCTAAAATCTATATGCTTATATTCATTTATATTAGATGAATCAGCATACTCATATGTTTTAGGATTATTTTTAACCATACTTTCATACTTATTTTTAAGGTTAGTAGGCGAAAGGCTAATGTATTCACCAAGAACCTTATTCTTATAGGCCCTTACCTTATTATTAAATTCTTCTCCACCATCAATAGTTAATAGACTCTCTTCAGTAAGCGTATATTTCTCTTCATTTTTTTTGTCGGCAATT
>JAIKVP010000175.1 GCA_024685635.1 Lachnospiraceae bacterium
ATAATAACCTTGTATTTAATTTTTTTTGACAATTTTCACAATATATAGTGCCTTTTTAAAGTTTTTTTGCCAAAAATGTTAAATATATTGTTTTTAAAAGAAAAAAACCGTAGGAATATATCCTACGGTAATAAAACGCTATAATTATTTAAACTGATGAGCACCAATTACAAGTCTGCATCCTGCAACATATCTACTAAAGAAGTAGTAACCCTTTAAGCTTTTACTCTTGCCTTTAAGAGTAACTGACTTAGAACCAGACAAAGCCTCTTTAGCTGCCTTTAAGCACTGCTTATAAGCTGCATTTGACTTGAAACCAGTCTTGTTATATGTACTCATAGCACTAGATAAAGCACCTGTTCTTGCTGGTGTAAACTGATATGGCTGATAAATAACACCCTTGATAGTATTAGGGAAGGCCTTAGACTCAACCCTGTTCATAACAACAATACCTACAGCAAGCTTACCAGCATAGCACTGGTTACCTGCCTCGCAATAAATAATAGATGCCATATATCTAAGATCTGACTTAGTATAAGTAGATCCTGCAATTACCCCTGATTTAGCTCCCTCTGATGCTGGTGCAGCATTAACGCCAGTAAAACTTGCGTTCATCATAACTACTACAGCAACCAATCCAATAAGTAACTTCTTGAAATTCATAACAATCTCCTTAATTCTTAACACATAAACATTTTCTGAAATAATTATTTAACATTTCTGTAACAATTATAACAAAATATTAAAATTTGTCAAGTTTTTATAAAAAAAAGGCCCGAAAAATCGGACCTTAAAATGATGTAAACCCCCAATATAACTTGTTTTCGTGTCTTAATAAAAAATTTAAAAATTATTGCGAATTTCTCTTTTTTCTCTCCTGTTCAAAGATGTAACCGATAATTTGATCTCTCTCAGCTTCAGTTATCTTCATAAACTGAGTTCGACATTCAAATACCCTGTTATTATTAGGACTGACTCTGGCACTTATTATATCACCATATAGATAAAACTCCTTATAGGCACCCTTTATCTCAAGAACCAGCTTAAACTGTGCATAGGCGTCCTTTGGAATAGAGGCTGGCACAACAAATCTCATTCCACCACCGCTCAAATCTACAACAACACCATCAAACCATTGTAGCTCTTTGAGCTCTTCTAGTGAGATTTTCTCGTCTTTATTGGCAATTCTATACTTCATAGGAAGCATACAATCATATCTGTAATACTCTCTTCTTTGTACTTTCTTAAGAGCTGTTCTAATCTCAAGTTTAATAACAGGCATACTTCCATCTCTAGAACGCTCTATTACAACAAAATCTCCTGCATAGAGACCTTTAGAGGTATAAAAAGTACAATTAAATCTTTTGTTAGCTTCTAGAGGTACGACACGAGTACCTAAAGTAGGCATAATAATCTTAAGCTGAGTGCTGTTTTCTATGTCAACAATCTGACTAAGATAAACCGGCTTACGCTCTCCTTCTTTAACAGGCTGTGTCGATACTATATCCACCTTATCTCCAACATTAAGTCCAGCAAGCACTTTTTAACACCTCCCTCTATAAAGTCATATAGCATTTATTCTATTCTTTATTCTTATTTGATCTAATCAAATTCATAAACATTCCAACAAATCCCGTAGACTTATCAGAATCAGTAACATCCATCAACTGCTCTGCTATTCTCTTCATCGACTTTGAAGCCGTTGAATTCGGGAATGATAAAGAAACCGGCTGTTGCTTTAGCACTGCCTTAGTAGCGCTCATATCCTGTGGTATACATCCTAAATAGTCAAGCTTAATATTTAGAAATTGAGAAGCTACTATACTAATGTTACTAAATAAAGTCTGTCCTTCCTTCTCACTCTCAACCCTGTTAGAGACAACATGGATAGCCTTATCATCAGCAACAAACTCCTTGCGCCTGTTTAGGGCCTTTAAAAGAGCATAAGCATCCATAGTAGAAGTCGGCTCCGGAGTTAAAACAACCAAAACCTCAGGGCTACATAGCACAAATTCCTGAACAGAATCAGATATTCCTGCACCAGTATCTACTATAATAACATCAGCAATCTTATCTAACCTTTGAACCTTTGATACAAATATCTGAAGATCAGATTTCTCAAGATTTACTAACTCATTAACACCTGAACCACCGGAAATAAAGCCAATTCCCTCTGGTCCTTCGGTAACAACATCCTCAATATTCATATCCTTATAAATAAGATCGGAAATGTTATATTTAGGGTGAATACCTAACATAACTTCAATATTAGCAAGTCCAAAGTCCGCATCAATAATAACGGTTTTCTTACCTAATCTCTGCATTTGCAAGGCCAGATTAAGAGACAAGCTAGTCTTGCCAACGCCTCCCTTACCACTAGTAACGGTAATTACTCTGGCATTGCTATTTATCTGTTTATTAGGCGTCTCATCTTGTGCACGGATAAGACTTCTTAAACGTTCTGCCTGATCCATCACTCACCGCCTCCAATCAACTGTTTTGCAATTGCCTGGGCATTGAGTGTCTCAATATCATCCGGAACAACCTGACCACAGGTCGTATAAGACAAAGGCGCACCCGTATCCAAACGTATATTTAAAATGTTACCGTAACAATTAGTCTCATCAAGCTTGGTAAAGACCAATCTGTAATCTGCCATATCATTGTACGTCTCAACAATCTGCTTTAAATCTTTATACTTAGTAGTAGCAGAAAGCACCAAATAAACCTCTCTAAGCTCTGGCGAAACCGAAGAAATCAAGTCAGCCAGCTCATCACACTGCTCCTGATTCTTGGGACTTCTACCAGCTGTATCTACTAAAATCAAGTCATAGTTAGAATAATCCTTTATTGCAGCCTCCATCTCCTCAGTAGAATAAACCACTCTTATAGGCAAATGCATGATATTAGCATAAGTCTTTAACTGTTCCACCGCTGCTATTCTATAGGTATCTGAAGTCACAAGCGCAACATTAGCCTTCTCTTTAAGCTTAAATGCAGACGCAATCTTGGCTATAGTTGTAGTCTTGCCAACACCCGTTGAGCCTACAAAGAAGCAAACCTTAGGCTTGTTGCCCTCATTTAGGTTGATAACCTGAGGCTGGCCTAGCTTTAAGACAATACGCTGATAAACCTTAGATAAAACTGAATCTAAGGTTTCTTTCTTGTCAGGAACATTCTCTATGTCCTCTAAAAGCATATTGGCATATTTCTCGTTAATCTCATTATTAATAAACTTCTGATGAAGCAAATGCTGGATTTTGCTGCCCTGATTCTTAACAGTGCTCTCCTCGCTATCAAGCTCTTCATCAATTAAAGCTTCCTCATCAACATTATCTAACTCACTATCAATAGCCTTAGTCTCTGTAGTCATCTGCTTCTCAATCATATCAGCAAGGGTGTCAAGCTTTTGCTCAATAGCTGATGATCTTCTCTGAGGTTTAATATCAACATCAGAGCTCTGACGCTTTAAGGCTTCTTCAATGATCCTGCTAGCATTGGCAGTAGCTTGCTCTTCTGTCTTAACAGGCGCCTTATCCTCTACAGCGGCAGTCACCTCAACAGAAGGCTTCATAAACACCTTAAAAAGCCCCTTAGGTTTAATAGTTTTTATATTCATAATTACAGCAGCTCCACCAAGCTCAGCCTTAGCTAACTCAATAGCCTCTGTCTCGGTTTTGGCTTCAAACTTCTTAATTATCATTTAGGCTCACCATTCCTATAGATTGTAACTCTACATCCGAGTCAATTTCATTATACGATATTACTATCAAATCTGCAAAATAATCTGCAGTCAATTTCTTATAGTACATTCTTACTATTGGAGATGTAATGATAATAGGATTAGTACCTCTCTCCTCAAGCTTGTGCATCATAGCATCAGTGGAATTAAGAATCCCTTGAGTAATCTCTGGGTCAAGTGCAAGAATATCGCCTTGCTCAGTATGTTTAACAGCTCCTAGTAACTCTTTTTCAATATTAGGGTCTAAAGTGGCAACCGTAGTAGTCTCATTCGGTGTAAAGTATTTGTTTGAAATAGACCTCTTAAGGGACTGTCTGGCATATTCAGTAAGTAAGTCAGTATCTCTAGTGCTAGGAGCGTAATCAGCTAAAGTCTCAAAAATCGTTACTAAATCTCTGATTGAAATACCCTCTTTAAGAAGATTCTGTAGAACCTTTTGAATATCACCAATACCTAATAGCTTAGGAACTAACTCATCAATAAGAGCCTGGTTGTTCTCCTTAATATTATCAATAAGTCTCTGAACATCCTGACGAGTCATAAGCTCATCAATATGTCTTCTAATAATCTCAGTCAAATGCGTCGCGATAATCGAAGGTGGATCAACAACTGTATAACCTACAGACTCAGCCCTCTCCCTTTGTGCCTCAGTAATCCATATAGCAGGAAGATGGAATGAAGGCTCAAATGTAGGAATACCGGTAATCTCTTCCTCAACAAAGCCCGGATTCATAGCCATATAGTGGTCAAATAAAATCTCACCCTCACTGACCTGAATACCCTTGATCTTAATTATATATTGATTAGGATTAAGCTGAATATTATCCCTCAAACGGATGATAGGTACAACAGCTCCTAACTCAAGAGCAATCTGTCTTCTTATCATAACGACACGATCAAGCAAGTCACCACCCTGATTGACATCAGCTAAAGGAATAATACCATAACCAAACTCAAGCTCAATAGGGTCAACTGAAAGCAGGGACGTAACATTTTCATGTCGCCTGATTTCATCTGCTTCCTCTTCCGCTTCAGCAACCTCTTCTTCTACTGCTTCAACCTTCTTAACACCTTCGTATCTGGTTCCTAAGAAGACTAATAATAAGCCCATACCGCAGAAAACAGGAATAGGAAGTGGTGTAATCAAACCGAGCAAGGTAAGTGTAGCACCTACTATCTGCATAACAAGAGGATTCTTAAATACCTGGCCGACAACCATGTCGCCGATACTCTCTTCCTTAGCAGCCTTAGTAACTATAATACCTGTTGAAAGCGAAATCAAAAGCGAAGGTATCTGACTCACCAAGCCGTCACCGATAGTGAGTATCGAGTACCTATTCATAGCTTCATCAAAAGACATCCCCTGTCTTATAACGCCCATAATAATACCACCAACTAAGTTTATACCGGTGATAACAAGACCAGCTGTCGCATCTCCCTTAACATACTTAGTAGCACCATCCATAGAACCGAAAAATGCTGACTCAGCCTGTAATTTCTCACGTCTCTCCTGCGCTTCCTTATCGGTAATAGCACCAGTATTAAGATCCGCATCAATAGCCATCTGCTTACCAGGCATAGCATCAAGGGTAAATCTCGCTGTAACCTCAGAAACACGCTCAGTACCTTTATTTATAATCATCATTTGCACAATAAGTAAAATGATAAATACAATAATACCAATAACGACATCTCCACCACCAACGAATCCACCGAAGGTCTCAACGACCTTACCCGGCTGACCTGTTTGCAGAATAAGCCTTGTAGATGAAACATTTAATGATATTCTAAAAACCGTAGTAAATAGTAACATAGTAGGAAATGCAGACATATCAAGCGTTTCCTTAGCAAAGATGGCAGTAAACAAAATCATAAATGCTACCATCATATTAAAGCCAATTAACCAGTCAAGTAGAGAATTAGGAATAGGAATAATCAAAAAGCAAAGTGCAGCAAGAACATATACTGCTATAGCGTAATCCATCTTAAAGACTTTGCCCATCAGCTATTCCTCCTTTCATCTACTATGCTGTAGTTCTCAATCTATAAACATAAGCTAACACCTCAGCAACTGCCTGATAAAGCTCAGGTGGTATCTCTTCATCTAAACCAACATTATTGTAAAGAATACGAGCCAAAGCCCTATCCTCATATATCTCAATATTATTCTCTTTGGCAATCTCTTTTATCTTGCCCGCTAAATAGTCAGTACCCTTAGCAACCACATGTGGAGCATCCTGAAACAGTCTGTTATACTGAATAGCAACCGCATAGTGAGTAGGATTAGTGATAATAACATCCGCCTGAGGAACAGCCTTCATCATACGCATTCTTGACATTTCCCTCTGCTTTTGCTTAATTCTACCCTTAACCTGAGGATCTCCCTCCTGGTTCTTGTACTCATCCTTGACATCCTGCTTTGACATCATCATATCCTGATGGTTCTTCCATCTTTGGTAAATCAAATCAATAAATGAAATCACAAGCAGATATAATGAAATCTTTATACCAAGATCAATTACCAAATCTCCAATGGTCGCAACAGCTCCCCATATACCCATATCATAAAAGTTAAATAATAGCGGCCATTTGTCCTTTAGAGTGTCATAAACAACATATACAATAACGACAATCTTTAAGACTGACATTAGAAACTGTATAAGAGTACGTGAAGAAAAAATACGCTTTAATCCACTTATTGGGTTAATCTTGCTAAGCTTAGGTTTCATCGGCTTAAATGTAATTTTCCACGAAAATTGCAACCTGTTAGCCAAAAATGAAATCGCAACACCAAGTATCATAACAGGCGCTAAGATAATAATTATATTCTTAGCAAAATCGAAGACAAGCTGATGATATCTTAAGGTCTCAATAGGCTCAGAAACATAAGTATTAAACTTGCCATAAGCAAGAGGAAACATAGCTATTATCTTGTTACCCATCCAACCGACAGCAAATTTAAGATACAAGAAAAATGCTAACATCAAGATGGCAGTATTAATCTCTGTACTCTTAGGAACCTGGCCGTCCTTTCTGGCATCCTCTTTCTTTTTGGCAGTAGGTTCTTCAGTTTTCTCACCATTTGGGCCATCCTTAGCAAAAAGCTGTAAGTCAAGCTCTATAAATAGCTTAGAATGATATATATCATTTAAGTCCATACTATCCATAAAATCACCAAAACCTTTAAGGACTTAGCATCTTTATGCTATCCTCAATCATATCCTTCATACCTATATAAACAAAATCAACCATAAAAGTTATACAAGCAATTGTAATAACCAAAATAGCAAGTCCCATAAATACCTTAAGCTGCATACCCACAACGAACATGTTCATCTGTGGTGCAGATTTTGCAAGTATTCCAAGAACTATATTCAAAATCAGCGAAGCCGCAAAACAAGGTAAAATCATCCTAAAACCAATCAAAAAGTACTGAGTCGCCCACTCTATAATACTATCATATATAGAATCTGGTCTAAATACAGTCTGTCCAAGTCCAATTAAGTCAAATGAATCA
>JAIKVP010000256.1 GCA_024685635.1 Lachnospiraceae bacterium
GACAGGACTATGCTGGTGCCTGGATTAGGCGTGATCAGTATGGGAAAAGAGAAACAAAGTATGGCTGGGAAATTGATCATTGCCAGCCTGTTACAAAAGGGGGCGGCGATAAGATTGAAAATCTCTATCCGCTTCATTGGCGTAATAACCAAAAGAAAGGAGATAATTATCCGCGTTGGAAGACAATTCTAACCTCTGAAGGTGTCCAGAACGTGGAAAAAGAAAAAAGTTGGTACATACAATAATATCGTATGAGTTGTATAGGAATTTTATATAGGACAAAAGCAGAGAAATCCCCTAACTCTGACACAGTTGTCGGAGTTGATCTGCAGACGAATTATTGGAAATTGCCTAAAAAGTATTGGGAATATTGGAGATTTCTAGATTTAGGAACACTCATCTATAATGCTAAAGATATTGAGAGTGTATTGTTTTATGTGCCGTTTAAGGTTGAGCCTAATAATCTTGATGATCTTGGGAGTGTTCTTGTTAAAGATAATCTTTTAAGTGTTCTTTTTAATGAATCATACAAGATTGAAGACGATCCAGATATTCCAGGATATCATTATGCATCTGTTGTGCATGATGAAAGTAAACCGAAATTTTGGATTTATAGCCTTTCTAACGCTAATTTCAAAATCCACGACTTGGCAGTGGGGACACTGGTCGAAGTGGCTATTAAGACAAAACCAAAGATTAACATGGGAATTCAAAATGCAGAATATCCCCCCAACAATTATAACCTATATATTAGGTTTAGGATTAAAAATGTGCCCGAAAATGGCTTGGGTTATATTGAATCTGTTTCTAATGATTTCTTCCAAAGTGCCTTTTCTAGAACAGAAATGTTGAATCTCCATATTAATGTGATTAGTGAAATAGATGAAGATGATTACAAAGAACTAGCTTCGAAGTATTCTTTTGTTAATTTTAATAAGATCCATTTCTTCTTTGTTGCTTCATCTGAGGAGGAAACTGTTTATGGAGCGACAAATTATTCTGATAGCCGTTTGTTAGAATCGAAGAAGTGGAATTTGTATGTTGGCAATAATAACCCGCAAAGAAAAAAATGTATAGCATATCATTGGAAAAAAGAAGGACCATTAAGTAGTTGCAATATTTTTATAAGGACTGTATATTCTAGTGCAAATACCTTGAAAATAGTTAAGTATAGTGTTGTTGTTTTAATCCTTGGTATTTTAGCCTCGTGTATCGCTTCCTTATTGACTCCAACTTGTAAATGTAATGTTGGTTCTGATTTTTATGATTCAACGAAAGTTTGTGCACCTAAGTAACTTTGACAGGGCAGCAAATATTATGATAGAGGAATCAGAAACTATTCGGTGAACCGTAAGCAGCCATTTTTGACGTATTCTTCGAATAGCGAAGCGTGCAGAGCCCGATTGGCAAGAATATATAAAATTCGTTACATTTCTTGGAGGAAACGATGAGATAGTGGAGTTTGTGGAGCATGACGTAGAGGTGCTGGCTTATAAGACTTCAGAGGGCAAGGTGGTGACAGCAAATCTTCCCTACAAAGATGACAATGACTACATGGGTGACCCGATGAGCATCGGTTAAAATAGATAATAAATAATCAATAAAACTTTGTCAATTTCTTACGCAAGTTACCTAAAAGTGCAGCTATTCGGGGCTATACGTCAGAATTGGCTACTTACGAATATAAATTCGTAAAGATTAGATGGCTTATTAAGGTAAATAATATATGGAGGATTCACTAAGGAGATATGCCGAAACGGTCAGAAGTTTACTAGAGGCGCAAAACAAAAGAGAGTGCCTTGATGTTTTTGACCTGGATCTCATTAATATTGAGGTTTATAATCACGATAATTGGAATGGTGGCATAGATTTCTATGAGGTGAAGATCCCTGTGTATCCTTCAAAATATCAGGAACTGAAGGATGGAGGACTTCTTGAGGGCATTGAGAAATCCTTGGCTGAAGCATTCAAAGAGGCTATTCCTACTGATAGTATTGTGGTTGATGGCTTCCGTATTTATCCTGATGCAGGCCTTGAATATGAAGAACGTCAAATTAGGACATCGAATAATAAGATACCTTTTTATGTCTATAAGGTAGATGATCCTTACAAAAGGAGTTCGCCAGAAACAATACCCCCATCAGTACCTTCATTCATGTTGCTAAGTAACACATGGGATGATTATGGTGTAAAAACAAGGTATGGGTTGAATTATTATGATGAGAATCAGAAATGTTATCATATAGGATATGTTAAAATTGCCAAGAGGGAGTATAAAGACTCAGACAATCTTGTTACAAGAGAAGAGCTATCTGGACCTTTTTACGATATTGGCGATGATTATTGTTCGTTAGGACAGGAGTTAGCCTATTATGATGCATTGAAGAAACTATTCCCTGATACATATAGGGAAATCCTGCTATGTCTCAGAGATTGCGCAGTTTTCCCTGGAATAGAACCTGTGTTTAGAGGATTGCCACAGTTTCGTAGCTTGATAAGAACAAACGATGCCGAAAGAATACTGAGGGAAGAAAAGTTTAGAATAACAGGACAAAATATTGCAACAAGGTATTTTTTCGATTATATATTCAAGCCTAAATATGCAGATGAACCGTTGAGAATACCTTTCCACTTTAGTCAGACCGGATATAGGCCAAATCGCATCTATGCTATAATTGGTGAGAATGGCGTTGGTAAGACTCAGTTTATTAGTACGCTCCCAATGGCAATTTATAAGAAAGAGAATGAGCATTTTTATCCGCATATACCAATCTTTAGTAAGATTATAGCCATATCCAATTGTCCTTATGATAGTTTTGAAATACCGGTGTCTAATCAAGAATTTGGCTATGTCTATTGTGGCATATCCAAAAAGAAGCATGGGGTAAAGACTATTATTACTGACCAGGAATTGAAAAACGGCTTGATGGATTCGCTGAGGTTTATTAGGGCTCGAGGTGTTAACATGATAGTTAAAATCAGAGCGATACTTTCGAACCTGTTTGCTGAAGAAGAATTGAAGATGCTTTTCTTTGATGACGAAAAGGGCCCTGCTATTCGACTGAATCAAGTTAATGAACTATGTGAAAGACTTAGTTCCGGTCAGAATGCGTTGCTTTATCAGTTTTGTAATGTAGTGGCACATA
>JAIKVP010000266.1 GCA_024685635.1 Lachnospiraceae bacterium
CAGTTATAGTCTTGCCCTGGCTTACACTCTTATACTTAACTGAGACAGTAGTTCCTTCCTCACCTCTAATTCTAGTAACAGCTTGATCAGGATCCTCATCTTTAACTGTCTGACCATCTATCTCTAAAATGATGTCGCCAGCTCTAACACCAGCCTTATATGCAGAACCGTCCTCAAACGCGTTTATTACCGTCAAATAGCCCGTAGAACTGTCCTGACGCACAGAAACACCAATTCCTACATATGTGCCCTCTACGTCCTCCTGAAGCTCTTTATACTCCTCTTCAGTATAATATACAGAGTATGGATCATCTAATCCCTTTACTAGCCCCTTATATATTCCTTCCTCAAGCTTTTGATCATCTGCGTCATCAAGATAGTAAGCACTTATAACCGACTTAAGCTGTCTAATCTTGTTCTCTATCCTTTCAGCCTCCGACTCCTTGCCAATAGTACATCCCCCGACAAATGCAGTCGCAACGATTAGTGCTACTATAACGATATACTTAATATTCTTCTTCAACTTCTCATATTCCTTTCCTACTCACTATCGGAATCACCATCATCCTCAAGCTCGCTACTCTTCTTACCATTATCACCCTGATCATCAGCCTGCTTCTTGTAGTCAGACATTGAATCATCCTTTTTCTTCTTAGTAACTTCATTATCAGAGTCATCATTTTCGACATTAGCGTCATCGTCTTCCTTCTCATAGGTATCCATGACATCACTGTCTGAGTAATCATCCTCATCAGCGTCAGTAGTGCTCTTAAAGTACTTAAGCGGATTGACATATGTTCCGTTTAGTCTTACACCAAAGTGGCAGTGAGGG
Organism: Lachnospiraceae bacterium; assembly: GCA_024685635.1. Lineage (GTDB taxonomy): Bacteria > Bacillota > Clostridia > Lachnospirales > Lachnospiraceae > NC2004. The sequence goes on from JAIKVP010000266.1 coordinate 833, forward strand.
CCTGTAGAAAGACCAGTAGAGCCCGATAAGGCTATCTTTTGACCTTTCTTAACCGTATCACCAGCCTTAACCAAAAGCTTAGAGTTATGCATATAAACAGTACACAAACCATCACCATGGTCAATCATTACATAGTTACCAGCACCACTGTCATAGGTGGAAATGATAACCTTACCCTTGGCTGCCGCATAGATTCCAACACCGCTAGGAACATCAATATCAATTCCCGCATGAAGCCTGGCATAATGTAAAATCGGATGCATTCTCATTCCAAATGGTGAGCTTATTCTATAATATCCCGGTGTAGGCCACAATAGTTTGTCACCCTTATACTTAACAGGCATTCCATCAAAATCGTCATAAATCTCAACCTCAGCCGCTGCAATCTGCGCCTCAAGATCATTCTCACTCTGCTTATAGAAATCTACAAGATTACTAAAGTTCGCTATATTCTTATTTAATCTTTCAAGATTGCGCTTCTTAGCCTCATCAAGCATAATAACAGCATCTCTCTCATCTTTAAGATTATTAGTAATCCTCTCAAGGTGAGCCTTTCTACTAGATATATATTCCTCTTTTTCAGTTATAGCTGTTAGAGAATCTCTATATGTCTGTAGCATTTCCTTATCGTAAACCTGAATCTGTGAGGCTAATGTAGTCCTGTTAAGCATATCTCCAAATGAAGTAGAACCAGCTAAAGCATCCATAAATGTATAGCTTCCATGCTCATACAAGTACTTAATTCTAAGCTTCATAGCATTGTACTGAATGCCCTCAACTCTCTTGTCCTCAACAAGCTGCGCCTCAACATTTTCAAGGTTCTCAGCGATACCCTCCTGCTGCTCCATCATATTGACAAGATCATCCTCTAACTGAAGAGACTTCTTATCAAGCTTCTTGATATACTTAACTATATCACCTGCAACAGTTGAAAATTCATTATAAAGCTCCTCTGCAGTTGCCTTGTTCTTTCTGACATCAACGAGCTCATTTCTCATATCAGAAGTCTCAGACGCAGAAGTCTTAACTGTATTAGAGTCAGAAAATGCTAAAATCCCAAACAAAGCAAGGCTTAAACATATTGCAAATGTAGCAATATGCGCTGCTATCCTAAAGCATTTTCTCTTATCTGACTTATTCTTATCTGACTTTAAGTTATGGCTGTCCCACTCAGACACCCAATCAACTTTGTACTCATCAGCCCACGAATTATGCTTATCGTACATCTAATCATTCCTTCCTATAACTAAAGCTTCAAATGCTTTCTAACTGTGCTTACACTTCCTATTAGACCAATACCAATACCAAGCACAATACATATTGGTGCAAGGTAAAGGAAGACATCATTGACTGGCATTAATTTAAGCCAGCTTGCCATACCTGACAAATCTTCACTTACATACTTAGTAAAGAGGACATATAGCCCATATAATAGTCCTATCGGTATCAAAGCGCCTATAAGTCCAATTGTTACGCCCTCAACTACAAACGGGCCTCTAATATACGAATTGCCCGCTCCTATATATCTCATAATCGCAATCTCTTCTCTTCTTACAGAAATAGCTACAACAATAGTGTTGCTTATCAAGAATATAGATACCAAAAAAAGAATTACAATCAGCGAAATAGATGTTACACTTATTATCTGATTAAGCCTTGACAGACTCTTCATAGTTGCCTCAGGACTGTTGACCGCCCTGACACCCGTTATATTCTTAAGATATGCGCTAAATTCTTCCTGGTTATCAATGTCTTTTAGAGTGACCAAATAAGAATCTGAATCACCTAGTGGATTGTCATCACCAAAGCTTGAAATCAAGTCTTCATTGCCTGAGTAATACTCATCAGAAAACATCTGCCAAGCCTGCTCAGCTGTCCTATACTCAACTGTATCAACCTCGTCTCTCGCCTTGATATTCTTACCTATCTCAGCAATCTGCTCTGCTGTGGCATCCTTGTTAAAATACACCGAAATAGTAATTGTTGACTCGGCGCTAGAAACTATATGATTGAAATTAATCAAAATTGTCAAAAATACACCCAGCATAAAAAGGCAGGCAACCATAGTACCTATTGAGGCTAAGGTAAAAATCTTATTTCTTCTTATATTGATAAAGCCCTGCTTTAGGCTATATCTAAAAGCTCTAAAACTCATATTCACCTTCTCCTTTATCACTGGTTATAATTCCATGATTAATCGTGATAACTCGTTTATTCATATCCCTTACAATATCAAGGTTATGGGTAACAACAATAACTGTCGTACCTCGTGAATTCTCACGCTCAAGCATTCTCATAATGTCATTGGCATTTTTAACATCAAGATTACCTGTTGGCTCATCCGCTAAGATAATCTTAGGTCTGTTAGCCATCGCTCTTGCTAATGCCACTCTCTGCTGCTCTCCTCCCGATAACTCATCTGGATATGAACTCTCCTTGTTACCAAGACCTACCATAGATAAAAGCTCATGAACTCTGATATCAATCTCCTTCTTTGGAGCCTCAACTATCTGCATTGCAAATGCAACATTTTCATATACATTCTTGTCCTTAAGAAGTCTAAAATCCTGAAAGACCACTCCCATCTGTCTTCTGATAAGTGGCATGCCCTTGGCTCTCACAGTTGATAAATCGTTATTCATAACTGTGACTGTTCCTTCAGTAGCTGTAAGCTCTTTTAATATAAGCTTTATAAGGGTTGATTTGCCTGAGCCTGACGCTCCTACAACAAACACAAACTCTCCCGGTCTAATTCTAAAGCTAACATCATCTAAAGCCTTATTATCTAGCAACTTATTGCTTCCTGGATAAACCATGGTAACATGATCAAAATTAACCATAATAATCTCCTTAACACCTTCTAGTTACACATTAAAAGTGGAAGAGAGTAAAATCCCTTCCACCCCATAAAATCAATAGTTAAATCCTAATACTCAAGCGACTCCATATACTTCATATACTTAACTACCATAAGCGCAATCTTAAATGTAATCGCATCCTCAAACACTCTAAGATCAAGCCCTGTAGACTTCTGAAGCTTATCAAGACGGTATACAAGCGTATTACGGTGAATATATAACTGTCTTGAAGTCTCAGATACATTCAAACTGTTCTCAAAGAACTTGTTAATAGTAGTAAGAGTCTCCTCATCAAACTCATCAGGAGAACGTCCATCAAATATCTCCTTGATAAACATCTTACAAAGTGGAATAGGAAGCTGGTAAATAAGTCTACCAATACCTAGATTGCTATATGCAATAATACTTCTGCTCTCATAGAAAATCTTACCAACATCCAAAGCCATCTTAGCTTCCTTATATGACTTAGATACTTCCTTAATCTCGTTAACTACTGTACCATAAGCGATATGAACCTGAGTCATAACCTCTGTATTAAGGGTATTCTCAATCATCTTGGCAGTCTCAGCCATATCCTCATAAGTCTCGTTAGGCTTAACTTCCTTGACAAGGATAATATTCTTCTCATCAACAGCAGTAATAAAGTCCTTAGTCTTAGTTGAGAAAATGCTACGAACAGTCTCTAAAGCGTTGGTGTCCTTCTCATTTCTCGTCTCGATAATAAATACTACTCTTCTGACATCTGTGTCAATATGAAGCTTCTTGGCCCTGTTATATATATCAACCAAAAGTAAGTTATCAAGCAAGAGGTTCTTAATAAAGTTATCCTTATCAAATCTCTCTTTATATGCAACCAAGAGATTCTGCACCTGAAATGCAGCAATCTTACCAATCATATATACATCATCTGTCTCGCCCTTAGCTAGGATAATGTACTCTAACTGATTATCATCTGAAACCTTAAAAAACTGATAACCTTGTAATACCTGACTCTCCGCTGGAGAATTAACAAATGCAAGAACAGCACTCTCATATTCATCAGCCGCAGTAAAAGTACTAGCTAGCGACTTACCCTCAGTATCCATTACGCTTAAGTCAATCCTCGTAATTGACTTAATCCCTTCAATCGTGTCTTGCAAAATCTGATTAGAAATCATCTACTCACTCCTTTACATAAGTTGGGTATTAGGGTCCTATACAAAAATGTGGACAACAAAAATTCACCCACATTCTATTTTATAGCAAAACATACAAAAATTAAAGAGGAAATGCAAACTTTTTTGCATTTCCTCCAAATAATTGACAAATTATATAATTGTAAAGACTAGTTAGTGATAACCTTCTCTGTATCCTTATCAAAGATATGAATCTTAGAAAGGTCAAATGCAAGCTGTACAATATCTCCAGGTCTTGCAGTTGTACGAGCGTTAACTCTTGCAGTAATATCATACTGATCAATTGCAAAGTAGAGATAAACCTCAGCACCAAGCATCTCGTAAATCTTGATGTCAGCATCGATAACTGACTCAGGAGATGACTCGATGAAGAGCTGCTCATCATGGATATCCTCAGGACGTACACCCATAATAACTTCACGCTCGATATAGTTACCATCAATAAGCTTCTGAGCCTTAGCCTCTGGAACCTTAATTGAATGTGAACCGAACATGAGAAGTACATCAGCACCACTCTTAACAACCTTAGCCTCGATGAAGTTCATTGCTGGTGATCCCATGAATCCTGCAACGAAGAGATTCTGAGGTGAATCATAAAGTGTCTGTGGTGTATCACACTGCTGAATAATACCATCCTTCATAACTACGATACGAGTACCAAGTGTCATAGCCTCTTTCAAACCTGGATGCTAAGCTTCGTGTTCAGATGCGTGTTGAGATCTCAAAACTTCATCAGAGACTTCAGACAACTATCATTTACGTTACACACGACCAGACAGAGGCTATGACACTTGGTACT
>JAIKVP010000298.1 GCA_024685635.1 Lachnospiraceae bacterium
ATAGTAAAATGCTGATAAAGCGAAATGATTCTTAAAAAATAATTATTAAATTTCACATATAAATATAATTAAATATAACAGGTGCGGAAATGTCCAATAAAGATCAGATTAGTAATAAAGAGTTTGCTGATATTGTTAGATCTGCTCGAGGCAATAGAAGTCTAAGAGAGTACGCTGAAGCGGCAGGCGTTAGCTATATGACAATATATAAGGCTGAGCGAGGGGATTATGTTCCAAGTTCAAAGGCTATTAAAAAAATGTCAACAGGGTCTGCTAATCCACAGAATGGTGTTACATATGAGGATATGATGGTTGCTGCGGGCTATCAGGATAAAGAAACTGTGTCAGAAACAGCCAGCATTTTGGCGGAACATATGGTGGAAGAATCCTACTTTAATTATGACAATCAGCAAGATATTACTGTTAATCCTAAAGGGTTCAGTATTGCTGGTAATAGAGGAAGAGTAGATTATCTTGAATATGAGAGGCGAGTGACAGGAATACTTCTTTCATCAATGATGCAAAACAATATATATTTTAGCAATAATAGGGATTATGATGGGTACATTAGATCGAGAATGCCGGATGTAATACTTGATATTAAAAAAACTCAAATAACAAAGTGGTGGTTTGAGATTAAATATTTTCAAGAGCATAGAAGATTTACACCTATTAACATGCAGCTTACATTAGCAAATGCTTTAGTATATCCAAGTTCTAAGACAACAAAAGGTTCTATAGTGGTAAACAATAAAGAAGCATACGGTTTTTTGGCAAGACGCGCTTATCAAATGGCATATAGAGGTGAACTGTCGGTGATATTAGTTGATGATAACAATCAAAAGGTAGTAGCAGAACGTTATTTGTCTAATTATTTTGAAGGAGATCATAGTTTGGAGTTTTTATTGGTGTAGAGTCAGATTAATTTTTGAAAGGGGTGATGACCTATGAGCTATTTGGCTTTGGGAAAATAAAAGAGAGACGTTCGGGAAAACGCCTCTCCTGAAATGAATAATCAGATGTTGTCGCATCTGATAGGTATGAAGTATTTTTGAACCCTAGGCGAGTTCACTTCTTATTCATACGATACCATTTTGCAACTCTTTTTTCAATCGCGAGTTAGTTTAATGGTGTTGTCTTCATATTCATTTCATATATTTTCCTAATAAAAATTTTTTCTACCTGTTACTGGTGGCTATAGGCGCTTTTGCGCTTATGGCTTATTTGAGCATTCATTATGAGGAAAATATATGGAGATTGATGTAATCAATAACCAGGCCACGTGCGCCAATCTTAAGAGACTTATAGAGGATAAAGGCTATACGCCGAAGGATATTCAAAAGAAACTGAAACTTGAATCAGTGCAGACAATATATAAGTGGTATGCAACTGCAAGAGGCAAGGGAAGCAGTATTCCTTCAGTTGATAATATGTTGGTCCTGACAAAGCTTCTTCAGGTAAAACTCGACGACATTTATGTGACATATGAGATTACTTTCTAAAGGTAAAATGTTCATAAATCTTGGGTTAAGCTGACATTTTTAAACCACAGGTTTATTTATTTTGTGATAAAAAAGTGTTATTCTTAATGGGCGAAAATCATATAGTGGATTCCATTTTTCAAGGAGGCAGTTATGGACATTTTTGAGGTGTTTGTAGACATGCAGGCAACCGGTGATCGAATCAAGCAGCTTCGCAAAGAGAAGAACATGAGAGTGTTTGATCTTGCAAATGCTCTTGGGCTCGAATCAGAACAGGCCATTTACAAATGGCAGCGCGGTCAGTGCTTGCCTAACGCTGACAATCTTGTAAGACTTAGCATATTGTTCGGATGTCACATCGAGGACATTCTTATTCATAACGTGGTAGGAGAGGACGAAAGTCCTCTCCTTTCTATTTACAGGAAATTTCTTTATAGTTTTTCAACCACGCGTTGAATGAAAAAGGCAAGGGACAAGGATAGAATAGGATTAGGCAAAAATTTTGGAGAAGGAAAATGAATTCAAAGATACTGGATTCTATTAAGCATAATCCTAATACGTGGGAAGAAAAGTTGGCAGAGAAGCTGATAAGGGTTAGTCGTAAAGATGACCTGGCTTGCTTTAAGTATAAGACGGAAGCTGATTTTTCTGACCCTATTGTTCGTGAGGCTCGTGGGATAATTCTTGATTTAAAAGAAATGAAGGTGGTTTGCTGGCCGTTTGATAAGTTCTTTAATGTGCAGGAAAGTTATGCGGCTGAAATCGATTGGAGAACTGCGAGAGTACTTGAGAAAATTGATGGTTCGCTGATAAAAGTGTATTGGTACAAGGACGAGTGGAGGTTTGCAACTAGCTCCACCTGCTGCGCGGAAGATGCCATTATTTCAGGGCATGCAGGGTACACCTTTTGGGATGTGATCAAAAAGGCAATCAATTTTGAATCGATTCCGTTTGGCCAGATGGATAAAGAACTGACATATATGTATGAGTTGGTATCTCCACTGACGCAGGTTGTTATAAAGTATGAAGCTACAAAATTGTATTTCCTGGCTGCCAGAAATAATAACACCGGCGAGGAAGTGGAGGTTGACCTTGGCAGTTTTGCCCGCCCAAAGAGCTATAAACTATCAAGTTTGGATGACTGTCTTAATGCTGCTATGAAGCTCAATGAGGGGTTGGGCGATGAAGTTGAACAAGAAGGCTTTGTGGTAGTAGATGGCTCTTTTAACAGAGTAAAAATCAAGTCCCCGGAATATGTGACACTGCATAAAATCAGTACAGATAAAATCTTTACAGTGAAACGAATAACAGAACTATTCTTTCGGGGAACGGATCTAAATGAACTTTCCAAAAAGTTTAGACACGAAGAGCGTGTGCTTAAGTTTTATGATTGGCAGATCTCCGAGATGAAGTTCAAGGTAGAGAACATGATGATTTACGCAAGGCA
>JAIKVP010000301.1 GCA_024685635.1 Lachnospiraceae bacterium
GCCTTCATAAGGGCAATTTCATTGGTTTCCTTGCTAATAAATGACCTCTCCATAAGAAGTGTAATAAGAATCACAATCACAATTGAAATCGCAAGCACCATATTCTTAGCCATCGTAACTGACTTAGATGAACTAGTAGAATTATCCACAAAACCTGCCGCGTCATAAATCTTATCAGTCTTAAAAATCTTCTTCATTTTCTCAATTCTCTCATGAAGAACTTCTTCACTAATCTCATCCTCAAAGTCAATCTGGAAGGAAAATGCAGACGTCGCGTCATTTGCCTTAAGCGGAATATCCTCGTGTATTCTACCGCATTTGCCTAGCTGATTAAATGAGACAAATGTTGCCGTTATAATATACTCATCCTCAACACCGTTTATCTCCATCTTAACCTTGTCGCCGATCTTCGCCCCAAGCTCCTTCATAATCTGTGGCGTAAATGCAACCTCGTTTTTGTTAATAGGCGCAAGCCCCTCGTTATATCTGTAATCAGTCGTCTTAGTATCCTTACACTGCTGCATCTGAACCTGAAGCTTAGTGCCCTTAAACTCAACTGGGAACATGTACATAAGCTCTATATGAACGTCTGCTGGCATATCATTTTCACGAAGTTTATCCTTAATCTCATCAACATTTTTCTGTAAAATATTCTCATCTTCGCTTCCCATCGAATCCATAACACGCTCTGTTGACGAATAATAAACATCACTTTCAGTTGTTCCAAAGAGAAAAACAAGCTTCTCACTCATAAGAGTATTGGCTGCATTTGCAAGCATTGTAATAAGTAAAAGCGAAATCGTAAATGTAATAATCATACTTAGATACTGCTTAGGCTTGCTAAAAACATCGTTAAATCCAAGGAAAATGTTGTCAGGCAGTTTGCTCTTATAAAGCTTCATAAGCGACTTTTTGTGATATCTCTCGCCAGTCTCGCCATTTCTAACAGCGTCAATCGGCGAAAGCTTCTTAATCGACTTCGTACATCCATAGCAAAATGCCATAATCAAAACAACTACCACAAAAGAGCTTAACGCGCCAACTAAAACTGCATTGTCATTGCCAATAACTATCTTGTCTGTTACGCTTTTAATTAGCATTTGCCCAAATGGCACGCTTAAGAAGTAACCAACAACTGCGCCTATAAGCGAAATGAAAAGATACTTTATCATATACATGCCTCTTATTGAAGTATTTCTTAAGCCCACCGCCTTCATTACGCCAATCTCTCTAAAGTCCTCACTCAAGGTAAACTTTATGGTGAATGAAAGCATCGTAAATGCAATCAATATAAGGCAAATGCTGACAGCCATCAATATTCCTGCAACAAGCATTTCAAGCATAAATGTAAGTTTAAGTACGCCTTTATCATTTGCAAATAGCGCTGTCGTTATTCCTGACAAGTCATCCTTTAGCGCTTTTAGATCATCAGTAAAAAGGTAGAAAATTCCGCCAGTTGATCCTTTTTTTATCTCTTCGTCATTAAAATATTCGTTGTAATCATCATCATTCATAATCATTCTTGGATTACCCATAAAAGGCGAGCCTAGGAGCGCATCCTTAATTTTGCCATCGATTATAAACTCTTTAGTCACACCACCAAGCTCTAATTTAACCTTGTCACCTGGCTTGAAATTATTAGAGGCTGCAATCACGCCACCGCAGTAAATATGCCCTTTTTCAACATCTTTAATAACTTCATCATCTGAATTAAAGTAGTTAATTTTGGCATCCTTTACAGAAATAATAAGACCTGGATTTTCAAAATCTACATACTTCTTGCCGTCCTTAGTGAGGTTCTTGGCATTGTAATATATTATATTTTCCTTCTTGCATTCTTTAATTGAGTCAGCATTTTCTATAATGCCCTCTGCTGGGTTCTCACCGTTTGAATCAAGCGTAATCACCACATAGTCGGACATGTTTGATTTGTTGAGAAAATAATCAATACCACCGTATACTGAAATCATGTTATTTACACTGCTCGCCGCAAACATCGACGCAAGCACAACGAACAGGAATAAAATGATATTCATGGTTTTCTTTCTCTTCAAATCTTTTTTAAGAATTCTAAAAAACATTTTAGCTCTCTCCCTTCTGTTTTATTGTAACACAAGTATAAAATAGAAATTATTAAACAATTATTAAATGCAAAAAAGCCGCCTGTGCCATATAGCACAAGCGGCTTATTATCTATAGGTAACATTGGCAGGTGACAGCCGACCCGTGTCACCACATTATCTCTAGATTTTTGGTCTAACTTTTTGGGGTAACCTCACCGTCCCCCCTCTTCATTACAATGTTATAAGCGTAGCTCCAGCGTTATCTGCCATGCGCTCTAGATAGTACTGCTTTGGTCCTACGATAACGGCTAGTTTCTTACATCTATAGATTGCATAGCTTCCTGAAGAAAGCTTAGTGTACTGTGAGAACACAACTTCCTGAAGCTTGGTACAATGCTCGATTGCTTCATACTCCATATACTTAACATTCTTATCAAAGCTAAGATCCTTAAGATATGAGCAGTCCTTAAATGCTCCGCTCATAACTCTTGTCACGCTAGCAGGTGCTGCAAATGATGAATCCTTCTTCTTAGATGGATAACGGAACAATGTTGCTCCGCCATTCTTATAAAGAACACCATCTCTTACAGTAAATCTGTAATTGCCATAACCTGTAAATGCACTAAGACTAGCACAACCATCAAACACATCCTCATCAATTCTCTCGATGCTAGAAGGAATCATAATTGTCTTAATTGCAGTCTCCTTAAATGCAGCACTATAAACTCTCTTTACAGAATAAGCCATATTAACTGTTGAAAGCTTGCTATCTCCCTCAAATGTAGAAGATGCGATAACTCCAACGCCCGGTCTTAATGTTACGCTCTTAAGATTAGCCATATCAGCAAATGCATGATTGTGAATCATATAAGCGCCAACGCTTAAGCTCTCAAGCTTAGAATTGCCCTCAAATGCTGAGCTACGAATCATGTTAACTGAAGCAGGAACATAGTAGCTCTTATTGCTCTTACTCATAGGATACTGTAAAAGCGAAGTCTTATTCTTATCAAAAAGCACGCCGTCTAGCGAACTATAATTCTTGTTAGCAGACGAAACTGAAATACTCTTTAAGCTATAACATCCGCCTAGCGCACCTGGATTAAGTCCGACAACGCTTGCTGGAATGCTTATAGTCTTAAGCTTTCTACAATCCTGGAACACGCGGTTACCGATGTAAGCAACATTGGAAGAAAGCTTAACATTGCTTAACTTGGTTCCCTTAAATGCGCCATTACCGATATAGCGAAGTGCCTTATTAAAGCTAACGCTTGTAAGTCCACTATTTTCAAATGCATGATCACCTACCGCATAAGTCTTACTCTTAAGCTTAACACTCTTAAGCTTAGAGCAGCCATAGAATGCATTTTTCTTAATGATCTTAAGATCATTAGGAAGTGTAAGCTTAGATAAAGAACTACAATCATAAAATGCTCCGTCTGGAAGAGTTCCCATCTTGTCTGGAAGCTTAACCTTCTTAATAGAATAGCATTTGGCAAATGATCTCTTAGAAATCTTGGTCTTGTCACTCTTCATAACAAGTTTAGTTGCATTAGAACAGTGATTAAATGCCTTCTCGCCAACCTTGGTAACTGAGCTAGGAATCTTGATAGCCTTTATTGCATAACACTGGTCAAATGCTGACTCTCCAATTTTCTCTAATCCCTTGTTAAGAGTTAATGAGCTAAGCTTAGTACATCTAAAGAATGCCTTGCTCTTAATCTTCTTAACTGAAGAAGGCATCTTAATGCTTTCAAGCTTCTTACAATATGCAAATACACAAACATCGATTGCTTTAATCTTACTAGTCTTAAATGTAACCTTCTTTAACTTGTCACATCCATAAAATGCATAGGAGTCAATCCTGGTTACACTGCTTGGAATTGTGATTGACTGTAGCCTATCACAGTTTCCAAATGCATAATATCCTATATGATATAGTGTAGATGGAAGCTCAACGCTGGTATAATTGTCATCAGAAAAAGCATTAGATCTGATATATCTAACTGGATATCCATCAATCTTAGATGGAATAGTTAATGTACCATACGAATATTTAGCTCCTGTGATTGTAACCTTCTCATCATCTACAAAATAAACTAAATCATCGCCATCACTGTTAGCAGCCTTTTCTGTTGTAGCAGCTGCCTTAGTAGTTGCTAGCTCTGTTGTTGTGGCTGCCTCTGTAGTTGTTGTAACTTCTGTTGTTGTAGCAGCCTCTGTTGTAGTTGCTGCTGCATCATCAGATGCTGCATACGCACTTGTAATTATTGAACTCTCATCGGTCACTTTATTGCATCCAATCTTAGCCAATGGTGCAAATGCTAAAGCAAATGCCATTACTAATGCAATAACTCTCTTAAAATGTGTCGTGTTTCCTCTCATTATTATCACCTCATAAATAAACTAAACTGCTATAGTTAAAATGCAGATTATGCCTGCTTCTTAACCTTATTAATAATTAATGTAACAGCCCATAAAGCTGCTCCAGCTACTACTACTAAAAGTCCAAGTAATGCGTCGTTAGCTGACATATCAAAGAAAGACTCTCCGCCAATTACAGAGAATATTCCGTCAACTGACCACATTAATGAAGCGCTTAGATACATAAGCACTAACATTAATAAATTGTACTTTTCATCACTATATTTAGTAAAGTATAATGCTGCAGTTATAGCTGCTGCACATGCTGTAATTATTAAACACATAGTGCCCCTCCTTATGCTTCTCTCTTAGCTTCTAAATTCTTCTTTTTCTCAACAACACTGTGAGCAAGAACGATCAGTCCCCAGAATGCTGTTACCAAAATAGCCATCGAAACACCGACTGTAGCCATCTCATGTAACATCTCCATCGTCGCTTCCTTAGAACTCATTGCCGTCAAGAATGGGAAGTAAGGCACTACCTCTCCGTGCCACATATGCTCAATAAGAAGAAGGAAAACTCCTCCCCAAAGCATCTTAGTAAGCCAACCTAATTTGGTTGATAATGGTGTATGATGAACAGAGCTTTCCTCGCTTATCTCGTTAGTCGTTGTAGCTTCTAATTCCTTCTTCTCCACTACCTTCTTAGCAACTGTCACTGCAATAGCCTCAACCGCAGAAACTGTAAAACATGCCATATTATTCCCTCCTTTTAATCATGTTTATAATTGTGGCCTAACTTAAGCCACCGCTTAATTATACAACAGAATAAAAGCCTTTTCAACATTATCACTTTTCTTTCAAAATGTAGGAAAATGCAGACGAGAATTGTCTTAAATCTCCTAAATATTTCTCTTTTTTTGAAATAATTCATAATTTAGAATCATCAAATTGTTAAAATTCCCTTAAAATACAGTATTTGTTTGACTTATAAGACATCTTCACTTATAATGAATGTAACTAGTAAATACGTTTTTCCTGCGGGGGGTGATTCGTATGGCTTATAATACTACTACTGATACAGATTTTTCTTTAAACGCTATCGTCGTTGACGTTTCAAGGGATTCTCTTGAAGCATTTGTCAACGTTATTTCTGATGGCAAATATCTATTAAGCGAAACTGAATTATATGAATTTCTATACGCTTACGAGTTAGACAAAGAGCGTCTCAAAAAAGATGTCATTACAGAAATCGTCGATCTACAACGTTATAACGAAGAAGTTGTCATTGCCGAAGGCATTCCTGCTATTGATGGAACCGACGGCTATTTTGAGTACTTTTTCAACCAGGTTGACAAGAACACCAAACCACTTATCTTAGCCGACGGATCAGTCGATTATTCAAGCGTCAATTACATCGGAACAGTTTCCACCGGTGATAAGATTGCAGTTTATCATCCACCAGTTCCTGGCAAGCCTGGCGTCACTGTCTACGGCCAGACAATCAAGCCAAGAGAGGGTAGAGACCTTCCAGTTCCTGGTCTTAAGAATTGCATTTATAAGCCAGAAACCAAAACATTTTACGCCCTAAAAGACGGCCGTGTCAACGCTTCAAAAACCAAAATCGAGGTTATCGAAGAGGTTGAGATTAACAAGAATATCAATGTCGCATACGGCAATGTCGATTTCATTGGCAATGTCATCATTAACGGCGATGTCGAAGAGGGCGTGACTATACACGCAAGCTCTGATGTTAAAATATCAGGTCTTGTACAGAGCTCTAACATTTACGCTGGCGGAGACATCATAATCGAGGGTGGTATCCTAGGTGGAGGCAACTGTAAGATAGAATGCGGTGGCAACCTAAAAGCCAAGTTTATTGAGCACGCCAATGTAACTGCCCACAACAATATCGAGGCAAATTACATATTGAGCAGCATGATTTTCGCGGGCAACAATATCAATGTTACAGAGGGTGTCGGTTCAATTTCCGGTGGTGTAAACTACGGTGGCTTCGAAATTAATGCTAACAAAATCGGCAACAGACAGCGCATGGACACCAAGGTTTCAACCGGCAAATTAGGCAATGAAGATGACAGAGCCAAAGCTGCTCTTACTCTTTTAGATGAAACCAGAAAGAGCATTCCACTTATCATTGCAAGAGAAGACTCTTTACAAAAGGTCGAGAATAAGACTGACGATATCGTACACAAGATTCAGGTAATCAAGAGAGAGCTCTTAGCAGAACTTATTAAACAATCGACTGCAAGCACAATTCTTGCTAACACTAACAGGCAGTTAGATCCTAACCGCGATGCATGTTATATCAAGGCAGAAACGCTTTTTGCAGGCGTTACTGCATTTATCGATATGAAACAATATCCGGTAACATTTGACCAGAGCGAGATAGTGTTAAAGAGTGAAGATAAGACCGAAGAAGAAAATGCAGTTAATAGCTAGATTTTATGAAAATGCAGTTAATAACTTAATTTAAATAAACTGTAGTTAATAACTATATATAGTTTAAATAATCTATATAGTCTCAGATTAAATATAAAAGCCTGTATTCTAAAGAATGAATCTTAGAATACAGGCTTTATTTCATATCAAAATCTTATCACTAACAAGTTAATCATATTAGAATCATATCATTAACAAACATATCCTACAAATTAAACATAGCAATGCTCTCTCTTAAGCCGTCTGCAACCTCTGCCATCTGATGACTCTGATTGTCAATCTCCTGCATTCTCGCAGTCTGCTGCTGGGTTGCTGCTGAGATTGAATCTGTATTCTCAGACATGGTTCTTGCAACTTCCTCAAGGTTAAGAATAGCCTGTCTAACCTCATCATTTCTGACAATTACCTCATCTGAAACCTTGCTAGACTGCTCAATCTTATCATCAAGAACCTCGATATTGTCAGCAATAACGGTAAATGCTTCGCCAGCCTTATCAACTGCATCTGCTGACTGAATAGTCTTATCTAAGCTGTCTTTCATAGCGCTAACCACGTTGATTGTGCTATCCTGGATATCCTTAACAATCTTAGAAATCTCTACAGAAGCCTCATGCGACTCTTGCGCTAGCGTTCCAACCTCAGTTGCAACTACCGCAAATCCCTTACCAGCCTCACCAGCTCTAGCCGCCTCAATTGAAGCATTAAGAGAAAGAAGATTGGTCTGTGATGCGATATCTGCGATTGTATCTGTGATTGCAGAAATAGACTTAGACTGCTCCTCAAGCTCAAGCATAGTCTCTTGAGTCTTCTCCATATCCTCTTTTAAGACACCGATAAATCTAATTGCGTCATTTATAATGTCAGCACCCTCAGACGCCTTCTTGTTAGCATTGTCTGACTCGTCCTTGATTTCTTTCATATTGTCAATTACAAGGTTGATTGAATTGGTCATCTCGTCTGACAAATCAACTGCTGAGCTTACAAGATCTGCCTGCTCCTGAGAACCGTTAGCAAGCTCTGTTGTCGAATTGGCAATTGACTCTAAAGCTCTTGCCGACTCTTCTGCTACCTCGGCAAAATTGTTAGCTGAATCATCAACAGTTCCAATTCCCTCTCTGGTTTCAATAAGAACCTTTTGCAGATAATGCTTCATTCCGTTAAATGAACTTGCCATCAATCCAAGCTCGTTGCCAGCCTTAACTTCAATGTCTGGACCTGTAAAGTTTCTATGTGCAAGATCTGTAACTCCATCAACCATTGATATAATAGGCTTAACGAAGTTAGATGCAAATACAATAGCAAATATTACTGAAAGGATTAGAACTATAACTCCAATAATAATATTGAATAAAGCCTGGTGAACAGCAGTCTTAAGGGCGATACCAGAATCTCGAGCAACTACTGCAACGAATCCAGTATCAGGATCTCTTGTAAATGCTATCTGCCAATCAATACCCTGGAACTCAGCAATATAAATACCCTCAGCATCCATTGAATCTCTTGATTTGGTATAAAATGGATTCATACTCTGATCCTCTGGCTCGTCTGGTGAAATCTCTCTTGCACTATGTGCAATAACTGAACCAGTGTTATCTACAATAAGTACTTCTTCATTTTCCTCTATAACTTCACTCGCCATAAGGTCATGAAGAACAGCAAGATCAAAATTACGCTGAACAGTTCCAATAACCTGTCCGTCAACTGTTACAGGAACGATATTGATAACAATTCTTGAACCATTGGACTTAGATACGATAATATCTGATGTGTACCGATTACCTTCCATAGCCTTCTGGAAATACTCTCTATCTGAGATATCAACGCAATCTCCCTTAGCTCGTGCTATCTGCATGCCTTCTGCGTTGGTAACTATTGACATATTACCATCGCCATATGCATCATCAACATTTTGAATTAAGGCAATAACCTCTGCCTTAAGTTCTGCGTTGTTAGGGTCTTGAAGAAACTTCTGTACTGTCACAGTAGAAGCCATCGCTTCAATACTTCTAAAATTCTGATCTATAAGTGTCTTATAGTCATTCTCAACTGATTGTACTTCGGACTTATCAAGCGCATAAGCATTCTCGTTAGCTACTTTAAGCGACCTTACATAGCTAACTACAGTACATACGATAATTGGAATAGCCGCTAGCATAACCATTATCAGAATTAACTGTGCTTTTAAGTTTAACTTTCCTCCCATACTATTAATCCTCCTTGAATTAAGTATTTCCCTTATATGCTACACCCATAAAAATTATACTATATTTTGGCTTATAATTCCACATAAAATCTAATAAAATAGGGGCTTTATGTTAACTTTGAGCAATTTTTTATTATATTATCTTAATTAAAAAATAGCACAAAAATACCAATCTTCAAAATTAGATATTAATCTAATTCTGAGGATTGGTTTTTATTTCGTAATTATATAATATATTTCCAATTCATATATTCATAACCTATTTGCTAATTCAATTATTCATATTCTGATTACTAAATCCTTAGTATAATCTATTTATCAATTCTATTATTTATATTCTTTTTCATCAATAAACAAACCTATCAAACTCATCATGCATCGACTTAACCTCTGAAACATTGGTCTCTGCAATCTCGTTCATTTTATCATTTTCTGCCTTGATATTCATACTTAAGCTGTGAACCTGGTTAATCTCATCAGCTGCACTAGCAATAACTCCATCCATGTCAGAAAGCTGCATATCCACGCCTGAGACAGTGTTATCAATAACCTCAGTTATCTCGCTTACATGCATCAAAATCTCAGCCATACGCTTCATATTGGAGCTGTATTCCTGTCCCATTTCAGCAAATGTAGCGTAATCTGTCAACACATTTTCTCTCATAAAATTAGTCATCTTAGAAACATTATCTGAGAGATTAACCACGCTCTCCTTAACCTGCTGATTGACTAACTGAATGTTCTTAACAAGGGTGCTAATCTGCTGACTTAACTGGCCAACGCTGTCCGCGATAATGTTAAAGCCCTGTCCCGCAGCACCTGCTCTTGCAGCCTCTGTATGTGCATTGAGCGAAAGAATCTGAGTTGTCTTAGCAACCTTTAGAATCTGCTCTGTGATCTCATCAATCTTCTCAACCGCCTTGGTCTCCTCTAAGGCTGCATCTAAGCTAACTTGAAGGTTCTCAATAATCTCTCTTGTGTTAGTCTCAACTGCGCTTATTTCCTCACTCTTCTTGTTAGCATTTGCACTGATTTCACCTGCGGTCTTGCTTCTATCCTTCGCTCTCTCATCGAGATTCTTAACTGATGTTGCAACCTCGTCAAGCTGCTCCATAATGGTTGTAGTTGACGCTGAAGTCTGCTCCATTTGCGCTGAAAGCGACTGAAGCGAAAGTGTTATATTGTCTATACTTAGGGTGTTGTCCTCAGATATAGAAGACACGCTGTTTGACGAGCCCTCAATCTCAGACACCGCTCCTGCAAATGTAGAGAATACCGTTCTAATCTCTTCAATGAAAATGTTAAATTCATTGGCAATCTCTTCTAGCTCGTCGCCACTTGCAAGGTCAAGCTTCTGAGTCAAATCACCCTCGCCTGAATTAAGGA
>JAIKVP010000179.1 GCA_024685635.1 Lachnospiraceae bacterium
AGAGCAGGCTTCAGCCTATTCTACAATTGCCAACGGCGGTAAGTTTAGAGAGCCTACTTGTATTGTTACAATCACAGATTCTAAGGGTACAGTTTTAGTATCTGATGAAGTAGAAGAGACAGAGATTTATGAGAAAAATGCTGCTCTTATGATGGTTGACGTCTTAAAGGGTGTATTGATTAGAGGTACTGCAGCTGGTAACTACTTATCTAACAACATGCCTTGTGCTGGTAAGACAGGAACTACCGATGAGATGAAGGATGGATGGTTCTGTGGATTTACTAAGTACTTTACAACAACCGTCTGGGTTGGCTGTGATAACCCTAAAAAAGTTAATAATCTATTCGGTGCTACTTATCCGCTTAGCATATGGAGACCGTTTATGGAGGAGATTCATAAGGGACTTTCTCCTAAGGATTGGGATATGTATGTAATGCCTAACAAGGCCAAGAAGGCACTTGATAAGGATGATTTGACAACTACAGAGGAGGAGACTACTGAGCCTGAGATGGATCAGCAGATTGATGATGTTATTGATGATGAGCCAGTGACTGAAGAGGAAGTACCAGTAACAGAGGCACCGGTAACAGAAGCTCCAGTTGAGACAGAGGCACCAGTAACAGAGGCACCAGTTGTAACAGAGGCACCGGTAGTTCCGGAGCCTGTAGAATAACAATAAAAAGAGGTTGTAATATCTAAGTTGATATTACAACCTCTTTTTGATGTAAGTTAGTTGATTAATTAGCTAATTGTTCCACCGCTTTTGTTGTATTCTTCAATACGCTTTTGAATACGCTCGGTTGGGTTAAGTAAGTTGCTAATAGAAGCATCGTGATTTAAGTTATCAATAATCAAAGCGATATATTTACTTAAGTCAGCGCTTACATACCAGCTTCTGGTGAAAAGCTCAGGCTTCTGATAAATTAAGTTAGTTGTTATAACCTTCTCGATAATGCCGTCCTCTACACACTTATCAAATACCTCAAGACCATTTGTAAATAATCCAAATGTTGATATAGCAAATACTCGTCTTGCATTTCTTCTCTTTAATTCCTTGGCAACATCAATCATACTCTCGCCTGATGAAATCATATCATCAACAATCAAAACATCCTTGCCATTTAAGTCATCACCTAAATATTCGTGAGCTAAAATAGGGTTCTTACCGTCAACAATAGTAGTGTAATCACGACGCTTGTAGAACATACCTACATTGATTCCTAATACATTGGCAAAGTAGATAGCTCTGCTCATAGCTCCCTCATCAGGGCTTATAACCATCAAATGGTCCTTATCAAGCTGAAGATCGTTAGTAGATCTAAGTAGAGCCTTGATAAACTGATAGGTAGGCATAATGTTCTCAAATCCGCTATAAGGGATAGCATTCTGAACACGAGGGTCATGTGCGTCAAATGTTATAATATTGTCAACGCCTATTGCTGTAAGCTCCTGTAAAGCATTAGCTGCATCAAGTGATTCTCTGCTTGTTCGTCTGTGCTGGCGGCTCTCATATAAGAAAGGCATGATAACTGTAATCTTTCTTGGCTTACCAGCTGCAGCTGCGATGATACGCTTAACGTCAGAGAAATGGTCATCTGGTGACATAGAATTCTCCTGACCACATAGCTTATACTTGACGCTATAGTTAGTAACATCAACAAGAATGTATAAGTCGCTACCTCGAACTGATTCGTGGATCTCACCCTTAGCCTCACCTGAACCGAAGCGAGGGCATTTTGCGTCCAAAAGGTAAGTGTCTCTCTCGTAACCATGAAATGCTACTGTTGATTTGTTTTCGTTCTGACGTTCCTTTCTCCACTGAACCAGGTAGTTGTCAACTAACTTGCCTAATTCCTTGCTGCTTTCCATAGCTACAAGCTGGAGCTTTCCAACAGGTATCGTCTGTAAATGAGTGTCTTTTGGCATTGTTACATCCTCCGTTAATGAATAGTTATAAAATGTTACTGTTATATGATAATGAATTGAAAAAAGATGTCAATATGAATAATTCACAATATTAAGAAAATCTTTTTACAGTTCTTATATCCTGTCCATACATTTGAATGACTGTGTACTGTTCAAATATTCTTGAAGCAACACGGTCTGTATAATTGGCTCTAACCTGATTGAGATTTAGGTTAGTAGAGATAATTGTACTCTTTTTCCTAAGTCCTCTGTCATTTACTATTGTAAAAAGAGCAGAGTCAACAAAACCTGAAGCGAGCTCAGTTCCCAAATCATCAATGATAAGTAAATCAGATTCCTTGATATCCTGATAGTTAGTCAAATGCGATGACTTCCTGTTAAACTGGTAATCTCCAATTATATCAAACAACTCTGACGCAGGAAGATAGCAGACTAGCAAAGCTTCATTTAGTAACTTTCCTGCGATACAGGTCGTAATAAAGGTCTTACCAACACCTGACGGGCCAGAAAAAAAGAGATTTTCCCCAGATGGGAAATTCTTTACATATTCTTTAGCTGTGTCAAATGCAAGCTTCGCGCAGTCCTTAGATGAACTGCTCTTACCATCTGTAGCCTCAGCACTATAATAGTCCAAATTAAAATTTTCAAACTTATCAGTCTTTATTCTCTCCTTAAGTGGAGACTGCTCAATTAAAAGCTCTGACTTAAGCTTGATAAAGCAAGAGCACGAACTGCCATCTTCTAAATAGCCTAAATCCTTACACTTATCACAGTGATAGATAGGATTTAGATAGTCATTAGTAAGACCATTTTCTTCAAGATAGTTTTTCTTTTCGTTCATTAAATCGTCAAGCGAGAGTTCATCATCATCTGCCATAATGCTGCCATCAATTTTCATGATAGCGTTATTTATCATCTTGCTCTTAATCTCATGGTCAAGCTCTTTTAGTCTAGGGTGCTCAAGGTAGGTGCTATTTAGCCTTTCTTCAAGCATTTGTCTGTTTTCAAATTGTCGTTGTTCGTATATTAATCTAATCTCTTTTGATAACGACATCATTTACACCTCGCTTTTAGGTTTGGCCTTGATATTGTTGAGCAATGCGTCGTAATCGATTTCGTCTCGTGACTCGTAGTTATGAAAGGCCTTCTTAGATGGAGAGAGACTCTCTTTAGCGCTCTGCTTTTGTGCCGCGTGAAAGGCTTTGTCGCTCTTTTCTAAGTCCTCTAAGCTTCTTATATTATCGTTGTTCCAATTATCAAGCGTTTTCTGAACATATCTAAGGGCATTGTTGCCGCCAGTTTTTGTATAGGCTCTATTACAAGCCTCTACAATCAGATTAAGAGGCATCTTATAATCGTTAATCCATAACTGGAGAGAAACCCTAGCCTCCTCGCCCCATGTGTTAAGACCTAGAGCCTTTTTTACGGCACTGACCTGGGCTGAGTTGTCTTCTAGCATTTGCTTAGCTTCCTCAACGCTTGTAATATTCTTCTCGTACCAGGCAAGGGCAGTTTTTTCAAAATACCTAAAGCTGTGCTTGCCAAGCTCTGCGCAGTACTCGATTGCAAAGTATA
Source organism: Lachnospiraceae bacterium (assembly GCA_024685635.1). Taxonomy (GTDB): domain Bacteria; phylum Bacillota; class Clostridia; order Lachnospirales; family Lachnospiraceae; genus NC2004. Next base: position 3,502 of record JAIKVP010000179.1, read on the forward strand.
TCAAATCGATAGGCAGCTTTAAATCGTTATATAGATAGAACAAAGTCGATAAAACCTGGTCAGAAACTGTAGCGTTAAGCAGCGTCTCGGCTTCGTATAAAAGGTCTCTTATCTCGTCGCTCTCCTTTTCGGACAAGCTCTGTTCTATGGTCATAGGATCGTAGTCTTTCTTTGCAGGCGGCATTTTAACTAAATCTCCGCCCTGACTTTCTTTCTTAGCAAATGTTACAGCACCGCCGTTAAGCCCCATAGCATTCTTTAAGGCTGGGGTTATAGTTGGAGTAGGCTTCTTAACAGGAACAGCTGCCGCTCTATCAATAGGTAAAAGAGAGATAGTAGCTAGTTCTCCGTTTTCTGCAAAGATCAAAGCAAATAAGCCTTGATTCTCCCAATATTTAAGTGCTCTTAAAATGTCGGATTCTGTGTGTGACAAGGCATCTGCAATATCAGTGATAGTAGGAGAATAGCCAGAATTGGCTGCCCTAAGTAAATACAGATAAACCTTAACGAACTCACCGTTAGCCGGTGGCATATATATGTCTATAAAGGTGTTGCTTACTGAAATAGAATCTACAGAATATGGGTTAGATATTTTGATAGAAGTCATAGCATTCACCTCGGGTTTTCTTAATGTATCGATAGTATATCACAAGAGAAAATTCTTGAAAACCGCTTGTTTGTTCGCTTTGCTAAATTGTCTGACTTGTTTAAATTGTTGATAATGTTAATAATCATTAAAAGCTAGTAAATATGTATATCAAAAAATCCACACATTTAACCAGAAGATAGGTGGATAAATGTGTGGATAATGTTCATAATTATTATTTTAAGAGGTCTTCCCCTATTGTTACAACATTTCCGGCTCCCATAGTTATCAACAAGTCATTTTTTTGACAATTTTTTTGAAGAAATTCTTCAATCTCGGAAAATGATGGAAAATAGTGAGTATCTACGCCCTTTTCCTCTAGGAGTTTGGCAATATCCCTTGAAGATATCTCGCCTGTGTCGACCTCTCTAGCAGCGTAAATGTCAGCTAAAACCACGTGATCTGCAAGGCTTAGGGCATCAGCAAAGTCGTGCAAAAATGCCTTGGTCCTTGAAAATGTATGTGGCTGGAAGCATACCCATGTGTCCTTATGCGGATACCTTGTAGCAGCATTAAGTGTCGCTCTTATCTCGGTAGGATGATGAGCGTAGTCATCAACGATGGTAACACCGTTCATCTCGCCCTTGAGCTCGAATCTTCTATGTGTGCCAGTAAACGCCTTCAGTCCAGATATGATAGCGTCCTTAGCTATATCAAGCTCTAAAGCTATAATAATTGCAGCTATTGAGTTATAGATATTGTGCTCGCCTGTGACAGACAGCTCAACATGCATAACTTCCTCTTCCTTCTTATATAAATCATAGCGGGCAAAGCCGTGATCATCATAATCAATATTAGCAGCATAGTAGTCAGCTTCTTCATCAGAGCCAAATGTTATTATGTTGGCTTCAACTCCCTTAATAATAGAAGAAAGCTTTTCAATATCCTTGTTGATTACTAAGAGACCCTTCTTAGGCAAAAGCAGTGAGAATCTATGAAAACTGTTTCTTATATCATCTATGTCCTTAAAGAAATCCATATGGTCTTCTTCAACATTAAGTATCGCATTAATAGTTGGGAAAAATGATAAAAAGCTGTTGGTGTACTCGCAAGCCTCGGTTAAGAATATATCAGGTCCACCAACTCTTACATTGCCGCCAATAGCATCTAATATTCCGCCGACGCTGATTGTTGGGTCAGTATCTGCATCCATTAAAATGTGACTCAACATAGAAGTAGTAGTAGTTTTGCCGTGTGTACCTGCAATACAGATCGCCTGCTTGTAGTTCGTCATCATTTGCCCTAAGAGCTCTGCTCTTGACAGCATAGGAAGATTCTTGGACTTAGCCGCCTTAAACTCTTCATTGTCCTCATGTATAGCCGCCGTATAGCAAATGACATCGATGTCGTCAGTGATATTAGCAGCACATTGGCCAATGGCAACCTTAACTCCTTCAGAAACTAGGGACTTGACAATGTCAGATTCCTGGTTATCAGAACCGCTTACTTGAAAACCTTCTTTTAGTAGTATCTCTGCCAGTCCGCTCATACTAATTCCACCTATACCTATAAAGTGGATGTGGCAGGGCTTATTAAAATCCATGTTATACATATTTTGTAACCCTCCAAAACTCGTAATTATGTATAGTATATAACCATTTTTGTTAATATTCAAGAAAATATGAAGTCGGTTGTATAATTTGCATTGTAATAACTATCAATATATTTGCAAATGTGCTAATAAGTTCAACAAAAAAATCTAAAATCATTGCAGTTAGTTGTTCACATTTTACAAAAAGTTTGGTATAATGATGTCAAATTCTATAGTGAAGGGGTGACTTCATGATTAAGAAAGAAATGATAGCTATGCTTTTAGCGGGTGGACAAGGAAGCAGACTTGGTGTGCTAACGTCCAAAGTTGCTAAGCCAGCAGTATCATTTGGAGGCAAATACAAAATTATAGATTTTCCACTTAGTAATTGTATCAATGCGGGAATTGATACAGTTGGTGTCTTAACACAGTACAGACCTCTTAGGCTTAACCAACATATTGGAATTGGCGTTCCATGGGATTTGGATAGAAATATCGGTGGCGTAACTGTTCTTCCTCCTTATGAGAAGAGCACAAGCAGTGAGTGGTATACAGGAACTGCTAACGCTATTTATCAGAATATTGAATATATGCAGTACTATAACCCGGATTATGTGCTTATACTATCGGGCGACCACATCTACAAGATGGACTATGAGGTGATGTTAGATTATCACAAGTCTAAGCATGCAGATGTAACTATTGCAACCTTTAACGTATCTGAGGAGGAGGCATCAAGATTTGGTGTTGTTTTATCTGATGAGGACGGAACGGTTACAGAGTTTGAGGAGAAGCCTGAGCATCCAAGAAGCACTAAGGCATCCATGGGTATATATATATTTAGCTGGAATGTGTTAAAGGAAGCGTTAGAGATTCTGTCTGACCAGCCAGAGTGTGACTTTGGTAAGCACATTATCCCTTATATTCACGAGCAGGGCAATAAGGTAGTTGCGTATGAATACAAGGGTTACTGGAAGGATGTTGGAACACTTCTTTCATACTGGGAAGCTAATATGGAGCTCATTGATATCATACCTGAGTTTAACTTGTATGAGGAGTTCTGGAAGATATATACCAAGAATGATGTCTTGCCACCTCAGTATATAGCTGATACTACCAAGGTTGAAGGGTGTATCATAGGTGAGGGCTCCGAGATATATGGAGAGATATATAACTCAGTTTTAGGTGCTGATGTTACCGTAGAAGAAGGTGCGGTTATACGTGATTCCATCATTATGAACGGAACGGTTATAGGAAAGAATTGCCAGATTAATAAGGCAATTATATCAGAGTATGTTAATGTAGGTGAGGGAGTTGTTTTAGGAGCTTTTGATGAAGCGGAGAACGACAAGGCACCTAACATTTACGCTGGTGGTTTAGTGACTATCGGTGAGCACTCTGTTATACCTAAAGGAGTTCAGATTGGTAAAAATACGGCAATATTCGGTGAGACTGTTGCCGCAGATTACGAGAACGGAGTACTGCCAAGCGGCGGTTCTCTAATAAAGGTAGGTGAGGAGTCATGAGAGCGATAGGAATTATTTTAGCAGGTGGTAACAGCAATCGTATGAGAGAGTTATCTAACAAAAGAGCCATTGCTGCTATGCCTATGGCGGGAAGCTACCGCTCAATAGATTTTGCGCTTAGTAATATGACTAACTCACATATTCAAAGAGTAGCAGTATTTACACAATACAATTCTCGTTCGCTTAACGAGCATTTAAGTTCTAGCAAGTGGTGGGACTTTGGTCGTAAGCAGGGTGGTTTGTTTGTATTTACTCCTACTATTACGCACACTAACAGTTATTGGTATAAGGGAACAGCTGATGCCTTATATCAAAACCTTAATTTTCTTAAGGAGAGCCATGAGCCATATGTAGTTATTGCATCAGGAGATGGTATATATAAACTTGATTATAATAAAGTTTTAGAGTATCATATTGAGAAGGGTGCAGATATAACAGTTGTATGTAAGGATTTGGCTGAGGATCCATCAGAGCTGGATCGATTTGGGGTTATAAAAACTAACGAAGATGGCCGTATCACTGAGTTTGAAGAGAAGCCATTAGTAGCAGATTCAACTATTGCGTCTATAGGCGTTTACGTAGTAAGAAGGCGTCAGTTGATAGAACTGCTAGAAAATTGTGCAAAAGAAGAACGCACAGACTTTGTTAAGGATATACTGATACGTCACAAGGGTGTGAAGAAAATTTACGCCTATCAGATGGATTCCTATTGGAGTAACATCAGTGATGTTGATGCATATTATAGAACCAACATGGATTTTCTTAAGAAGGATATCAGGGATTATTTCTTTAAGCAATATCCTGATGTGTATTCTAAGATTGATGATCTTCCACCTGCGAAGTACAACAGAGGGGCATACGTTAAGAATAGTTTAATTTCTTCCGGATGCATAATTAATGGTGCGGTAGAGAATTCAGTTTTATTTAAGGAAGTTTTTGTTGGAACTAATTCTACTATCAAGAATTCTATAGTTCTTAATGATGTATATATCGGTGATAATGTTCATATCGAGAATTGCATCGTAGAGAGCAGGGATACCATAAGAGCTAATTCGACCCACATTGGCCAGAATGGTAAGATAGAGATTCTGATAGAGAAAAATTCACGATATATCGTGTAACTAACTACAATCTTTTTATCAATTATATCAAGTTTACGACCTTACAGAAGTAGTATTTATACTACTTGACATCATTTGGAAAACAAGACGGATTGATGAAGGCAAGGAGGTAAATTACTCATGCAGCTCACGGATGTACGCATTCGGAAAGTCTTGAAGGATGGTAAGCTTAAGGCGATTGTATCAATCACATTCGACGATGTCTTTGTAGTACATGACATCAAGGTTGTGGATGGCGATAAAGGTCTTTTTATTGCTATGCCGAGTAGACGATCTAGCGATGGTGAATATCGCGATGTCGCCCACCCGATTAATTCTGATACTAGAGACGAGATTCAGAATACTATCCTAGCTAAGTATCGCGAGATGCTTGACTCGGATGAGAATAATAGTGACGAGTAAATTTGTAATGAATTTAATTCGAGTGGAAGAAAAGCCTGCGTATATATGCGCAGGTTTTTTTATTTGCTTTTTAGAGCGTTTAATAGTATTATATTGAATTGAAATTAATTAATAAGTGAGGGCTTAGTTATGAATAAAAAAGTTCTAGTATTTTCAGCCATAATAGCGCTTATGTTAGTATCAGCCTGTTCTAAGACTGACACTAAGCTTACTAAGATAGAAAATGTATCTAAGATAGCGTCAAAAGTAGGAAGCTTTAATGTGACTTCTGACTCAGTAAATGAGGAAGGTAAGCTAAAGACTGCTTGCTGTGCTACTGTTGCTGCTCCAAAAGGTGAGAACCTAATTCCACATATCAAATGGGATAAGGTAGATGGAGCCAATAGTTATGCTATCTACATTTATGACACAGATGCTATGGAGTTTATACACTTAAAAGTTACGGATGTCTCTGATACAGAGATTGAAGAGGGCGTTATAAGAGATGAGCATATCTATATAGGACCTTGTCCGCCAAGTGATACCCATAGATACCAGATTGTAGTTTACGCTTTAAAAGAGAGCGTGCTTTTAGTTGAGGGTGAAATTGGCAAGGGCGCTGATATAGATGCAATCGAATCAGCACTAGATAAGAATTTAGATGGCGAAACGGGTAATGTAGTTGCTGTCGGAACAAAGAATTTTACTGTAACATATAATGAGAGGGTTGATTAATTATGAATAAGAATGATATGAACAAGTTAGAAACTAAGGCTTTATGGCTAATGCTTATTTCAAGTGCGATTGGAGCTGTTATATTAACATTTATGATAGTAGCTTTATCTATTGCGATAAATGAAGGACTTCCTGAAAGTGCTCAGGGGCCTTTTAAGCTTGGAAAAACAGCCGTGTTAATCGTAATCTGGGTATTTACAATTATCTCTCCTTTAATCAGATATGAGAGATACAGATACATTTTCTCTGATGAGGAGATCAGGGTTAGACAAGGTTTTTGGTGGGTTAAGACTATGATAGTACCTATAGAGAGACTTCATCAGGTAGAGATGCAGAGTGGCCCACTTGACCAGTTATTTGGCTTTTCTAAGATTATTGTCACTACTGCAGGTGGTAATGGCGTAGTAAGATTTATAGATACAGATGTAGCTGAAGACCTAGTAGACAAGCTTAAAAAACGTATCAATAGTTATGCGATTAAGGCTAGAGACAAGAACCCTAATGCATTTGCAGTTAAGGATAATGTTAACTTATCTGATGAATCAAATGATATAACTAAGGCAGATGATACATTATCTACTGGCAACTCTGATGATTTAGTATAATTGGAGGGGCTAAGTATGAATGAGATAAATGGAATTAGGAACCATTGGAGCTACATTTTAGAGCAGGTAGGTGGCTTTATTTGGCTTATTATAGCGATGGCTTTTGGTATGTCAGAAACTGCCTATGAAGGGATAAAATATATAGCTAGTGGCCATATATTAGAAGGCTTGATGGTGCTTGCTGGCTTCTTTTTGGTGATAGTAATAGTTGGATTTATCTGCTTTAACAGATGGCGTAAGACTACCATGACAGTCAAGGATGGAGTTATCACTATAAGGCGTAACACCCTTTATAAGAAGGTTAAGAATATTAATATAAGCAATATATCTAATATCAACTTAGAGAGAAACTTATTTGAGCTTATTATGGGAACCTATAAGCTTAAGATTGATACCTCAAGCTCTACAGAAGCGGCAGATACTGATATGCTTATGGTTTTCAAAAGAGACAGGGCTGAAGAAATCCGTACTATCATTATGGATATGGCTAAGAAGATTAAAGAAGAGGCCTTGTTAGAAAATGAAACTAGTGAAGAGAACTTGCTAGTAAATGAAACTAATGAAGAGACGGTCGTGGTGGCTGATAATTTGGCTGTTAGCGCTAATCGATCAAAGCCACTTATCACAGAAGAATCTATTAAAGAACAATTTGCAGAAGATGATTTTGACGTAACCTATAGTGCTAAGGAGTTTATTGCCAATTGTATAATAAATACTTCACTTTTGGTTTTTGGAATTATTATTGCAGGCATTATAGGACTTGGCTTTGCAATTACAGGCTTGATTGCAGCTGGCACTGGTAATGCAGCTATGATAGGAGCTGGATTTGGTTCAATTATATTCGGTATTTTTACCTTTTTCAGTATTGTTGGAGCACAGTTTAAGTCATGGGAGACAGATATAAACTTTAGGTCTACAAGGCGTGGCGCTAGCATTTGCGTTAATACTGGTCTTATAACAAGAAGAAAATATACGATTCCTATGGCTAAGATAAATGCAATAAAGATTAACTCAAGCTTTTTGGGAGTTATAACTAAGAGAGCCAGAGTGGATGTGGTTAATATCGGTGGAGATGCTGGTGATAATATTGGCCACAGAATTCTGCTCTATAATAAGGTACCTGAGCTTATGAGAAAGCTTAAGCT
>JAIKVP010000006.1 GCA_024685635.1 Lachnospiraceae bacterium
AAAAATGCAAAATGACAGTCTCTGTGTGTAAAGAAGTTATAGAGTTTATCTATATCTGATAAAGTCTTACCGCCAGTCGAAATTATAAGAGGCTTTCTAGTCTCAGCAGCTCTAGTAAGCAATGGCCAGTCAAGCGATGAACAGCTTGCTATCTTAATTACGTCTAAGCCCTGCTCCATACACCAGCCAACTCCATCCTCATCAAACGGAGTACTGATTGTAACCATGCCCTCTTCCTTGACAGCATCTACAAGCTGACAAAACTGTTCAAATGTAAGTCTTGTACTCTCAAATCTTGAAACGTGTGGAACATCGTCCCTTCCTCGATAGTCTGGATGAATAAAGTTGTCCAGATTACGATATTGAAGCTTAACTCCGGCCTTGATATTGTGCTTTCTAGCAATCTTGCCCATCTCGTGGATAATATCAATTCCATGCTCTACGCTTCCCTGATGAGAGTTAGCCATTTCAAAGATATATAAATCTTCGAAAATATCCTTCTTGCTACCCATAGTATATCGCCTCCTACTTTAATCTTTATCTTCTTATCAATCCTTAGAGACCTCTGTTATAGACTTAGCAAGTCCCGCTAATCCTTGAATCTCTGAAGGTATAATAATCTTAGTTGCCTGTCCATCTGCTGCCTTAGCAAATGCTTCTAAGCTCTTAATCTTAATAAGCGCCTCATCAGCATTAACTTCCTTGATAAAGTTCAAACCATCTGCGTTAGCCTTCTGAATAGCTAGTATAGCCTCAGCCTGACCTTCTGCCTCGCGAATTGTTGCTTCCTTCTTAGCCTCAGCTCTTAAGATAGCAGCTGCCTTATCAGCCTCTGCCTGAAGAATAGCTGACTCTTTCTTACCTTCTGCAGTAAGAATAGCAGCCTTTTTCTCACCCTCTGCACGAAGAATAGCCTCACGTCTCTCACGCTCAGCCTTCATCTGCTTCTCCATTGAATCCTGAATCTCTGCAGGTGGCATAATATTCTTAAGCTCTACACGATTAATCTTGATTCCCCAAGGGTCAGTAGCTAAGTCAAGTACTGAACACATCTTGGTATTGATTGTCTCTCTTGATGTAAGAGTCTGATCAAGCTCAAGATCACCGATAATGTTACGAAGTGTAGTTGCAGTAAGCTTCTCAACTGCTATAAATGGATTCTCAACACCGTAAGTAAACTGCTTAGGATCAATGATCTGGAAGAATACAACTGTGTCAATCTTCATAGTAACATTGTCCTTGGTAATAACGGGCTGTGGTGGAAAATCAAGCACCTGCTCCTTTAGGTTAACCTTCTTAGCAACTCTGTCAATTAATGGCGTCTTTAAATGAAGTCCGACATCCCAGGTCACTGAATAAGTACCTAATCTCTCAATTACATAAGCTGTAGCCTGTGGCACAACTCTGATACACGAAACAATAATCCACAAAATAACAACTATTAAAATAATAGCAATATATGGTCCCATAATTAAATCCTCCTAAAATATTGTAAATTAGCTTAGTTCTACTAAACATTTGGCTCCGTTAAGCTCTACTACCTTAACTTGAGCATCTTTCTCAATGATTTCGTCACCTTTGGCATTTCTTGCTGTCCAGTAGCTTCCGTTGACCAAAATCTGCCCCTCGGCATGCAGATTGTCAATAGGAATAGTTACTATCCCAATCTGTCCTACAAGCCTGTCAGCATTTGTCGCTGTCAATCTATTATTGAGATATTTCTTAGCCCATGGTCTTGTAAATGCTAATAAGCATAATGAAACAACCAAAAATGCTATTAACTGCACCGGAAATGGAAAGCCTAAGCCAGCACATATAGCAGCTACTAAACATCCAATAGCAAACCATACAGTTGCAAGTCCCATAGTGATGCACTCAACTATTACAAAAACCACCGCTAAAATTAACCAAATTTGAAAAAATGATAACGGCATAATATCCCCCTTCCTCAAAAATGTTCGGTATAGTTCATACCACTACTTATTGTACTACATTTGAAGATTTACCACAAGAAATATATGCATTTTCACAAGAAAAAACTAAATATTTAGGACATTTTTGAAACATTTATCTAATAAGTCTTGATTTATAATAATTCAGTTTTTATAATATAAAGAAGTGTAACTAAAATAAAAAGATTTTAAGGAGGTACACATTGAAAATAGGATTTATTGGCTGTGGAAACATGGGCAAAGCAATTATGGCTGGTATTTTAGCAAAGGGCTTAGCTTCTAAGGATGAGATTATCGCATCCGATGTAAGTGAGGCTGCTAGAAATGCCTGCAATGAACAGTATGGAGTTAATATTACAGACGATAACCGCACGGTTGTCAAGGAATCTGACATCGTATTTTTGGCTGTTAAGCCAACCTACTACGAGGATGTAATCACAGATATTAGAAAGACAGTTTCTGAGGTACTTAGTCAGCGAGAGGGCTTATCTCCTGGACTTATGTTTATCTCAATCGCACCTGGCAAGACCATTTCATGGCTTGATAAGAATATAGGTGATGAGAGAATTAAGATTGTTAGAACAATGCCTAACACTCCTGCCCTAGTCGGTGAGGGCATCACAGGCGTTGCATTTGGCAAAAACCTTGACCACGAGGACAAGGAGCTTGCTCTTAAGCTGTTAAACAGTTTCGGCAAGGCTGAGGTTGTAAAAGAAAACCTCATGGATGTAGTTACAAGCGTCAGCGGAAGCTCACCTGCTTATGTCTTTATGTTTATTGAGGCAATGGCTGATGCAGCAGTAGCAGACGGAATGCCTAGAGCACAGGCTTATACATTTGCAGCTCAGGCGGTTTTAGGAAGTGCCAAGATGGTTCTAGAGACCGGCAAACATCCTGGAGAGCTTAAGGATATGGTTTGTTCACCAGGCGGTACAACTATCGAGGCTGTCAGAGTCTTAGAAGCCAAGGGCATGAGAAGCGCAGTTTTTGAAGCTATGAAAGCATGTACTAAGAAGTCAAGGGAGAGCTAAAAAGCTCTCCTTTACTACGATTGTTAAAGGAGCAGCCTATGTTTACTCACCTTCATGTTCATACAGAGTACAGTCTCTTAGATGGCGCAAGTAAGATTAACGAGCTTGTTAATCGCGCTAAAGAACTTAATATGAACAGTCTTGCAATAACTGACCACGGCGTTATGTACGGCGTTATTGCATTTTACAAGGCGTGTAAAAATGCAGGAATTAAGCCGATTATAGGCTGCGAAGTCTATGTCGCTCCAGACTCAAGATTCATAAAAGAAACAACTAAGGGTAAGGATCGCTACTACCATCTAATCTTATTAGCCGAAAATGACACCGGCTACAAAAATCTAATCAAAATCGTATCTAAAGGCTTCACTGAAGGCTTTTACTATAAGCCCAGAGTCGATAAAGAGCTTCTTAGCAAATATCACGAGGGTATCATTTGCCTGTCTGCCTGCCTTCAGGGAGAAATCGCCTGCTATCTAAAAACGGACTTATATGACGAAGCTAAAAAGGCTGCCCTTTGGTATCAGAATACATTTGGAGAAGATAATTACTTTCTTGAAATGCAGTATCACGGCTACGAAGAGCAAATCAAGGTCAATCAGGGACTCTTAAGACTTCACAACGAGACTAATATTCCACTTGTCGCAACTAACGACTCACACTATACATTGGCATCTGACGCTTACGCTCATGATGTCTTGCTTTGCATACAAACAGGAAGCCTACTCTCTGACGAGAACAGAATGCGCTACACGGGCGGACAGTTCTATCTAAAGTCCGAGGAGGAAATGCTAGCGCTATTTCCATATGCTAAGGAGGCTATAGACAATACCGAGCTTATTGCCAAAAGATGCAATGTAAACATTGAATTTGGCAATTACAAGCTCCCTAAATATCCGGTTCCTGATGATATGGATTCATATGAATATCTAAGCAAACTCTGTGAAGAAGGTCTTAATAAGCGCTATCCTAAAGATATATATTCTAATCAGCTGCCTATGCTTAAAGAGCGACTTAATTACGAGCTTGAAACAATCAAAAAAATGGGCTTTGTTGACTATTTCTTGATTGTCTGGGATTTTATAAACTATGCCAAAAATGAAGGAATTGCCGTTGGACCAGGAAGAGGCTCTGCAGCAGGAAGTATCGTCTCTTACTGCCTTAGCATCACTAACATTGATCCAATTCACTACAACCTTCTCTTTGAAAGATTCCTAAATCCTGACCGCATATCCATGCCCGATATAGATATTGACTTTTGCTATATAAGAAGGCAGGAGGTCATAGACTATGTTACTAGAAAATACGGCAAGGACAGAGTTGTTCAGATTGTAACATTTGGTACAATGGCAGCTAAGATGGTTATCAGAGACGTAGGCAGAGTAATGAATCTACCTTTATCCGAGGTAAATGCTGTCTCTAAGCTGATTCCATCATCACATATCACAATAAAAGAAGCCTTAAATGAAGTCAGAGAACTAAGAGAGCTTTATGAGACCAAGGATGATATTAAGCGCTTAATTGACACTGCAAAACAGCTAGAGGGAATGCCGCGTCACAGCTCAACTCACGCTGCCGGTGTGGTTATTGGACCTAAACCTCTTGATGAGTTTATTCCTTTATCACTAGGCTCAGACGGCTTTACAACAACGCAGTTTACTATGACCGAGATTGAAGAGTTAGGCCTCTTAAAAATGGACTTTTTGGCTCTAAGAAACTTAACAGTAATACAAGATGCTGTCTCCATGGTTATCAAAAATACGGGCAACGACCTTGATATAGACAATATACCACTTGATGACAGTGAAGTTTATAAGCTTATATCATCCGGCAATACAGAGGGTGTATTTCAGCTTGAGAGTCGTGGTATGAGAGCCTTTATGAAAGAACTAAAACCCAATAATATAGATGACGTAATTGCAGGTATAGCACTCTTTAGACCTGGACCTATGGACTTTATCCCTAGATATATAAAAGGCAAAGAAGAAAGTGCTCTTATCAGATACGACTGCCCTGAACTTGAAGAAATACTTGCTCCAACCTACGGCTGCATAGTTTATCAAGAGCAGGTTATGCAGATCTTTATGAAGCTTGCAGGCTACACTCTTGGTCGAAGCGACTTGGTAAGAAAGGCTATGTCCAAGAAAAAGACAGATGTCCTGCTAAATGAAAAAACTAGCTTCATATACGGAAATAAAGAATTAGGCATAAAAGGCTGTGTAAACAATGGCATTTTAGAAGAAACAGCCGAGAAAATTTTTGATGAGATGACTGACTTTGGTAAGTATGCATTTAACAAATCACATGCCGCTGCTTACGCAGTTGTAGCTTATCAGACAGCTTACCTAAAAGCCCACTATCCCGCTGAATTTATGGCAGCTCTTATATCATCAGTCTCTGATAATTCAGCCAAACTAGGGGGATATATAGCAACATTAAAGCAGTCAAATATCAAGGTTTTAGCTCCAGATATCAACTTGTCAGAAGCTGAATTTACCGCGACTAACGACAGCATACGCTTTGGACTTTCTGCTATTAAGAGTCTAGGCTACAATGTTATTGATGCAATTATACTAGAGCGAAAAAAGCGAGGACCTTATAAAGATATCTATGATTTTGCAGAGAGACTCACCAGCAAGGAGGTTAACAAAAGAAGTCTTGAAAGCCTGATAAAGGCTGGAGCATTTGACAGTTTAGGAGCAACAAGAAAACAATTAATGCAGATTTATCCATCAGTCATACAGATTGTCAATACGGACAAGAAAAAGACCATTAGCGGTCAACAGTCTATATTTGACTATGGAGCAAAGATAGGAATTGACGAGTCAATCTATAGACCAGCACTTCCTGATTGTGGAGAATTTGAAGATGAAATCAAGCTTGCTTACGAAAAGGAAATCATCGGAAGTTATGTCTCTGGACATCCACTAGATAACTACGCCGACTGGATTAACAAAAACTCAAATGTTAAGGCCTCAATCTTTGCCTACGATGAGGAAAATCATTCATTTCAGCTATCTAACAAGGACAGGGTAATAATAGGTGGAATACTAGAAGACATACAGCCTAGAATGACTAGAAAAAACCAGCAAATGGCAACAGGCAAATTAACTGACTTATCCGGAAGCGTCAATCTTCTCTTCTTTCCTAAAGCCTATGAGCCAAAAAGAAGTGTCATAGTTGATGATTGCAAATGCTTTATTGCAGGTAGGGTAGATATAGAAGAAAGCAATATCAGAATAATAGTAGACCAGATTATAACATTTGACGAAATGTCTCCTGACATTTGGATTAAGTTTAACGACAAGGAATCATATGAGTCTATCAAAGATAGCTTGTTAGACCAATTAAAAAAACATCACTCAAGCATTAACGCGTCAAATGTTATCATTTATCTAAACAAGGAAAAGGCAGTCAAGCGACTTGAAAACAACTATAAAGTTAAATTTAGCGAAGAATTACTAGATGAATTAATTTATAAATACGGCGAGGAGTATGTAAAGGCAACTCCTGCTAGTGTTAAAGATTACATTAAATCGGGGTATAATTATGGCAGATAAAATGGATTTGATAACAAGTACAGATAATCAACAAATTAAAAACGTTCTAAAGCTCATTAAGAGCGCTAAAACTAGAAGAGAGAGCAAAAGTTATGTAATCGAGGGATTAAGACTTTTTAAGGACTGTCCAAAAGAGCTTATTTTGACAGCATTTGCAACAGAAGAATTCTATGATAAGCATAAAGAAATGCTCACTGGCATTGACGTTAAGTTAGTAAATAGCAAAGTATTTAAGGCCATCGCTGACACAGTCACACCGCAAGGAATAATGGCTGTGGTTAAAGCATTTGACTATAGTATTGAGGATATTATCAAGGGCAGTGATCAAACCCCCGCTTTACTTGTTCTTGAAAATCTTCAGGATCCTGGCAATCTCGGAACAATAATAAGAATGGCTGAAGGTGCTGGTATAACAGGAATTATCATGAGCAAAGACACTGTGGACGTCTACAATCCTAAGGTTGTGCGTTCTACTATGGGCTCAATTTTTAGAGTTCCTTATAGTTATGTAGATTCCCTAGATGATGCTATCACTCTCCTAAAAAATGAGGGTATTACAGTATATGCTGGACACCTTGACGGAGATGATATATATTTCAGCGATTTTACTTTAGGGACTGCCATTCTTATAGGCAACGAGGGTAACGGATTAACTGAAAATATAACAAGACAGGCCGATATAATGATACGCATTCCTATGTGTGGAAAGGTAGAATCTCTGAACGCAGCTATGGCCGCCACAATTATTTCATACGAGATATTGAGGCAAAGACACTGATTTTACCTAAGGGGGTAATGCTATGTACAAAGAGAATCTTGAATCACGCTCACGTAAGATTTGCTTTGGCAGGATTATCAAGTCTTGCCGTGTTATGAACGGAATACCTGTTGAGGAGGTATGTGAGTATCTTAAAGAGAACGATGTTCAAAATATCAAGCCATCTACTGTATATGCCTGGGAGGATGGCTACAGCGTTCCAAATAGCATCACTTTTCTTGCGCTCTGCAATTTTTACAGCATCAATGACATTCTTGAGACCTTTGAGTGGGTCAGCACTAGAAAATACTATCCATCCTATCTGATTTCTAAAGATGAATATGATTTTTTAACAAGATACAGAAGCAGGCCTGATATGCACGATTTAATCGACAAAATACTTGAATAAAATATCAAAAAAAAAAGCTAGTCGCGACTCAAAGTCGCGGCTTTAAAATTTTTCACAAATATTTTTATTATCTTTGCACATAGCCTTGATTATTTACTATCTTTTAGGTATAATATACATAAGAATGTATAGGGAAATATTAAGAATAGTTATTATTTAGACTATGTAAATAGCGGGGAAGCACATTTTTTGTGTATTTTTGATAATTGTTATTTTCAAATTTGTGTATTATAATGAAATATAGCACAAGTAGTCTAAATATCACAGACCTGTATATTAATTTTCTACAAGTGCAAAGGAGGTCTTGTTATGACAGTAGATCAGGCAGTTAAAAAACACAAACTCACAGCTCCAGATCCTGCAACCGCAGCAGCTAAATGTAAGGAACTGAATGTGGATCAGGTTCTTTATATGAATGTCTCTTCCAACAAGGTTGCATATATAGTTAAGGATGTTTTGGGAATTTGGCTGTACACTGATGAGAAGAGCTTATATACACGTACATTTAAGGGTGTTAAGCGTACCCAGTTAAGTGGCTGATTGTGCCCAAAGGCCATCCTGATAATTTAAAGAATAATAGCCTATGACGTTACGTCATAGGCTTTTTTCTATTTATGCTTATAAATACAAAAGTTAAAAGTTCCATCAGGATACTCTTTGTCCTCTGAACTAGAATAAAGTTCCCAGTCACCACTCTCATCAAGATTAGGGAAAAACGCATCCGCCTCGTAAGCCTTGTTCATCTTAGTAACTAAGGCCTCATCGCAGATATCAAGCATTTGCTCATAGATGCTTGCCCCTCCTATTACATATACCTCTTTATCGCTTAAAGCCAGTTCTTTAGCCTTTGCTACCGCTTCATCAACTGAGCTGACTATATAGGCTCCGTCTACGCTGTATGAAGCATTGCTAGTTATCACGATATTGTCTCTGTCCTTTAGTGGTCGTCCGCCTGGAAAGCTCTCTAGAGTTTTTCTTCCCATCACTACAACATTGCCTGTAGTAGTCGTCTTAAAGAACTGCATATCTTCCTTATTTCTGGCAAGTAAGGCCCCCTTATTGCCAATTGCCCAGTTAGAATCTACAGCAACTATAACTTTCATCCTAAGCCCCCTTGTCTATTTATCAGAAACAACCATGTTGATACCCTGATACATTTCCTCAAGTAATCCCTGGTTTTTCTGCGCAAGCTTTCTAAGCTCAGTAAGCTCTCTCTCTAATCTGTCTATACGCTCTAGAATCGGCTTGTTACTTGCCTCAATAGATTCAACAACGTATAGCATCATGCCTTCTGTACTTAAGTCCTCCATATCATAACCTCCTTAAAAAAATAAGTTCGCGAAGGCTAGTTCGCGAACTTGGTGTTACGTGCGTGAGAGGATTCGAACCCCCGACACCTTGGTCCGTAGCCAAGTGCTCTATCCAGCTGAGCTACACACACATATATTAGATTGATTAAAAATCAACAAATGAGATTATAACAAACCACCGGACTAAAGTCAAGTGATTTAGGAATTTTCTTCATTTGCATTTGCCGCGTTCATGGCCTCGTCTAAGCGTCTTAGCTTGTTGGCTGCCACTACACCATCTCTCGCAAATATATCTATAACAAAATATAAGCCTACAGTTAAAAGAAGTGCCATGACTCCAAAAAGAGGGGAAGCAACTAGTGCAATTACTGAGAGAATTCCGCCACCCGCTAGTACAGCATACTTAATATACTTATACATCGCAGCGTCCTTAACTCTCTGAACTAACTTCTCTCTGTCTCTTGGAATAGAAGCCTCAAGCTTTCTAATAGCCCTTTTAGCCTCTTCAGACTGCCATTCGTGATCCTTTACGCTCTCTACATATCTATATCTTCCAATTATGTCCTGACCCTTGATGCCGCTCTTTATCAGCTCAAGCTCTGACTGAATCTCATAATCTGTCGGCTCATGATAGGGCTTTCTCTTTGGCTCAGGCTTTTTTTCTTCAGGCTTAGGGTTATTCTTCTCCTCCTCTGCCGCTTTAGATAGACGCTCAAAAGCCTTATTGACCTCGCTGTTCTTAAAGGCTTCTTCTTCATTTTCTGCCTCTTCTATGGCAAGCCTCTTAGCTCTTGCCATTTCCTCAGTCTTTCTTATATCCTTTAGTCGCTTCTCAATGTCGTTGTACGCCTTAAGGACACCGGTATAGCAAATCTCGTCGGCACGAAGCTTGATAAGTCTTTGGTACTCTTCAAGCTGGGCAACTGAATAGCCTATATATTCTTTGTTAAGATTCAGACTCTGAATATAGTCATTTATCAGTGAAAGCTGCATACTCTCATACTTGTCACTATATCCTAAGGCGTTTACAATCGCCTTAATCTCGCCCTTTTCATCTCCCAGAGCCTTAAGTAGCAACACATATCCCTCGTAGTCAAACGGCCCATTAGTTGCCATTTCCTTGGCGTACTCGCTTACATTTGCTGATGCGATTCCCACAGAATTGTACCTTCTGATTGCTCCCTGATAAGCTAAAAGATCATAGTCGTTTCTATTAAGCGCTCCTCTAACTAACCTGTTAATCTCCTTAGCCGCAGCAGCAGGAAATGCTAAAGCAACTCTTGAAATCTGCTTTGGAAGCTCAGCTAGCGTTCCTCTATCCATACCTCTAACCCATGAAAATGCTTCTTTTAACAGAGCATCCGAATCACCCTCGCCAGAAAAGCCCTGAAACACCAGGTGTGGCACAGGATAAACCTGCCTGTCATATAACTTTTTAACCTCAAGCATCCATAGAGCCTCAACGGCGTCTCTTACCTTCTCTCTTCCAGGATTCTTAAGGCCTGTGGACTTAATATAATCCCACATAGCGTCAAACATACCAGAAAAAATGGCCATAAAATCACTGGCCATTATTCCTAAAATATTAGCATAATTACTTCCTGTAATCTCTCTTTTGGAACTCTCAAGCTTTCTTGTAAAGCGGTCCATCATCTTGTTACAGGCAGCAACGGTTGCATAATAGTATTCACCATATTTAATTACATCTTCATCGATGGTCACAGTCTGACCATATAAAGGAAAATCCATAATATACCAACCTTAGAATTATTGTATTATTACCATATTAGTTATCGTATCTTTTTATAATAATCTTTAGTAAGCACTGTAAATTCAGGTCTGTTTATTGCTAGCGTCAGGCTTTATATTAAAAGAATCCTCTATCTCATCGTCAAACTCATTGTCAAAATCAGAAAGCATCGCCGCCTTGTCTGGATTCTCGCGAAGAAGCGAATCACATTCTGGACAACGCTTGTGATTACTGAGATATTCCTTGTAATCATCAATAGATGTTACATGAACAATATTTCTAGGAATATCCGCATAGGGCGTAACTCCGATATATACGTCCCTCTCAAAACTACAATTAGGATTCTCACATTCAAAATGATAAACTAAACCCATTTTGCACGCTCCATTCTCTATATAGTAAAACTCCATATATAATTATACTATATCTTGTTTGATTAAGACAACATCATTTTCATTAAAAAATTCAACTAAAAGCCAGACCCTGATACTATGACAATTAGCCTGTTCTAAGCCATTTCAACTGATTTATATAGATTAAAAAACCGGCAGGTTGCCCTGCCGGAATGAACAATATTAAATAAGGAGTTATCTTCCCTTAGGAAGAGTAATTGTTACCTTGAACAAATCTCCGTCAAGGTCGATTCTAAAGTCGCCATTTTGAAGTTTAGTTAAGTTACTAGCAATCGAAAGTCCAAGTCCGTTACCCTCAGTATTTCTTGATGAATCGCCTCTTGTAAAGCGCTCTAGTAACTCATCTGCGTCAATATTTAACTCAGCCTCCGAAATGTTCTTTAAGCAAATGCTAACATTTTCGCCTGCCATCTTAGTGTCTAAATAGATCCTGCTGTTAGGCATAGCATACTTATAAGCATTCTGGAAAATGTTATCGATTACGCGGTAAACTCTTCTGCCGTCCGCATAAACAGTAAGGCCCTCTTCCTCATTTGCAACTAAGTTAAGCTGCTTCTCGCTAAACTTGTCCTCGTATTCCGCGCTAATTTGCGAAATAAGCTCGTGTAAGTTAAGAGTGGTAGGATTTAGCTCAATATTTCCTGTAGACGCCTTGCTGGCCTCTAGGAGGTCTTCTATGAGCTGCTTAAGCCTTTGCGACTTCTGATCAAGAACATCCACGTATCCTTTAACAGGCTCATCAGTTATCTTCTCACGCTTAATCAAGTCAACATAGTTGATGATTGAAGTCAAAGGTGTTTTGATGTCGTGGCTGACATTTGTAATAAGCTCAGCCTTCATTCTTTCATCCTTAATTGAGGCGGCTACAGCGTTATCTAAGCCCTCGCCAATTCTATTGATCTTCTCAGTTAAGACCATCACAGTCTCAGGCATGTCTTTAGTGTCAATCTTATAATCAAGCTCGCCATCTAAGATTCTGTCAATACCTTCGCTGATTCTGTCATAGCTCCTCTTCTCTTTCCACTTATAAAGTAAGAATGCAATATTAAATATAAGCAGAATGATAAATGCTAAAAATATAGGAAAGCCATCAGAATTGTCAAATGAAATAACTCCAGCAAGCAAGGCTATAAAGCAGTTAATAAAACCGTAAGCAGCTATTAGTAAAAGCGTTTTGCTACCTAAAGCTAAATTCTTAGATAAATCCTTAGCTAAAAGGTGACCTTCCCTACACATATTCTTTATAAAGATAAAGAGTCTCGAAATAATAAAATAGTTAAATATTTCGCCGTTTTTAGCAAGTCTTACAAAGCCTAAATAACAAGCAAGACAGGAAGAAAATACTATAATCGCACAGATGATAAATGCGCTAAAAGCTGCTATATAACCATTCTTGCCAAATAAATATAATTTAGTTACACATTCTTTGCCAATTAACAGCATTATTGTTATTAAGCTTATTAACAAAAAGAGCTTAAATTCACCAAACCATCTGTCAGTCTTTAAGCTTTTTCTCTTCTCTAAAACTGTTATAGCTACAAATAATATTAAGAATAAAACTACACCAGCAAAAAGCATTACAAGGCAAATATCGCCATACTTATACATTAAAAATACTGTTTCATTTTCAAATGATGGCTCTAAAGTAATTGATACAAAGTTACTGTAAGCCTCCTTCACTTCATCCTCGCTATAATCTGGCAGAGAAAGCATTGCATCTTTTATCTCTCTTAGTCTGTCATTTTTATAGGTCTTAATAGTTTTAGCATCAAAACGATCCTCACTAGGATAATATATCACTGCATTGCTAGTAAAATCTATTTTCTCGTTTCCAGTCGCAACTACGCTCTCATCTATCTTATATTCAGTTCTGTTAATTAAGTTGCTATTGTCATAATATTCATTATTCATAGCACGATAATTCTCGCTTCCTAGAATACTAAAACATGCTATAGTTGCCATATTTCTTGCAAATGGAGTTGTTATTATGGAAGCGTTAAGCTTATCATAAGATGAACTATCAAGTAATTCTACTGGAATATAGCATTTTTGTGTTCGGTTAAAAAAGTCATCATATGAATAGTCAAATACTACTGCATCACCTTCAACAAAAGAGCTATTATTCTCAGAGTAATTGTTGTTTATATCTATTATTATTACAACATTTCCAGGGCTTACAATTATTCCCCTCATACTATCATAATTGTAGTAGGATTTAGTATTGTCTTCATTTAATAAATCAACATATATATCAAACTTTTCTAACTCTCTCTTAAAGCCTTCATTGTTATCCTGACTAATAAGATTATTTAAGATATTGTCATATTCCCACTTTTCAAGATAGAGATATGAGCGTCCTAATTTATTAAAAACAGTTGAGTCAAATTTAGAGTTATAAAAGCTATCTAATTCATGATAAAAAATATCGAAATCGCCACCATCAAGCAACTTAGAATTTATATCTGCTCGCAAGCTGGTATTTTCTGATTCAGCATATATTTTGTCTAAATTATAATCCTCATTATTTGTAGAAAAAACTTTTGTAGCATCTTTTGAACTGTCAATGTTACTATAAGAATACTTAGTCAGAATTGTAACATCATCGTTAAACAAATCGGCGTTAGTTTTATAATTTGAAACAACACTTCTACAATAATTATTAATATCATTTAAGAAGAAGCTAGACTCCTTATAGTTATTCAGTTTTTTTTCTTTCTTAGTTACAGGACAATACTTATAGTCTCTGTCCACATGAGTATTAACGGCAGTTAATCCCACTGTTCCAATTAGTCCAATTACCATCAATACTGCAGCTAGAAATAACAGTATTTTAAGTGTTAATAGATAGGTAAAATTGTTTATCTTTTTGTCGTTAGAGTTTTCATTTTTTTCATTTGCGATGACATTTTCATTATTATCTGTCTGCTTATTAATATTATCAGTACTCATAAAAGCCTCCTCAAATTTCAAGCTTATATCCCTGACCCCAGACTACTTTGATGAATCTAGGTTCTTTAGGATTAACCTCAATCTTCTCGCGGATATGCCTTATGTGAACAGCAACTATATTGTCAGATCCAACTGCATCTTCATCCCAGATATTCTCATATATCTGCGAGCTTGAAAATACGATTCCTGGATTCTCTAAAAAGAGTTTAATTATGGAATACTCTATGGGAGTGAGCTTAATTTCTTCTCCATATAATGTCACAAGCTTCTGGTCGTCGTTAAGCTCTAAACCGTTATGTGATAAAATGCTTTCGCTCTTATTAACTGGCGCGTTGTTAAATGTTGTATAACGTCTAAGCTGGGACTTAACACGGGCAACAAGCTCTAGCGGGTTAAAGGGCTTGGTGATATAATCGTCCGCTCCAACATTTAATCCTAGCACCTTGTCGGTATCCTCTGACTTAGCAGAGAGTACAATGATGGGGACATTGTTCTCTTCCCTAAGTTTCATAATCGTTCTGATACCATCAAGCTTAGGCATCATGATGTCAATTAAAATGAGGTCGATTGCATTTGACTTGAAAACATTTATTGCCTCTATGCCGTCGTAAGCTTTAACTACGTCATACCCCTCAGATGTTAGATAAATGCTAATCGCCTCCACGATTTCCTTGTCATCATCACATACTAGTATACTTCCCATAGTTTCTTCCTTTCTTAGGTAAATGCTGTTAGCATATTCGCATGGCGTCAGGTTATATCTTCTTCCTGACTACGATTGATATAATAAACCCTAAATATTAAGATAAAGACCATAAAATTCTTAAGGCTTTATTAAGATTATATCATAGATTATTAATCTTATTAAGCAATAAAAAAGCACTTCCATATTACTTGGAAGTGCTCTTTAATAAAATGCCGGCGACCGGAATCGAACCGGTACGGGTATCACTACCCACGGGATTTTAAGTCCCGGGCGTCTGCCAGTTCCGCCACGCCGGCATAGATGATGTGAAACCATCTGATGGAATCTCAGGGACTCGAACCCTGGACCGTCCGGTTATGAGCCGGATGCTCTAACCAACTGAGCTAAGATTCCAAACTGTTTCTATAATCCCATTGAAACCTATTCACAAAAACGAGCAGATAGCTTATATATGATACCTGCTCTAAACTCCCCGAGTAGGGCTCGAACCTACGACAACACGGTTAACAGCCGTGCGCTCTACCGACTGAGCTATCGAGGATTACTTCAGTACAATACTGACTTTTGTATTATACCTTAAAAACTGCACATAGACAACACCTAA
>JAIKVP010000182.1 GCA_024685635.1 Lachnospiraceae bacterium
GATGATTATATATTTATATGTAGGGGTTCTGACAAAGATTATCCTGTAAATGAATTCTTAGAGGCTAAAATATGGGATGGAAAGTCATTCTGGGAAATCGAAAAAGAAGTTGAATGGGTTGATGCGTAAAAATTTTGAGTGCTACCAACATTTAAGCTGAAATTTGAAGATTAAAAAACCCTTAAGTGCTACCAACACTTAAGGGAACATTTGAGGATACGAATACCCTCCAAACAAGTACTATTATTTTAAATTATTATTGTTTGCGTGTCAAGGCTATACAAAAAAATTATTTTTTAAGGTCATGGAATTACTCTATGGCCTTTTTCATAGAAAGGAGACCTTATGAGTGAAGAATTATCAACCCTCCTCCAAGTCCTTCAGCTTTATGGACGTGGCTTGGATGGTTTAGGTAAAGCGATTCGTTTTACTTCAAGAAATGTGAAGAAAGACGTAGACTTCGCATCCCCAAACCTACATTTATATTTTACACTTTACAACTTGATTGTATAAAATATAACTATACAATTAGTGAGGTGATTCTCTATGGCTACTGACAAGAAACAATATGGTAGGCTGCACATGCGCATAGTTGAGATACTAGAAGAAAGAAACATCAGTAAGACAAGAATTTGCAAGGATCTAGACATTCCTCGTAGCAACTTTAATAAGTATTGCCGTGATGAGTTTCAGCGTATTGATGCTAACTTGGTTTATAAGATATTCGAATACTTGAACATTGAAGTGGGAGAGTTAATAGTTCGAGTTAAGTGAATAATGTTGTTTGACAACAGGGGACTCATAAGTGGGTTCCCTTTTTGCTTTTAAGGAGGGATTCTTGATGGGATTAATATCTGATAAGAAAATGCTACCGTTGATAATTCTTTTAGTGCTCTGGCAAAACAGTGACGATAGTCATCATTTGCCTTCTGATGAAGTGGTTGAGAAGGTTCTTGAAATTTATCAGCCCAAAGAGAGTTGCACCTATAATAGCAATAAGCGTCTTATTATGTCGTATCTTAGCGATTTGATTGTATTTTTTGAGCAAATGAAGGAGTATGGTTTCCTGGATTGTGATGTCGAGATCAGTCGAGAGTCTATTAAGGGAGAAAAGGGAAATAATCATGAGTATTATGTCAGTGAGCGTCCGTTAAATGATGTCGAGATCAGGATGCTTATAGACGCGATTCTATTTGCTCCGGGTATGGATGATGAGAGAGCTAAAGGGCTTATAGATAAGGTTGTTTCATTTACAAGTAAGCATTTTGTTAATGTGCACCGGTATATTCGGATTGGAAATATTGTAAAGAAGACTGATAATACTGAGGTTGTCAAAAACATTGGTGTACTGGGAGAGGCAATCGAGAAGCGGAAGAGAGTGTCATTTGTTTATCGTGACAAGCGGTGTGATGGTGTTTCTCCATATTATTTAGCTGTGTATAGTGGACGGTATTACTGTCTTGGAAGGAGTAAAGGGGAGCGCAGGCTCAGCCATTATCGTTTGGATAGAATAAATGATTGTGAACCGGTTGATGAGCCAGCATATGATATTAGATTGCTTGATGATGTCGGCCCTGATGGGAGATTTGATTTGGCTGAATATCTGAAAAGGCATCCAAGGATGACACGTGATGTTGTCGTAACGGTTATTCTTGTGGTTCGGGAGGAGTTTATGGATACCGTTAGGCAAGAGTTTCAGATTGATGTTGAGTATCCGCGGTATATAAGTCGGGATGAGGGAGTGAGGCGAGTGAAGGTGACTTCCTGCAAAGGTGCTCTTACCAATTGGCTCATTAATGTCCCGGAGCTTGTTTGGGTTGAAAATGATGATCACAGCGGTGTGGTTGAGGAAATGAAGGCAAGGGCACAGAGAGTGATGAAGGTGTATGGGTAGGTGAAAAAAATAGGTAGATGAGTACTAATAATAGGAGTATAATTATATAGTAGAGTATATACACGGAGCGAAATGCCCCGTGTATCGTGGATATTACTGAACGAACTATCGAATATTTTGAGTTTCTTCGTCGGTTTGAGCGAGAACCTCTTTTTCGATATTGCGCTGTGAATCAATAAGATTAGATATGAGTTCACGACTTATAACTTCTTCGTCTTCATCATATATTTCACAGGTGATACCGACAGCAGTAAGTTCATCGTAACATTTGCGTACTTTTCTTACTCCTGAATGGTTGAAATAATCTTGTTCGAAAACGGTTTTTCCTTGTTCTATGTCAGATTTGATTTCAGCCATAGATTTGTGATTGTATTTGCGAAGAATGCTAATTCCCTTCGCTATAGAATCATATGATATAACTTTAAGACCAATAGTGTCCATAATATGGTACCTCCTTAGAATTCTTTTATATTATTAATTGGCTTGCCAGGTAATGAGTTTTTATAGTTTCCACCATGATATCCATGGAGATGTTCATAAGGTGTAACAGGTTGTATGAATTCACCGAGATTTGCTAGGTGTGGATACTTGGCAACACTGTACAAGTGATGGCTTTGAATTGTTTTGTCCTTATATTTTGGACGCTTTTTATTTAGTATATCGGCACGTTGCTTTGCGGACCAGTTGCGAGTAGTGGGTAAACCAAGTTTTATACGGCGTCGTTCTTCTTTCCAAAAAGCATCGATTCCAGCAATACGCCTTTTTTGCAGTCGAGAGTGCCATGCCAAAAGTTTGTATTCATTTTTTGTAATAGTTCGGTTTTTTACTTTTTCACGAAGTTGTTTAGCTTTCTTAGAGCTTAACTGTCTTTGTTTTATAGGATGTTCTCTAAGGTCGTACTTCGTTTTGTTTATTATATCATGTTGCCTCGGTTTATGGAATCCGGAATCTGGTATTTGGTTACCGGTCGTAGCAGTAAAATGGCCACTGTTGGGTTTACTCATGCTTAACACCTCCCTTTTTGGTGGAGAAGGCTAAGTTGGTGTCGCTAGCGTACGACGCAATTATGATTCCTTGATTCTTTAATTCGTCAAAGAAGGAATAATTAGATGAGCCGTATACAATAATTGTATGTGGATGTAACACTCGAACTAATTCATTCAATCCTGCTTTGAATGTTGGGCGATATTTTAAAAGACGAAGTTTGCTGGCAACTGTTCCGATTGCAACCATACTATTATATGGAATACCATCGAAACAGTAATCCCAAGTTTCCTCAGTGCCCCAACGGACATTGTTGATTACGGGTATACCTTCAGAAGAAATCCAGTATCCAAAAGCTCGAGATCGGTATGTATTATATCGCTTTAGTGCATCAGGGAAATCGGAGAAGGTCGAGAAATCAGGGCTTATTATTCCGGAATAATGTCGCAAAATCTCTAAAGCCTTATCTGGATAACTCCAAATGCTGGATTTGCGACCGTCAAATTTTTGGTCGTCAATGTAGAAGTGTACATATGCATCTATATGATAGTTTTTATTTTCTTTTGACATTTTGGTATGAATATGCTTTGCTTCTACATATGATATTAATTTGTTAGGAGTACTTTTGGCAGTACATGGACAAATTGGCATATCCGAGCCTAATACAAATTGTGCATTTTTTACCATGAAAGCATTCCATATATCGATGCATCCTGGTCGGATATCATCTGAAAGAGAATCATTATTCATGTGATTCTACCTCCTTTGAAAAAAGAGGTGATACTACTCTTCGGTAGCAGAATCACGGTTTAGTAGTGTCGTCAGAATCACCGAAGAAATTGTTGATCAGACAATTTGATGCTGACGATAGTTATTATGACAGAAGAATCAAAGGAAGAGAATGGCTGAGAGTTGTATAAAAAGTTGCCTGAAAGTTGCCCGTGGAGGTGGAAGGATAAAATGATCTGTTTAGGAAGCTATTTAAGTGTTGTATATTATGCAAAAGTAAATGGAAAGAAACAAAATGAAATCGTAACGAAATTTTTTGAGTTCTTTGATAATGATATTTATGAATTAGATAATGAAGCAGCATCTAATATTGTACGAGGAGTTAAAAATCCACCGGTTACAGTTACAGATGGTGTAAAAGAACTATCGCCTGAGCAATATGCAGACGTAGTAGACTATTTTAAGAACAATATTCTTAATCTTATTAAGGAAAATGAAATAACAACAGTTATAGAAACAATAAAGTATTTGATTAATGATGATGACGCGATATATGCCGATACGGTGGTAGAAGTTATTTCGGGTATCAAGAAAAATGAGCTTGCTATGTGTAACGAAGAAGCTGCAACTTTTTTAGCTGGGGTATATTTGTTTGTATTAAGAAATACAGACAATCGTGTAGAGGAAAACTCAAAAAAATATGCAGAAGATTGTTGGAATAAGGTAAAAGAAGGACAATGCGTGACTGAGGATAATAATACGGTTGTATATGAAGATTTATCTATTAACTATAAAGGAAATGAGATTGCTGTTGAATATAAAAATCGTGAAGTAGAGCTTATGTTAGAACGGATAGATCAGGAGGCAACTTCTTTTTGTATTAATCACGATGAAGAAAAATCATTGATTCCGTTATGTCGAGTTGCTAAGGCTACAAATCTGACGCATAGTCATGTAAGAACAATGTATAATGATTTTTGCTCCAGCACCCAGAGTGTTCAAAAACGTATATTGGAGTTAAATGAAATTTCAGAAATAGATGTGTATGGAGATTCTTGGTGGATAGAGTACATGGATAAGTTCTTAAATGACTACAACAAGTTTCAATTAGGAGAACAACAATACCGTTATGTGTTTAAGCAGTATTTTTATAGGTTGTTCTATTATGGAGATCTACTTATTTTTAAGTATAGAAATCAGTATTTTAAGCGTAGTGTAAATATTCCGATGCTAGCAGTGTTTCGAAATACTGATTTTGATGTATTAGGTTTATTAGATGAGTATATATATTATAGTAAAGATGAGTTATACAAAGGAAAAATCGAACCTCCAATGAATCGTATGTGGAGAGAACTGGATTTTGAGGGGTGTGAGGAATCAGATTTAGCAGCCTTTTTAGCACTCTTCATTATAGGTACATGTTATGCTATTCCGCGTAGTGAATGTAGAGGGGTGGGAGAATATGATACACCAGGGTTAAGTGAAATAGAAACGGCAGAGGATTTGTTTTATTTAGCATTGTTGGTTCTTTATGAAACGTATTGCTGATAGGCGCACTGTATAGAAATGTTTCAGATTGATGTTGAGTATCCGCGGTATATAAGTCGGGATGAGGGAGTGAGGCGAGTGAAGGTGACTTCTTGCAAAGGGGCTCTTACTAATTGGCTTATTAATGTTCCGGAGCTTGCTTGGGTTGAAAATGATGATCACAGCGGTGTTGTAGATGAGATGAAGGCAAGGGCACAGAGAGTGATGAAGGTGTATGGGTAGGAGTTAGTATATTATAATAGCGTGGGAGAATATGAGAGTAACAGATCCGCAGTATACTTTATATAGATGAGTGGCATATTTTTTATTTGATTACATAATTACTTGCAAGATAACATATAAAATGTTATTATAAATAAAAAATGTTATCGAGGTGCGTATGGGTAATATGTATATGCAATTATTTGGAATTGAATTTAATATTGAACCGGTTAAGATAAAAGGTCTTCCTGTATATATTACTGCCGGAAGGTCCTTCTTTAGGTTGTCTTATCTTGATAACGACTTTATTTTGGTTAAACTATCACCTAATGAAAAGTTTGGAGTTGTTGCATTAGAGAAGCAAGCTGTTCAGATTTCGTCTAAAGCCGAGAGTCACGTGGCTTTCGGATTCGAAAGTATAAGTCGCTCACAACGAGATAGCTTGATGAATAGAAACATACCATTCATTT
>JAIKVP010000106.1 GCA_024685635.1 Lachnospiraceae bacterium
CAGCAGAAGTAAGAAGCGAGGCGAGAGGGTAACAGTTTCATTTGTCTTAAATGACGGCCTTAAGGTTGCCTTAAGACTTGGCTATTTATTAAACCGCAAATACGCCCCTCACGAGAAATGGCTCTTTAAGGGAACCGACGAATTTACGGTTGTAAGAAAGGTTAGAGAGTATGTTGAGCGAATCACCGAGGCTGATCAGGTCGACAGAAATGACGGCACAGATTCCACAGACATTTTAATCGAGGAGCTTGCATTATATTTCTTAACTGAGATGGTTTCTAAGGGATATATAGGCGACCTTAAATTAGTTAATATGGGAGACGGCAAGCTGGTTGCAGACCTATATTTAGAACATTACACAAGCGAGATTGTCCTAAGAGCTGACTTTATGGAGCAGAGCAAGGAAGAGTTAGTCGGCACGATAGTTCAAACCGAGTTTGCTGCATTTGACGAGGTTAAAAATGAAGGTGGCAGGGCTTTTTGTCAGGATGATTTTGAGACATTTAACATTATGAGGTCGAGCCAGTACAGCACATGGACCAAGCCTATGTTAGTTCAGTACGCGACTGATTTTCAGCTTGCTTATGAGAGTGGCTGGAACATGATTACAGAGAAATACGGCCGCATGGAGGAGAGCACGGTGCCTGAGGAGTGGGAGAAGATTAAGGATAGCTTCCCTGTTATCCCAGAGGGTAAGAAGGCTATCATAGAAGAGATTGTTAAGGTTCAGGTCAGCTGGATGGAGGACTTTGCAGCCAAATATCCAGGCCTTGCCAAAAATGCAAGGCGCATCCACACATCCGAGGATGCCGCCTGGGACACATCCTATGAAACCTACCTTAGAGGTGAGCTTTCAACCTATTCCGACAAGATGCTAAAGCTCTACGGAGAGTTTATTGTAAACCTTTCAAAATCAGGCGAAAACCTTGCCTATAAGATCATGGAAGAGACGATTCACTACTACGGCTTTAACACATTTGAGGAAGCGATGGAGGAAATCTAGTCAGAGGGGGACTTTTCCCCCTTTTTATCTTTTATAAAATGCTTGCTAGAAAACACGGAAAATGCTATAATAACTCCGTGTTTTTTCATTTTTTGGAGATGTTAATATGGCAAAGAAAAATAAGATTGACAAGGACACGGGTGTTGGTTTAAGAGAGCGTATGGATCATAGGCTTGCTGAACCGCACCATTATTCAGTTATAATGCTGAATGACGACTTTACACCGATGGATTTTGTGGTCAATGTCCTTAAGTTAGTTTTTCATAAAACAGAAAAAGAAGCAACTGAATTAATGTTGACAGTACACAAGGGTGGCCAGGCAACAGTAGGTCGTTATACCTATGACATCGCTGTAAGTAAGCGCGCTAGAGCCTTACAGATGGCGAAGGAGCAGGGCTATCCTTTTAGAGTTGAGTTAAAGGAGGAATGAGCTTGGAGACATCAGCAAGACTTAATCAGCTTCTGATTGATACGGTCGACACCGCTAAAAAGTGGCGCCACGAGTACGTTACGCCAGAGCACTTCCTCTACACCTTGACTAAGGATGAAGCCTTTATTGAGAGCTACGAGGCCTGTGGCGGCGATGCAGCCGAACTTAAGAAGAAGCTAAAGAGATTTTTCAAAAAGAATATGGAGCAAATGCCAGAGAAGGGCGTTACTTATATCACAAGCCTTTCTAATGCATTTCAGGCAATGCTTGAATACGGCGCACAGCAGGCGGATTCTAGCGGAAGAAGAGAATTAAAGTTAACCCATGTTTTCTTCGCTCTTATGAAGCTTCCAGAGTGCTATGCCACCTATCTTATGGCAGAGCAGAATGTTAATGTTAACGATGTATTTTTTGAGCTCTGTTATTTAGAAGAGGAAAATGAAGACCCTTCCGAGAGAGGCACAGTTGATAAATATGGCGAGGCTGTCTGGGAGGATGAAGGAAGTGCCAATAGCTCTGACTTTTATGATGAGGATGAAGACTATGGCGGTTTCCCTTACGAAGGCGCTTCTAGAAGGACTAAGAGTAAAGGCTGGAGAGAGTACGTTACCAACCTTAACGAGTTCGTAGAGTCTCCGTCTTATACCAAATTAGTTGGCCGTGAGGATGAGATTAGAAGGACAATGCTTATCTTATGTAGAAAGGATAAGAACAATCCACTCCACATCGGCGAGCCCGGTGTTGGTAAGACTGCTATCACCTACGGTTTGGTTAGAAAGATTGTTGAAGACGAGGTTCCTGACGCACTAAAGGGTGCAACTGTCTACTCAATAGACATGGGTAGCATGGTTGCCGGAACCCAGTATCGAGGCGACTTTGAGAAGCGTATGAAAATGGTTCTAGAGGGTATTAACGCTGAGGAGAAGCCTATTGTTTATCTTGACGAGATTCACAATGTTATAGGCGCAGGATCAGTTAGCTCTGGTTCTCTTGACGCCTCTAACATTTTAAAACCTTATCTCGCTGATGGACATATAAGGTTTATCGGAGCGACTACTTATGATGAATATAAGAAGCATTTTGAAAAGAGCAAGTCTATGGTTAGGCGTTTTCAAAATGTTGACATCAAGGAGCCGACTGAGGAAGAGACAGTTGAGATTTTAGAGGGTGTTCGCTCTTATTACGAGGAATATCACAAGGTTGTCTATTCTAAGGAGATATTAAACTACATTGTCGCTTTGAGTAACAAGTATATTAACGAGAGATTTTTGCCTGATAAGGCGATAGATTTGTTAGATGAGTCGGGCGCAGTTATCTCAATGCGTGGCGACAAGGAGAGAACGGTTACTAAGGATTTAGTTGAGGAGGTTTTATCTGAGTTCCTTAAGATTCCTAAGCAAAATGTAACCGACGACGAGGCGGAGAGTCTTAAGAATTTAGATAGCGACTTAAAGAGCAAGGTATTTGGCCAGACTGAAGCTATCGACAGCATTTGCAAGGCGATTCGCATTTCAAGAGCAGGTTTAAATGAGGAGAATAAGCCGGTCGCAAGTCTTTTGTTTGTCGGTCCTACCGGTGTTGGTAAGACTGAGATTGCAAGGACTTTGGCAGACAGTCTTGGCATTTCCTTAGTTAGATTTGATATGAGTGAGTTTATGGAGAAGCATTCCGTTGCTAAGTTTATCGGAGCGCCGGCTGGTTATGTTGGCTATGAAGAGGGCGGAAGACTTACCGACGCAATCAGAAAGCATCCGCATTCAGTGCTCTTGCTTGATGAGATTGAGAAGGCTCACCCAGACATTTTCAATGTGCTCTTACAGGTTATGGATTATGCGACCTTGTCGGATAACCAGGGCAGAAGGGCAGATTTTAGAAATGTAATTATTATCATGACGTCCAATGCAGGCGCAGCAAGGCTTGGCAAACCGACCATTGGTTTTGGCGACAGCTCGCTTAATCTTGGCGCGATTGATGAAGAGGTAAAGAGAATATTCTCGCCTGAGTTTAGAAACAGGTTGACTAGCGTTGTTACATTTAATGGCTTGTCTGAGGATATGAGTAGAAGAATTGTTGATAAGGAGCTTAACATTTTGTCAGAGCAGCTTAATAAGAGAGGGGTATTAATTAGCTTCACTGACGAGCTTAAGGGCTTTATCTTAAATAAGGGTGTCACTACTGAGTATGGCGCTAGAGAACTACAGAGGGTTATAGATAGGGAGCTTAAGCCTGTGTTAGTTGACGCGCTACTCTATGGATCGCTAAAAGGCGGGGGTAATGCGACACTTGACTTTGCTGACGGCAAGGTAATTTTAAAAGAAAAAGGAGATTGGTGACATGGCACGATTAACTAAAAGGAATTTTTTGACACTTAAGGATTTTACGCCTGATGAGATTATATATATGCTCGATTTAGCAGAGGCGCTAAAGGAGAAGAAGCATAAGGGCATTACTCATAAGATATGTGAGGGTAAAAATATTGCCTTGATTTTTGAAAAGACAAGCACTAGAACCCGCTGCTCATTTGAGGTTGCAGGTCATGATCTTGGAATGGGCGTTACCTATCTTGATCCTAAGGGTTCACAGATTGGCAAGAAGGAGAGCATCGCTGATACTGCTAGAGTATTAGGAAGAATGTATGACGGAATTGAGTATCGTGGCTATGGCCAGGAGATAGTTGAAAAGCTCGCTAAATATGCTGGTGTACCAGTTTGGAACGGCTTAACCAATGAGTATCATCCAACGCAAATGCTAGCAGATATGCTCACAATCAGAGAGCATTACGGCAGGCTAAAGGGCTTAAAGCTCGTATATATGGGCGACGCAAGATACAATATGGGTAACTCCTTAATGATTACCTGTGCCAAGCTAGGCCTTGATTTTGTTGCCTGCGCACCTAAGGAGTATTTTCCAAATGAGGTTTTAATTAACGAGTGTAAGGCATTTGCAAAAGAGAGTGGTGCTAATCTTTCATTTGTTGAAGATGTAATGGAGGCTACTAAGGACGCTGATGTTTTATACACTGACGTCTGGGTTTCTATGGGTGAGCCTGACGAGGTTTGGAAGGAGAGAATTGACGCTCTCTTGCCATATCAGGTCAATATGAAGGCTATGAATAATGCTAAGGATACAGCAATCTTTATGCACTGCCTTCCAGCATTTCATGACCTTGAGACAGTTATCGGCAGAGAGGTTTATGAGAAGTACGGCCTTAAGGAAATGGAAGTTACCGACGAGGTGTTTGAAAAGTATGCAGATATTGTCTTTGAGGAGGCTGAGAACAGAATGCATACAATAAAGGCCGTTATGGCAGCAACCTTAAGCGAT
>JAIKVP010000113.1 GCA_024685635.1 Lachnospiraceae bacterium
CACACTCCATGCCATAGTTCATTTTCAACAATTTCAAGACTTCCTGTTGCGTTAACGGGTGTTCTTCGTCCGTGTATTCCCTAAGAATATCAAAAATAAGCATATTCAACATTTTCTTATTGGCTGTTGCATACAGAGGCTATTCCTCCATAAACTCTCTCTCGTGTTGCTTAAAAAAGTTATAGAAGTATCTGACATTTTCAAGTTCAGTCCATTCACATTCCCGATAATCATAAGTGTCGATGTTATATATCTTCGCGTTCAATGTTCCTAGCATAAACGGAGAATGCGTAGCTATAATAAACTGACATCTTAAGTATCTGGTCATCGACACTATCTCTTCAGCTAGTTTGACCTGATTTGCAGGAGATAGCGATACCTCGGGCTCATCAAGCAAATACAAGGCATCTGGAGTAAGCCAATCACGAAAGAACATCATCGCAGTCTCTCCGTTAGAATACTTTTCTTGGGCGAATTTTATATATCCAATCTGCTTCTTGCCTTCCTTGGAAGACAAATACGCTTCAGCTTCCTCCTTTGTCATTCCATCTTTCATATAGTCATATACCATTCCATTAGACAATGCTTCCGTCTGTTGAATCTTCTTAATCTCATAGAGAATGTCTTCACTCTTCAACAATGTACTGTCCTTAGGAATACGCCTTAACGTTCTTCCAGTTTCTTCATCATCACCTAGACTATATCTGCACCCATTCAAGAACTCATGTCCAAACATTCTCATACCAGAAGAAAGCATTGATTCTGAACCCTTTATGCCAATCTTGTTTGCTATAATGTTGAGAATTGTTGATTTTCCGGAGCCGTTATTACCATACAACACAGTAATTGGCTCAAAGACAAACGGATACAGATCCTTATCTCTAAATACATTATGAGGATAAATGTTGGGGTTATTCAGTTTGTCTTCACATAGTTTAAAACTTGATAAATATACCATAACTAACCTCACAAAATCCAAAATAATAGTATTACTTGTGCCTTTTGTTGAAGTTTAATTCATATTTTCATTATCAGCAATTGTCAGAATCTTCACCCAATTTGCAATTCCCTCAGGTATCAATGCTTTATTCTTCGGATTAATAGCAAAGTCGTAGATAGTTTTCGGAGAAACTACAGTATAGTTAGACCTATTAGCATTTATTACATCCCCTCCAGTTGTAAGAAAAAACACTTCTCCATTCAATCTATCATACGCAGATGCGTCAATCGTAACGTTCCCTTTTTTGACTTGAATGTAAATATGTTTATAATCTTCCGAACTTGGATCTATTAAGACACACTCGTATAATTCTGTTCCCTTTTTGTTAGTTGAAGGAATTA
This sequence comes from Lachnospiraceae bacterium, assembly GCA_024685635.1. Taxonomy (GTDB): domain Bacteria; phylum Bacillota; class Clostridia; order Lachnospirales; family Lachnospiraceae; genus NC2004. The sequence continues at coordinate 1,342 of JAIKVP010000113.1, forward strand.
CTATGTATCCTTTTTCCTTATAAAGCCACATACATAATAAATCTTCTACATCATCCGGCTGAAGAAAACTCCAAAAACAATTTTCGCTCATTGAAATCTTTGGCTTCTCATATTTATCCTCTTGGGTAGCAAAATACATATTGTACAACATCTGACTGTATTCAATTATTCCTGATTGATGTATCCTTTGAAATGTGCTTCCTCTAATAAATCCCGTTGTAAGACATCCTGGTACAGAGGACTCGTCTCCAAATTCAGTTACCAAGTGCCAATGGATATTGGTTAACTGATTAGTTGCATCGAGTTCAACAGCCTCCTGTGAAAAATCGAATCTCCATTCACTGCTATCTGTTATTCTTGCCATATAATACTGTCCGCAATTTTTCATCCATACGATATCTTTAGCTCGAACGTCTTGGGCCATTCTCTTTACGCTACTATAATTCTTATAGTGATTATTTGCCAATTCACAATACAAGTCAAAAGTAGTATTTTGTTTCAATATCTCTTGATCTTTCGCATCAAGTTGCCATCCCATAGCTATTACATTATTATCAATACAAAATTTAGCAACGTCTCCACCATCGGTATTTGTTTGTAATCTCCATATCTGCATAAAAAACCTCCTCATAAATACATTAACAAGCCACAACACTATTGTACATTATTTTTTACATCGATTCAATCAAAGAAACTGCTCCCTTAGGCTCTTTATGTCTTTGTAAGTAAGGATTAGTTTATCTAACAGCTCTTTGTAAAGCGCATTGAAGAATTCCCTGTTATCAAATATTATCTGTTTAGTCATTTCATAATACTTTGCCATTTCCACATCCACCCTTCTATCCTTATTTTCAAGAAGATAATCAGAGTTATCGCCCCAAATATACGAATCAAATCCATACTCACAATAATCAGCAATCAGGTTTACTACAGTTGAATACGCATACCTAATATCATCCTTACATCCAACATCCACTTGATTGAGAATGACTTCAGTAGCAGCCTTACCACCAAGCGATCTCATGACATCAATTTCAGCCTCTTTAATCGTCCTAAACTCATCGTCATTTTGATAAACAGTAATTCCTGCGGCATAACCCGTATAATTACAAATCGAAACAAAACTTACCGATCCTGGATCTAACATTTCTCCTACCAAGGCATGCCCTGTCTCATGAATAGCAACATGTTCCAAATATTTCTTGTACTTAGAGTCAATAGCCTCAGGGGCACAAAAAAGCAATCTCATGCAAGACTTAACAAGATCATTTTGACTAATCTTATCACGGCCATCAAACCCGGCATATATTCCTGCTTCATTAATCACAGTCTCTAATTCAGCACACGAATGACCTTCTGTAATTCGTGCTATCTCCTCAACATCAACCTCTCCAATAACTTGCTTTTGTGATAAATAGAATCTTACGATATCCTCAGCATCTTTTCCGCTTGGACACCGCATTCTAATTATCTTATCAAATCTCCCCGCTCGTCTGAGCGACTCCGGCAAGCAATACTGGTCATTTACTGTAGCGATAACAAATATGTTGTGATCTCTACAATCATCAATGCATGATTGAACAGTAACATACTCTTCAGCATCAACATGGTTCATATCCTCATTTGCGTACTTATCCATATCATCCAAGAAAACAATCGCAATAGGGTCTGATTTTGCTTTCTCAAATGTAGAACGAATCTCATCCACAAATGCTCCATCTGGCATATCCTTCCTAATCAGATAATATTTTAATCCGCACTCCTCAATAAAGCACTTAGCCATTAGAGTTTTACCTAGCCCCGGATCTCCATCCAATAGTATTCCGCGTGGCAACTGAACACCAAGGCGATTATATTTCTCCCTGTTTTTCAACACATCGCAATACCTAATTAGTTCTGCCTTTATGTTTTCATATCCAATAACCTTATCAAACGCACTCATACCAATTCCTCCTATTTCATAAAGCAAATTAATAACGTCTTAACCTTTATGCGATTCGTCAACCGCGTAACAACTGATGTTGAACATATATTACCAATTGATATGTACATTATTTTTCACATAAAATAAATCGTTAAAAACGCATCAACTATCTGTTCCAATTCAGATTCGCTAAGATTATGCCCAATACTATCCACCAACTCGTAATCGCATCTATCATTGTCGATACAATCAATCAGTTCAATATATCTTGCAGAAGGATCCTCACTACCATATACAAAATGCATGCATTTCCCTTCGAACCTCTCGGCACCAGCCTTGGTCTTATGCCAGTTAATCATAAGAGGCGCATTTATAAGCAATGCGTGAGATACCTTCCAAACACTGTTGCACTGTTGCGCACCTATCAACGCTCCATTTGAAATGCCAACATAGATAATTTCGTTACACCAACCAACAATCTCAATCACTCGCTCTATCTCGTCCTCTAGAATACAAAACGAATCAGTAGGATTAGCCGATATAATAACCGTAAATCCATATCTATCCCTAATCTTCCCGGCAATATTCAAGTATTTATTCTCATACCCGTATATACTACCTCCTGCACCGGTCTTAATAAATACAATCCTGTCATCGCCTTTAATTACTCCAAACTTGTCCTCTACTACAATATCAAAATCGCTCATTCTTATACCTCCGTGATTACTCATCGCCTATTTCTTTTCTAAGATTACTAATCTCTCTTTCACACTTTTTAATTTGCTTCAGATAAGGATTATCTGTCTTAACCTCCTCTTTAAGCTGACTCAAATGATTTTTCTTCATTTCAAGTTTAGTTTTAAGCTCAACAAGATATTCATCTAAGCCAACCAAAAGATTCGTTACTCTTTGAGCATTACCTGACGCTGATTCTCCTGATTCAATCGTATAAGATGCCTCGTGCTTTTTTACTATAAAGCTTGGTTTAGTATGTGATTGAGTATCAGGTACATAGAATTCAAATCCCCAAGCTACACCTAGCCTCTTTCCGGCAATCTGTATCAATTTCGGATCAAGATATTCAGCGAGAATCTTGCGAAGAACTTTATAGTCCTTTTCTTCCTTTTCCTTCAAATCGAAACAATTTGCCTCAGTTCCTTTAATCTGAGATTCCATCAGAGCTATAGCCTGTTCCGTTGAATCTATATCCTCCTCCATTTGACGTTTGGACTCTATTGTCTTGTTGTTTATGATTCTAAGATTAGCAAGTTCATTTTCCTTCTCAGCAAGCGTCTTCATCCTAGGATCAGATAGTGCTAAAGCCTTCACTTCAGCAAATGACAAAATGTTTTCCTCAAGATCTGAAGCAGTTCTCTGATACGCCGAGCCCATTAGGAACTGAGATATAAATTTCTGCTTAGTTTCCAGTATTTGCCATGAATATGCATCAAAACTCCCTTCGCAAATATAACGATAAATGAACACCTCATCATATTCGTTTCCTTTTCTGAGAATCCTACCTTCTCTTTGAACCATATCCGCCGGTCTCCACGGAACATCCAAATGATGTATCGCCTTTAACTTTGTCTGTACATTTGCACCAATACCAAGCTTAAATGTTGATCCTATCAAGACACGCACCTTACCTTCATTTACCTTCTGATAAAGAGCAAGTTTTCTCTCCTCCGTATGATAACTGTGAATAAAAGCTATTTCCTTATCGGATATCCCTTTTTCAATTAGCCCCTCTTTTATTGCGTTATATACATTAAAAGAATCCTTTTTAGGAGTGGAATAATCGCAAAACACAAGTTGCGAACACCCTTCATACCGATTATATAACTTACTCACATTTGCAATACATTTCGATACTTTTGATGTCTCATACGACTGTTCTCTTTCAACAAGTCTTAAATCCAACGCTGCTTTTCTGCCATCCGTACTTACCTTGAGCATATTGTCAACCTTACGATCAATCTTTCTGGACCTTATACTCTCTGTCCTATCCGCCAGAGCAAGCATATAATCCGTCAAATCGGCATTCTTTTTTATTACCTGGTCTCTATATTCTTCAGAGTCCGGTATTCCATCTTCCTTTCCCAT
>JAIKVP010000178.1 GCA_024685635.1 Lachnospiraceae bacterium
TTAGGCAAGTCCTTAGTGATATTATCAACAAATGACTTATCAATCTTAACAACGTCAAAGGTTCTATCCTTAAACAGGTATAGTGAAGAATATCCCGTTCCAAAATCATCCATAGAAATCTTTATTCCAGCTTCTCTCATAGCCTTCATAAAGGCTTCTAATAAGTCATTATCCTCATAATCAATAGTCTCAGTAATCTCTATCTCAACGAGACTGGTGTCTATATCATACTTCTTTAGTATATCTAGCGTCTGTTCAGCTAAGTTTGGATTAGTTAGATTAACCTTAGAATAGTTAACAGATGTTCTAACTGGATCAATTCCCTTGTCAATCCACTCTCTCATATGCTTGCAAACCATCTCAAGCATATATAAATCCAGCTCTTTTACACTGCCTTCTCTCTCAATAAATGGCAGGAATGCAACAGGTGGCAATATCTTATCACCCTGAACCCAGCGAACTAAAGCCTCAGCTCCACAGAGTTCTCCACCTTCAACAGTTACCTTAGGCTGGTAATATGGAACAATACTGCCACTCTTCATAGCCAGAGGAAATTCCATGACAATCTTCTTAGACTGGACTATTTTCTGTCCCATCTCGTCATTAAACCATATTATATCTTTACCTAACTCTCTAGCTACATCCAAGGCAAAGTTGGTGCTATTAATAATTGCTCCTATAGGAGCTCCGTCAACATTATCATATAGACAGATTCTTCCAAGCAAATCAACTACAATCTCTTTGCCAAATACTTCTCTTGTAAATTTAAAGGATGACAATGTCTTGATAACAGTATCAATGTTATCTCTTAAAATCATAAGGAAGAAATTATCTCCACCAAATCTGGATACATAGTTCTCACCAGGAAGAGAATCATTAAGCTTTAGAATCTCTTTTCCAACATATACTATCATCTCATCGCCAAGAGCTGCTCCATATTTCTTGTTGATATACTTAAAGCCCTTAAGATTATACCAAATTCCGACATATTTACCCATCTTGTTTTGGTCACTTAGCTCGATACCAATACATTTCATTCCAGCAGCATTAGTTAGACCTGTCATCATGTCTATATACTCTATCCTAGAAAGATTTCCAAGCATTTCGCTTCTAGAAATCATGAGTGAGACTAGTTTACTTACACGCATTACCAGCATTTTCTCGTCGTCATTCCACTCATATCCAGCCTCAGGATAAAACTTAAATGTGCAGGCAACTCTGTTAACATTCTCGAAGTCAAATGTAATAATTGCAGACTCGTCTGGATTAATTGGAGCATAATCACTCTTTTGAGTACGCTCTTTTCCGTTAGGATAAAACATATTAGGTACTACAACCTCATGAACCTCTACCCTTGCTAGATGAAACTTATGCGCATGAAGCTTCAATGTATCAACAACATAACTATGAACCTTGTACGGATCGCTCCATCTCATATCAAGCCCATCAATCAATTCATACATTTCTTGTAAAAACGTCTTGTTCTCTTTCATCTAATCACCTTCAGTATTCCAATTACAATTCCAATCTGTTCTCCACGTTATTCAAAATATAAAATCCTATTTCGTTAACGTTATTCTCCCTATTATATCTCATCTCGCTATCATCAGTCTGTCTAAAAACTCCCCCAGCTTCCTCGACAATACACTGCATTGCAGCTGTATCCCACTCCATAGTAGGTTTGTAGCGGTAGTAAACTTCAGCACCACCTTTTGCTATAATACAACCCTTTAATGAGCTTCCCATAGATACATGATCTTTAATATTGTATTTCTCAACCAGCTTATCTACTCTCTCATCACCGTGAGAACTGCTCATAACCATCCTTAATGCTGACTTATCAACAGTGTCTGTAACATTAAGTTTAATACCCTTTTCATCCTCAGTATCTAAGTATGCACCGTAGCCTTCATAGGCATAGTATAACTCCTTAGTTACTGGCACATATATAACTCCCATAATTGATTTATGTTTATAAGAAAGTGCAATATTAACAGTAAATTGCCCATTTCTCTTAATAAACTCTTTAGTTCCATCAAGTGGATCAACGATAAAGCATAAGTCATTGTCTAATCTCGCCTTATCATCCATCTCCTCTTCGGATAATACGGCATAGCTAGGAAATCCTTCCTTAAGTCCGGGGACAATGATATCATTAGCTGCCCTATCTGCCTTGGTTAGCGGTGAACTGTCATCCTTATATGTCACCCCAAAATCTTCGGTCTCATAGACCTTCATAATAGCCTCGCCAGCCTTAATGGCAAGCTTTTTAGCTAACTCCATTTCCTTTAAATAGTCCATATCCTTCTCCTTAAATCAGCCTGCAAATATAAGATTCTTAAACAAATCTTCAATAGGAATGCCATTGACACTCTGACCATATATATTGTCATCAGAATAAACCTTGTCCTTAACGTGAATTCTTAAAACTTTCCCTTCTTTCGTCTTGACATCCACTATACTTGTAAAATCTGTCTTATAAATAATAATCTTATCCTTGGCCTTAAGAGTATAGGCCTCTTTGGTCTCTTCCCCAGTCTGATCATTTACGACATATAGCTCTAAATCCTTCTTAAGCTTAAGCTTAAGGTCGGATGTAACTACCGCTAAACCATCATATTCTGCTGGATATCCGTCATCTCCTACCTTGCATTCTTTAGTAGCAAAATAAGTACTTAAAAGACTGCTTCTCTTCTCTATAAACAGATGATCACAATCTGTCGGAATTGTTACTCTTCCGTAGTAATCTTCACCTTCTTTAAGGTTCTCACTAGGGAAGCCATATAAATCGTTGTCATCTTCTATCTTTCTAACCTTGTTCTTAGAATTAACCTTAAATACATATAAATACTTATAGTCATTCTCAATACTAGCTGACATATATATGTAATTGCCATTAGCAGAATGAACGTAATACCAGTCTGCATCAAAGCTATATAAATCAAATGACTTTTCAATGCCGTTAATTGTTATTACAGCCTTGGTATAACCATAATTCTCATCAGAAGTTATGTTGGTCGTTAAAGAGTCAACTTCGCCATCGTCGTTAAGATCTATATAGTTGGCTATCTCAGGCGTAATCGTTGAAATGTAGTAATCTGGAGCATTAAAATATTGCTCATAAAACAAGTCTTCACTATATGGGATAAATACCTGAAAGCTTCCGCTTGCGTAAGCTGCTATATCATAAGGATTGAAGTAAACTGATATCCCCGTCTGCTCAATACAGAAAATGTAACCGGCCTCATCAACCTTGGCATTAAAATTGATATTCTCTTTATAGGAATCCCAGCCACTAACCTCATCAGCATCATAAGTCTTAACTAAGGCATCATAAACAGCTTCCTCAAACTTAGCCTCATCCTTACAGATATCAGAAAGAACAATTCTCTCGCCTGTCCTGGCGTCATAGTTAAAACAGGTCTGTCCATTCATACCATGAACACCGCCCATATTAGAATAGAACGAGCTCACATAGCTAAATACATTGCTATCAGCCCTCTTAACACTAATGGTGTTGCTGTTAGCATAAGGCGTGTCAGAATTCTCCTCTTTACTAGACTTAATTAAACCTTCATTAGTCTTTTGATCATTGGCCAATTCCTTATCATGCTCAGCATTAACTGCTTCTTTAAGTTCTGGGCAAACATCCTCCTTGATATAAGGATATTGAAGCTCTGACTCAAGATAACATTTGGCATAAGCGTCATCCCATGTAGTATAATAGTGTTTCTCAACCTGAACGCTAATAGGCGCCGCAATCTCAGTTGTAGCCTCTGTTATTTCTTCTGTAGCTTCTGTCGTCTGATCTGGCACTTTCTCAAGCTCAGTCACATCAGCAAGATTGCTACTCGTGCTTGATGCAGGCTTCTTGCCACATCCAGCTATACTAAAGCAGAGCACAAATGTTAGTGCAAATGCTAATACTCTCCTAAAGCATTTCATATAATCTCCTATTCTCTACCATCCCAACAATAAGTACAAAGTTTTTCTTTCGGAAGGCCAGTAGCCTCAATCATATCATCAAGCCTGTTGAATCTAAGACTTGTGAAGTGAAGCTCTTTTCTAATCTCCTCAACCATCTTCTCATACTTAGCTGAATCAGGGTCCGCATACTCTGCTAAAACTTCATCTGATACATCCTTAGTCCCCTCTAAGTCTGCAATCACACGTCTTGTGATCAAATCCATCTCAGACTGTGATCTTGAGAAATTAAGATATTTACATGCGTAAACAAGTGGTGGGCAGGCAGGTCTTATGTGAACCTCCTTAGCACCGTTCTCATATAGGAACTCAACAGTCTCTCGCATCTGGGTTCCACGAACAATAGAATCATCTATCAAAAGCATACTCTTGTCCTTGATTAAGTCATGAACAGCGATAAGCTTCATCTTGGCAATCAAATTACGCTTATTCTGAATAGTAGGCATAAATGATCTAGGCCAGGTTGGAGTATACTTAATAAACGGCCTTGAAAATGGTACGCCCGACTCGTTAGAATAACCAACCGCATGAGCTGTACCTGAATCCGGAACACCCGCAACAATATCAGGCTTAACATTATCTCTCTTAGCAAGGCATGCGCCACAGTTATATCTCATCTTCTCAACGCTAATGCCCTCATAAGAGCTTGATGGATAGCCATAATATACCCACAAGAAGGTACATATTCTCATCTCATCACCCGGCTCTACTAAGGTCTTATATGAATCCTCATCCATAATACCTATCTCACCAGGGCCTAGCTCCTTAAGCTTCTCATAATCTAACTTCATATAGGCAAAATCTTCAAAGCTTGCACAGTATCCACTAGCACTCTTTCCGATAGACACAGGCGTTCTTCCGTACTTATCTCTCGCCACATATATACCCTTAGGCGTCATAAGCATAAGAGAAAGCGAACCATCTACCATCTCTAAGGCATACTTAATCCCTTCAATCAGGTTCTGCTTCTGATTTATGATAGCAGCGACAAGCTCGGTGGCGTTAATATCTCCACCACTCATCTCAAGAAAATGCGAGTTACCGTTGTCAAACAGCTTCTCAACTATCTCATCGCTATTGTTAATCTTGCTAACAGTTGTAATAGCAAAGGTTCCATGGTGAGACCTTACTATCAAAGGCTGTGGCTCATAATCAGATATACATCCGATACCATAGCAGCCCTCCATCTCCTTAACGTCCTTGTCAAACTTAGTTCTAAAAGGAGAATTCTCTATATTGTGAATAGCCCTGTCAAATCCCTTATCCTTATCAAATACTGCCATTCCTCCACGTCTCGTTCCTAGGTGTGAATGGTAGTCAATACCGAAAAACAAATCAAATACGCAATTTTCTTTACTGGCAACGCCGAAAAATCCGCCCATAATAATCCTGCTTTCTTATCTTATTTATTTTATTGTATTACTTTAACTCTGATGTACAGTGTGGACATCTTACTGCCTTGATAGGAATCTTAGATAAGCAGTAAGGGCACTCTTTCTCTGTCTCCTCAACAACCTCTTCCTTCTTGCCAATGCTTGTAATCTTGTTAACAGCCTTAACCATCATAAAGATAGCACAAGCCATAATAAGAAAGTTGATAACTGCAGTAAGTAATGCGCCAAGATTTAACTCCTGACCTTTAATCAAAGGAATAACAAAGCCTGTCACCTCAGGATTACCAATACATCCAATCAAAGGATTGATAATATTCTCAGTAAATGCAGTGATAATGTTACCAAAAGCAGCTCCGATGATAACACCTACTGCCATATCCATTACGTTTCCCTTTAAGGCAAATGCCTTAAACTCTTCCATAAGCTTCTTCATGTTAATAAACCTCCATTAGCTAGTAAAATTTGTAGACAAACATACCTAGTATATTGTAGTGTAAAACATAAAAATAATCAAGAATTATATTAGAAAGAATAAGATTAAACGCTAACATTTGCTTTCAGCTTAATTTCTGACTTTATGCCGTCTATCATGCTGATTTTGATGCTGATTTCTCCTGCCTCACCAGTGGTCTTTATATAAGTGCCACCCATACCGCCACCGATATAGGCAAACTTAGGGCCGATAATCTCAGCTGGGCCTTTAACCTTAACGCTTACAGGCTGGTTATAATATGTAGCAATATTGCCATTGTTGTCTAAGACCTTGATTCTAATAGCTGCAACGTCGTATGTATCACTCTCCTTAAGCTCTGTGTGGTCTATATCCGCCTCAAGATGAATACTGGTCATCGTTGACTTAACAACAGTCTTAACAACCTCACCGTCCTTAATCGCCTCAAACTTAAACGCAGTCGACTCACCACCCCAGTTGCCAACATATCTCTGATA
>JAIKVP010000209.1 GCA_024685635.1 Lachnospiraceae bacterium
GCGTTACCTCCACCGAAGCCGATGCAGCCAACCTTTAACATAGCTGCAAGTAAACTTCCTAATTTACTCATAATAAACTATCCTCGCTTAAGCTTAAGCTATATATTAAAATTATTTCATAAAAATAAGCTTCAATCCTGAATCTGATTCTTACCCTCATGCTTGGCCTTATATAAAAGCTCATCTACGTCGTGCATAGCAATCTTTAATTCATCATACATCTCACAGCTTGCCAATCCACCGCTAACCGTAACAACGAGTTCAGGCTCCTCTTCCCATCTCATCTTTTCAATCTCTATCCTAATCCTCTCAACCCTCTCTTTAGCGTGAGCCTTGTCCTTAGCACGAAGGACACTGACAAACTCTTCACCGCCATATCTAGCAGCAAGCTCACCGTCAGCTTCAACTGCATTATCTCTTAAGACACGTGCAACAGATGCTAAGACTTCATCTCCAAATTGATGGCCGTACGTGTCGTTTAGCGCCTTAAAATTGTCAATGTCAAACATAGCAATATAGCAGCCCTGCTTAGAAGAAGGCACCTTGGTTCCAAGCTTACACTCGTATATTGTATCTAACCTTCTAAAGAGCTCTCTTCTGTTATATAGACCAGATAATTCATCCTTAACAGATAGCTCTCTAAGCTTGTCATTAAGCTCGTCAGTTCTCTTTTTCTCCTCATCATATGCCTTAAGAATACCTGCAATAATATATATCACAGTAAGGCTTATTATTACTAAGGTCACGGCAAAATCAGAAACTGACTCCTTATATCCTAGCTTGTTGATATATGACTCATTAGAATAAGAGTAGTAAATAACATATTCCGTAACTAAAATGCTTACGATATAGGCTATGATCCTTGATTTGCCATCAAGCAATATACCTAATATCACATATGACAGAATGAATACCAAGACCATTCCGCAAGTGACACCACCACTATATAAAAACAATTCGGGGAAAATGATAACATTAAAAAGATATACTAAAAGACGTCTACCGATTCTCTCTATACCGTATCTGACACTCAAAACAAATAATAACAGCATGATCACAAAGCTAACTAACAAAGTCATAAGAACTCTGATGTCAAAGCCCTGAAAATAGTCTGCTATTAAAGAAACCACCATACAAACGCATGCGACGCCAAGTGTTATATAGTATACTCTATCTTTTAAGTCTTCCTTACTGTCAATAAATTCCTTAAGCTTACCCATAAAAACACCCCACTTAATATGTGAACATGCATCTCATTTAAGATATTATAGCATATTAAATACTAAATGGGGTAGTTAAAAATATGACTTTTTAGTGTCTAAATTAGTGGCTCATTCTCCACTCAATACTTCTATTAAGATAGAGCACATAGTCTGGATTCTTGCACATTCCCTTACCCGGTGTATCAGATATCTTAGCGACATCCATTCCGTTACAGTAGGTCGTCTTCATAACTATGTTAAGTGCACTCTCATCTGTATCATTTGCCAAATAGGTTCCTATTCCAAAGGCCACCTTAGCTCGTCCATTAAAATGGCGATAAAGCGAATCTGCTCTTTCAAAGTTAAGATTATCACTAAAGAGCAAGGTCTTTTCAGTTCCATCAATATCAAGTTCTTTATAGTGCTTAAGAATCTTCTCGCCCCATTCAACAGGATCTCCACTATCGTGGCGCACACCGCTAAATAAGGTTGCATAGGTAAGCTTAAAATCTCTTAAGAAACAATCAGTTGTAATCGTGTCAGTTAGGGCAGTTCCGTTAAGCACACTGTACTCCTTAACCCAGGCGTCAAGTGCATACCAGTTAGAATAAGACGGATTATGCTTGTGATTGCCCTGTCCCACGCACATAATCCACTCATGAGCCATTGTTCCGACTGGCTTAACATTATATTTCATCGCCAGATAAACATTGGAGCTTCCGACAAACTTGCTAAATAAGGCATTGCCATTGTCATCCTTAGAGCTTGGATAACTCTCTTCAGAAAGTCTCTTAACTGCAAGCTCTTGAGCCTCAGCAGATAAACGCCTTCTAAGCCCAAACTCACTAAAGGCTGAGAGATAATACTTGCCAGTCTTAAGCCAGCCAATCTTCTCCTCAAGCCTTCTTCTAAAGCTGTCAAACAAGGCATCATAGTCATACTGCATTCTAAAATAGACTTCATTTACTATCGCAAGAGTTGGAATCTCATACATAGAGGTGTTTAGCCAGGTTCCCTTAGTCTCAATAGAGAGACCAGAATCACCCTCGTTAGTTATGGTAAAATCCTCATACAAAGGGTGCCACAATCTCAAGAAATCAATATAGGAATGCTTAAACCACTTAATTGTTGAAAGATATCCTAATTC
>JAIKVP010000276.1 GCA_024685635.1 Lachnospiraceae bacterium
CGTCAATCTTAGCTTTTAGGCCGTTGCCTGCAGATGAGATAAAGTCAGTTACTTCTTTTATATTAGCATTTTCATTCTTGGCATGGTTTACTACCGCCTTAGCTAGTGGGTGTTCGCTTAAGGACTCAACAGATGCTGCTAGTGACAAAAACTCAGTCTCGCTTAAATCAGCTAGTGCAACTATGTCGGTTAGCTCTGGCTCGCCTTTGGTTATGGTCCCAGTCTTATCAAGGCAAATGCTAGCTACCTTGCCGGCAAGCTCCAATGCCTCTGAAGTCTTAAATAGTATGCCATTTTTAGCGCCAACACCATTGCCAACCATAATGGCAACAGGGGTTGCAAGGCCAAGTGCACAAGGGCAGCTGATTACCAAAACTGCAATTCCTCTCTCTAAGGCCTTAGCAGGCTCTGCGCCTACTAGTAGCCAGATAATAGTTGTAATTATTGCGATTATAATAACCGTAGGTACAAATATTCCTGAAACCTTGTCTGCAACGCTTGCTATTGGAGCCTTGCTCGCTGCGGCATCAGTAACCATTTTTACTATCTTAGAAAGAGAGGTATCCTCTCCTACTCTTAGGGCCTCGCATTTTATGAAGCCTGACTGATTGATGGTTCCAGAAGATACAGTATCTCCTACTAACTTATCAACTGGAATACTCTCACCCGTTAAGGCGGACTCATCAACCGCACTCTCGCCCTCAACGACCACGCCGTCAACAGGGATTGCCTCACCTGGCCTTACTATAAATATATCCTTAACCTTTACAAACTTGACATCAACCTTCTTCTCCTCGCCATTTCTAATAACGACCGCTGTCTTAGGCGCAAGGTTAATAAGACTCTTAATGGCGTCAGTTGTTCTTCCTTTTGAGATTGCTTCTAGAAACTTGCCCACTGTTATGAGGGTAAGAATCATAGCCGCTGCCTCAAAATAGAAGCCTTTCATAGCATTTTCTACTTTTAACATGTCGTTATTTACGTATCCCGAACTCATAACAAAGAGCTCATAGACACTCCAGACAAATGAAGCAGTTGAGCCAAGTGCAACTAAGGTATCCATATTAGGGGCTCTATTTATTATGCCCTTAAATCCATTTATAAAAAACTTTTGGTTAATTATCATTATTATAATAGTAAATAATAATTCGTATAAACCGACTGCCATATGATTGCCCTCTAAGAAAGGAGGGAGCTTAAAATCAAAAAGCATATGGCCCATTGAGACGTATAAAAGAGGAAGTATAAGAATAACTGATGCGATTAGGCGGTTTCTTATCTTCTTGATGTCGTCAGCATTTGAGGGAGCTTCACTTTGCTCTTCGCCTTTTTTAGAGGCTCCAAAGCCAGCGCCTTTAACTGCTTTTATAATATCCTCAGAGGCTACCTCACCGTCAACCGTCATAGAGTTGGTGAGCAGACTTACTGAAACACTATTTACCCCGTCAACCTTTGATACAACCTTTTCTACTCTTGCCGAACAGGCAGCACACGACATGCCTGTCACATTATAATGTTCCATCAATATCACCTCGATACGCGTAGTATATAGCATTTGTCTCTAAAATACAACAATGCTAATAATTAAAATCACATTTTATTGCTTGAAATTATTGACAACAAGACATAAATCTCATAAAATGTAAAGTCGGAAGATAGTTAGATTTATCTAACATATGATAAATATATCAAATCAGAGATAAATGTGTCAAATAGAAGATAAGTAAGACAAATAATAGATAAAGCATTTAAACTGAAATCTAAAAAAGAGGAGGCGAATTGGTATGCCTATAACATTTGCAGACGTTAATACGGAGTACGAGGTTAAGAGGATTAAGGGGACATCTAAGGCAAAGCAGCACCTTGAAGACTTGGGATTTCATGTTGGAAGTATGATTACAATCACAAGCAAGTCAGGAGAAGACTTGATTGTTAAGGTCAAAGACTCTAGAGTGGCTATCAGCAGGGAGATGGCCAACAAAATTATGGTATAAATTGCTTCTATAATTGAGGCTTTATATATTTATAATTAAACAGTAAGGAGGTAAGATATATGACGCTTAAGGAAGCCAAGGTAGGTGACACTGTCAAGGTTATCAAAGTCAACGGTGAAGGCCCGGTAAAACGTAGAATCATGGATATGGGTATCACAAAAGGAGTAGAGATTTATATCCGCAAGGTGGCACCTTTAGGAGATCCATTTGAACTAAATGTTCGCGGATATGAACTATCAATTCGTAAGGCTGACGCAGAGATGATTACTGTAGAAAAGCAGTAATTAATACTTGAAAGGAGAAAAACTATTATGGCAATCAAAATTGCATTAGCCGGTAATCCTAACAGTGGTAAAACTACACTGTTTAACGCTTTAACCGGTGCAAATCAGTACGTGGGTAACTGGCCTGGTGTTACTGTCGAGAAAAAAGAGGGTAAATTAAAAGAGCATAAGGATGTGGTACTTCAGGATTTGCCTGGTATTTATTCACTATCACCATATACTCTTGAAGAGGTTGTTGCACGTAACTATTTGGTTCAAGAGAGACCAGACGCAATTCTTAATATTGTTGATGGTACTAATATTGAGCGTAACTTATATCTAACTACACAGCTTTTAGAGCTAAATATCCCTGTTGTTGTTGCAATCAATATGACAGACTTGGTAAAAAAGAATGGTGACACAGTTAATATAAAGAAGCTTTCTGAGGAACTAGGCTGTCCTGTATATGAACTAAGCGCACTAAAAAAAGATGGTATCGATGAGGTAAGCAATGCCGCTATTGATGCTGCTAACTCTAAAAATAAAGTTAAGGCTGTTAGCTTCTCTGATGAGGTAGAATCAGCAATCACTAGCATTTCAGACATTCTAAAAGGCAAAATCGATGACAATTTAAGTCGCTGGTATTCAATTAAAATGTTTGAGAGAGATGAGAAGGTTGTCTCTAATCTCTCACTTTCAAATGACACAAATAAGTCAATTGAAAGTGTTATAGAGCAGATTGAGGAGTCATTAGATGATGATTCAGAAAGCATCATCACTAATGAGAGATATAACTCAATCGCTAACATTACAAAGAACGCTGTTAAGAAAAAAACTTCTAAAGACAATATGACCGCATCAGATAGGATTGATAAGATCGTGACCAATCGTATCTTAGGTCTTCCAATATTTGCAGTGATTATGTTCTTAATCTACGCAGTCGCAATGGGCGGCTGGCCAATATCAATCGGTACAATGGGCACTGATTTCACTAATGATGTAATCTTTGGCGAGTGGGTTCCTAACCTATTTGACAAGATTCTTTCAGCTTGTAATGTTGCTGAAGGATCATGGCTTTACGGCCTTATTCAGGATGGTATCGTAGCTGGTTTCGGAGCTGTTATCGGTTTCGTTCCTCAGATGCTTGTATTATTCCTTTTCCTTTCTATCTTAGAGGATGTTGGATATATGGCTCGTATCGCTTTCGTTATGGATAGAATTTTCCGCCAGTTTGGTTTGTCAGGTAAGTCATTTATCCCTGTACTTGTTGCTACAGGTTGTGGTGTTCCTGGTATCATGGCATCAAGAACTATTGAAAATGAAAGAGACCGTAAGATGACTATTATGACCACAACATTTATTCCTTGTGGTGCTAAGCTTCCTATTATCGGTTTAGTTGCTGGTGCATTGTTTGACAATTCTGAATGGGTTTCAACTTCAGCATTCTTTATCGGAATCTTCTCAATTATTCTTTCAGGAATTATTTTAAAGAAGTTCAAAGCATTTGCTGGAGAGCCAGCTCCTTTCGTAATGGAGCTTCCTTCTTACCATGTACCTTCTGTACGTAACGTACTTAGTGCAACATGGGAACGTGGCTGGTCTTTCATCAAGAGAGCAAGCTCAGTCATCGTTATTGCTTCTATTATCATTTGGTTCTTCTCTGCGTACGGAGTTGTAAATGGCAAGTTCGGTATGGTTGATGATATGTTTGCAGATGAGTCAATTGTTACAGAGTCTGTAATCAACGACATTTCCGAGTCAATGGACGTTCCTGCTGAGGACGTAAATGCAATGGATGCCTCACTCTTAGCTAAGGTAGGTAACGGCGCATCATTCTTATTTAAGCCACTAGGTTTTGGCTCTTGGAAGCCTACCGTTGCTACTGTTACAGGTCTTGTTGCTAAAGAAGAGGTTATTGGTACATTCGGTGTGCTTTATAACTACGACGAAGAGACTGCTGGTGAAGAGTTAGGAGAAAAGGGTGAAGGTATCTGGGAAAGAGTTGCAGATGACTATACTCCAATTGCAGCATTTGCATTTATGATATTTAACCTTCTTTGTGCTCCTTGTTTTGCGGCTATTGGTGCTATTAAGCGTGAGATGAATAATGCTAAATGGACCTGGGCTGCTATCGGATATATGACCTTGTGGGCTTATGTTTTGGCACTTATCGTATATCAGCTTGGAGGACTAATCTCTGGAACATTAAGCTTTGGAGTAGGAACAGTATTTGCTATAGTTTTACTCGTTGGACTTATCTATCTCCTTTTCAGAAAGGGATATGTACAGTCTAAAGAGATTCACAACCTTACAGATGTTGCTTCCGATAAATAAAGGGTGTATATTATAATATAGACTTATTGAAATGGAGGAACAGTTATGGGCTACGTGATTGTTGTTATCGGCGTATTACTTGTTGTTGGTTTATGCTTAAAGGAATTGCTTGGTAACGGCAAGGGCGGGGACTCAGGCTGTTCCTCTAATTCTTCTTGTGGAGGTTCATGTACTGGATGCTCTGCTGATACTGAAATTATTGTTACCGTCAAAAGACCTAAGGAGGATAAGAAAAATGATTGAGACTACAGTATCTATTGAGGGTATGATGTGCAATATGTGCGAGACACATGTCAATGAGACTTTTAGAAAGAAGTTTGATATTAAAAAGGTTAGTGCTGATCACAAGAAAAAACAGGCTGTTATTATAAGTGAGGCAGAGCTTAACGAGGATGAGGTTAAGGCTGCTATTGATGAGCTTGGATATGATTATCTTGGGATTAGTTCTAAGGAGTATGAGAAAAAGGGATTGTTTTCTAAGAAAAAATAAGGTTAAATATATTAGGGGTTTTATAGCTTAAGTTATTGGGCTTTTTTTTATACAAATAAGGTGATTTTATGGGTATTTTAGATAGAATTAAAACTGTATATGCCACCGAGATTGTGGCTGTTACTTATGATGGCAGGTCTGTTACGAATTTTGAGCAGGGTGATGCTTTTTGGATATATGCGATTGATGAGGATAAGGTTGTTAGGATGCAGATTTTGTCGCTTTATTCTAGGGATGTTAAGGATGTTATTGAGCAGATGAGAAGGATTCGTGTGGATACTATTATTTCTAAGAATTTTGGGGGGAAGGCTATGAGTGAGCTTAAAAGTGCGGGGTTTAAGATTGTTGCGTTTGATGGAGGGGCTAAGGCGGCAGTGAAGAAGTATGCGGCGGGGGAGATTAGGGAGTTGTAGGATGGTCGGGCCGAAATAAGGTGTGTGTTTTTTCTCCGTTTTTTTAGTCGAAAAAACACACACCTTATTTCGGCCTTTTTTATGCTACTACAATTTGAGTTTAATCTCACCCCTCGGGGTGGCGGGGCCACCGGGGATGGGGTTTGGGGTGATTTGGGGCGAAATAAGGTGTGTGTTTTTTCTCCGTTTTTTTAGTCGAAAAAACACACACCTTATTTCGTACTTTTTATGCTACTACAATTTGAGTTTAATCTCACCCCTCAGGGTGGCGGGGCCACCGGGGAGGGGTTGGGGTGTTCCTCCCCCTCAGGGTGGCGGGGGCCCCCTAAGGGGTTAGAAGACTGTTATTAGGCCGGTTATAAAGATTATGATTAGGATTAGGGGGAGGAAGAAGGTGCAGTAGGGTTTTAGGAAGGATGGGAACTTGAGACCGGTGCCTGAGTTGGCTTCGGTTAGGAAGTTTTTCCAGCCCCAGCCGTAGCGCAGGGTGCAGAATAGGGCGAAAATTATTGCACCTAGGGGGAGTATTATGTTTGATACGGCGAAGTCTTCTAGGTCTAGAATTCCTGTATTTTCTCCGAAGGGTTTAAAGTCTGACCAAACGTTAAAGCCTAAGGCGCATGGGATTGATAGGATGAACATTCCTATTCCACATACCAAGCAGGCCATTCTCCTCTTCATTCCTGTCACTTCTATAAAATTGGCTAATACATTTTCATATACGGCAAATGATGTCGATAGGGCGGCGAAGCTCATAAACATGAAGAATAAGCTTCCCCAGAGTCTGCCTAGACCCATATTGGCAAATACATTTGGCATTGTTATAAAAAGCAGGTTTGGGCCTGAGTCTACGTCTATTCCGTAGGCAAAGCAGGCCGGGAACATGATAAGTCCTGCGGTTACTGCGACAAAAGTGTCTAAGGCTGCTATTGTTATCGACTCACCAAAGAGACTTCTCTCCTTGTTCATATAGCTTCCTAATACCGCCATACTTCCCATACCTATACTTAAGGTAAAAAATGCCTGATTTAGTGCGTCTATTAATACATTTGCAAAGCCTATTTCACTGGTTCTCTTCCAGTCAGGAAGCAGGAAGAATTTAAGGCCTTCTTTGCCTCCTTCCATAAAAAATGAATTGACAGCTAGGATAACCATAATCGCTAACAGGGCTAACATCATGTATTTGGTGATTCGCTCTAGGCCTTTTTGGATGCCTATTGCGCAGACGCTAAAGCCTATTAAAACTACTATTAACATATAGCCTACGTTAATTGCCGGAGAGGCTAGCATCGTGCCAAATTCTGCCGTAATTTCTTTAGTTGAAGCACTTACAAAATCTCCTGCTAGAAATTTGATAAAGTAGCGGATTATCCAGCCTGCCACCACTCCGTAGTACATCATCAATATTATGCAGCCTATCATACAGAATACTCCATGTAGATGCCATTTGCTGCCCTTTGGCTCAAGGTCGTCATACATTTTTACTGGTGCTCTCTGGCTTGCACGCCCGATTGAAAACTCCATTGTAAGAATTGGAATACCAAATAAAACAAGCATGATGATGTAGAGAATTAAGAATACTCCTCCACCATTTTGGCCTGTGATATATGGGAATTTCCATACATTTCCCAATCCTATTGCGCAGCCTGCGCTTAATAAAATGAAGCCTAATCGGCTTCCTAATTGTTCTTTGTTGTTCATTTTCTTGCCCTTTTTATAATCTATAATTTGTATTGTTATAGTAACTCTTAATAGCTTACTTTATTTACTCTTAATAACAAAATATCCCTTAATTATTTATTACAGTTTAAGCACAAAAAAACTCCGAAACGCTAGTAATTCAAACTCCCTAAAACAGGCTAAACTACTAGCATTCCGGCGTTATTCTTAATTCAAATCAGTCTAAAATCAACTTAGCACTTCCATATATTCCAGCGTCATTTCCTAAAGTTGCTAGCGAGAACTCTGCTGTCTTACATGCGTGGAATACGTCTCTTACATAGTATTTCTGGATAGAGTCAAGAAGAATCTGACCTGCTCTACTCACTCCGCCACCGATTACAAATACTTCTGGATCTGCAACACAGGCAACATTGGCTAATGCGCGACCTAAGTACTTACCTAAAATGTTAACGCACTCTACAGCAAGCTCGTCTCCGTCTTTGGCTAAGTCAAATATAGCCTTGCTTGTAAGCTCCTCTAACTCTCTTAAACGGCTCGGATTGGTCTTGGTGCCAAGAACCTTTCTTGCTATACGAACGATTCCTGTTGCTGATGAATACTGCTCTAAGCAGCCTGTCTTACCGCATCCGCAGACATCTAGTTCCTCATCATTAACCTTCATATGGCCGATTTCTCCGCCTGCTCCGTGGTTACCTGCAACAACCTTGCCGTTGATGATGATTCCACCGCCAACTCCGGTTCCTAAGGTTACCATTACAACATCATCATGGCCTTTAGCGCCGCCCTGCCACATTTCTCCTAATGCGGCTACATTGGCATCGTTAGCAACTTTAACTCTTAAGCCTACTAACTCGCTTAAGGTTCCCGCTACGTTAAATACGCCCCAGCCTAAGTTAGCACACTTTATAACTGTGCCATCCTCTTTAACTGGCCCAGGAACTCCCATACCAACTCCAACTATCTCCTCAGGCTGGATGTTCTTATCTTTCATCTTAGCCTTGATCGTATCTGCAATATCAGGTAATATCTGGCTTCCCTCGTTGTCCTTAACTGTAGGAATCTCCCACTTTTCTAATACTCTTCCACTTACATCAAAGAGACCTAACTTAACTGTGGTTCCTCCTAAATCTACTCCAAATACGTACTGTGCCTCCATTGTTAACTTCCTCCTTAAGTTTTATTGATTTAAACTATTTAATGCCCTCTAAATATTCTGCCCTGGTCTCCTCGTTAGACGACTTAGCTCTCTCTTCTTCCTTAGCACGAATATTACCAGTAACTCTGTTATAGAGCTCTTGAGCTGCGTTATATCCCATCTTCTTTTGACGGTGGTTAACCGCTGCCGACTCAACAATAACAGCTAAGTTACGTCCTGGTCTTATAGGAATTGAGTGACATACTACCTTATTGCCAAGTATCTCTTCATACTCTTCCTCAAGTCCAAACCTGTCATACTCCGTCTCTCTATTCCAGTCTGCAAGCTTGATAACAAGATCAATGCTCTGCGTCTCCTTAACATGCTCGACACCAAAGAGTGTCTTAACATCGATAATTCCAATACCTCTAAGCTCAATAAAATGCCTTGTAATATCAGGAGATGAACCTATAAGCGTAACCTCACTGACACGTCTGATTTCAACCACGTCATCAGAAACCAAACGATGTCCACGCTTGATTAACTCTAGCGCTGCCTCACTCTTACCAATTCCACTCTCACCTGTAATTAAGACACCCTCACCGTAAACATCTACCAAAACGCCGTGGATAGAAATCATTGGCGCAAGCTCTACATTTAACCATCTGATAATCTCTGCTGAGAACTCTGATGTAGCTCTCTTAGTAGTAAGTAATGGCACACCATACTTCTCGGCTGCATCATAAAACTCACTAAGTGGCTCTAAGTCCCTACAGAAAATGATACAAGGAAACTTGTGACTCATAAGCGTGTCAACTATGTCATGAAGCTTCTTCTCATCACTCTGTCTCTGCATATAGGTATACTCAACAAAACCTATAACCTGAACACGTCCTGACTCAAAGTGTTCAAAAAATCCCGTAAGCTGCAATGCAGTACGATTAATATCCGCAGTCTCAACCATAATCTTATCCGTATCAATATCTGGAGTATGATTAGTCAATCCTAAACGTTCAATCAAATCTGTGACCGAAACACCCATATAGCCTACCTCCATTAAAAAAATATTATAATTAATTATATCCTAAATACCAGCATTTGAAAAGATAAATAAGCAGTATAAACTGATTATATTTGGTGATTATTGCCACTATACCTAGCTAAAAAAATTATAAATCTCTAGCGCCAAACTTTCAGTAATCCCAGGCACTTTTTTAAGCTCCTCAACTGGCGCCTCTCTTATCTTATCAATGTCCTGAAAATGCTGCATCAAAGCCTTTCTCTTCTTAGGTCCAACACCCTTAATATCATCTAAAACCGAGTGTACCTGCTCCTTAGACCTTAACGAGCGGTGGTATTCAATAGCGAATCTATGCGCCTCATCCTGCATCCTGGTAATCATATTAAAGGCCTCAGAATTATTAGGAAAATCAATCTCCTCGTTGTTAAAATATAGGCCCCTGGTCCTGTGGTGATCATCCTTTACCATGCCACAAACCGGAATATCGAGTCCCAACTCATCAAGCACTCTTAGGGCAACATTTACCTGTCCCTTACCACCATCCATCATGAGAACATCAGGGAAAACCGAAAAGCCCGAAAGATGCCCGTCATCTCTTCTGTTTTTCTCCTCCATTCCATGCTTAAAGCGCCTTGTTAAAACCTCTTCCATACTCTTATAATCATCAGGCCCTTTAACAGTCGTAAGCCTAAAGCGCCTGTAGTCGCTCTTTTTGGCTTTACCATTTTCTGTGACAACCATAGAAGCCACAGTCTCAGTACCGCTAATATGAGAGATGTCATAAGCCTCAAGCCTCTTTAGACCTTTAAGTCCAATAAGCTCTTCAAGCTCCCTTAAAGCCCCTATAGTCCTTGCTTCCTCTCTCTTTATCTTGTCCATATCAGCAGTTATTACGACCTCTGCATTTCTCTTAGCAAGCTCAACTAGCTTGTGCTTTTCGCCTCTTTGAGGGTATCTAAATGTCACCTTGTTGCCCCTCTTATCAGAGAGCCAGTCTCTAATCTCCTCCTCTTCCTCAATCGGAAGCTCACACATAATCTCCTTTGGAAGATAGGGCGTGCCAGAATAAAACTGTTTTACAAATGCAGTAATAACAGCCGAATCCGCCTCGTCCTCAACATTTTTCATGTGGAAATGCTCTCTTCCTAAAACCTTGCCATCCCTCACAAAGAATATGGCAACCACAGTCTCCTTACCCTCTCTTGCAAATGCTATAACATCCCTGTCATCGCCGTCAACAGAGTTAACCTTCTGCTTCTCTTCAAGCTTCTTAACGCTCTCGATTAAGTCGCGGTAATTGGCTGCATTTTCAAAATCTAAATCGGCAGACGCCTTATTCATCTTCTCGGTTAAAATGCTAATAACACGGGAGTAGTCGCCATTTAAGAACGATAAGACCTCGTTAACATTGGCCCTATAATCTTCTTTTGAAATCATGCCCTTACAAGGGCCTGAGCACTGGCCGATGTGGTAGTATAGACAGACTCTGTCACTGTCCTTAACCTTGTCTAGATTCTTATTACAATGCCTAATTAGGAATATTTTGTGGATAAGGTCTATTACGTCCTTTACTGCATTGGCGCTCGTATAAGGACCAAAATACTTGGCCTTGTCGCGTTTCATAAGACGCGAGAAAAGGACTCTTGGATAGTCCTCATCAACTGTGACCTTGATATAGGGATAGGACTTGTCGTCCTTTAGCATGGTGTTGTACTTTGGACGGTGCTCCTTGATTAGGTTGCACTCTAAGACTAAAGCCTCGCGCTCCGAGTCCGTTACTATGTACTCAAAGTATTCAACCTGAGAAACCATACGACGAATCTTGGCCGTATGGTTCCTTGAACTTTGAAAATATTGTCTTACTCTGTTTTTTAGCACGATTGCCTTGCCGACGTAGATAATCTCGTCCTTGGCATTGTGCATTATATATACTCCGGGTTTGTCCGGAAGCTTCTTTAGTTCTTCCTCGATATTAAACAAGGCAATCACTCTCCTGACGCTTCAACCTCGTGGAATATTTCCATAAACTGCTTGCCTGTAATTGTCTCTTCTCTGATAAGAAAATCAGCGATTGCGTCTAAAGATTTCTCGTGCTCCTTAAGCATTTTGAGGGCTTGCTTATAGGCCTTATCAAGCATCTTCATAACCTCAGCATCAATCTTAGCAGCAGTCTTGTCTGAGCAGTTAAGGACTCTCCTTCCGTCTAAATAGCGGTTCTCAACTGATTCAAGATTAACCAGGCCAAACTTGTCTGACATTCCATACATTGTAATCATAGAACGTGCTAATGAAGTCGCCTTCTCGATATCATTTGACGCACCTGTTGTAACGGTGTCAAACTTAATCTGCTCTGCAGCGCGTCCGCCTAAGAGAGAGACTAACTCCGCCCTCATCTCAGCCTCAGTCTGCATATACTTCTCCTCTTCAGGAAACTGCATTACATATCCTAAAGAGCCCATTGTTCTAGGAACGATTGTGATCTTTTGAACCGGCTCCGCATCCTTTTGTAAGGCCATAATTAAGGCGTGCCCTACCTCGTGGTGGGCAACTATTGACTTCTCCCTCTTGCCAAGGATTCTGTCCTTCTTCTCCTTACCTGCGATTACAAGCTCAACAGCCTCAAACATATCCTTCTGACTTACAAACTCCCTGCCCTGCTTAACAGCATTTAAGGCAGCTTCATTTACCATGTTGGCAAGGTCAGATCCAACCGCACCAGCGGTAGCTAGCGCAATCTCATTAAAGTCAACTGTCTCGTCCATCTTAACACCCTTAGAGTGAACCTTTAGGGTGTCAATTCTGCCCTTCATATCAGGCTTTTCAACTATTACACGCCTGTCAAAACGGCCTGGGCGAAGTAAAGCCTTATCAAGCACCTCTGGCCTGTTTGTAGCCGCTAATATAACAAGACCCTTAGACGAGTCAAATCCATCCATCTCAGCTAGAAGCTGGTTTAAGGTCTGCTCTCTCTCGTCATTGCCGCCGCCAGCTCTGTCGCTAGCTCTACTCTTACCTATAGCGTCAATCTCATCTATGAAAATGATACAAGGCGCCATACTCTCCGCCTGCTTAAACAAGTCACGAACTCTGCTCGCTCCGACACCGACATACATTTCCACAAAGGACGAGCCTGAAAGGCTGAAGAATGGTACGTTGGCCTCACCTGCAACCGCTTTGGCAAGCAAGGTTTTACCTGTTCCCGGAGGCCCCACAAGCAAGGCACCCTTAGGAAGCTTAGCACCAATCTTAACGTATTTATCTGGGTTGTGAAGAAAATCAACCATCTCAGTTAGAGACTCCTTAGCTTCTTCCTGACCTGCAACATCAGCAAATGTTACGCCTGTCTTTTTCTCTACATAGAGCTTGGCATTGGACTTGCCGACATTCATTATTCCGCCGCCCTTAGAGACATTTCTCATCATAAAGATAAGGAAAGCCCAAAAAAGTATAAACGGAATAACGTAGATAAGGATTTCTCCCCAGTTGCTCTCCTGAAGCTGCTCAAACTCGACATCAGCCTCTTTTAATCTCTCAACGATATCGTAATCTGGCGGGAAGATTGTGTAATAAGTAATCTTGTTAAGCTGCCCCTTCTCCTCCTTAGGGTAAATAGTTAACCTAGAAGATGATAGAGTAACACTCTCAACCTTATCCTCATCAAGCATCTTTAAGAACTCTGAATACTTAACCTGCTTCATATCACCCTTTTGATACTGCTGGGCAACTAAGGCCACTAAGGCGGTCATTAAAAGCGCTATGGCAAGTGTGAGCAATAGTCCTGCAAAGCTATTTTTGTGGTTATTGTTCTTACCGCCACCATTTTTCTTATTGTTACCGCCATCACCAGGGCCGTTAGAACCAGGACCATTGTCTCCGCCGCTAAAAGGGTCCTCGCCTTCCTCAAACTTCTCAGGATCCTTGCCGTATTCAGCCATATTATATTGATTTACGTCATTATATAATCCTAATCGATACATCCTATCTCCTTTAGTCAAATGCTATCTGTGAATGATTCCCCTGACAATCAACTCATTTAAAAGACACATACCAAAACATACTATTAATCCAATAACAGCAAATGCATTCATTAGCTTAGGCTTAGGAAATGATGATCTTTGAAGCTTGGTCTCCTTAGAGAACAAGAACTTGATGTAATACCATCTCTTGTTAAGCTTAGCAATAATATAATAGAATAAGTAAGCAAATGCTGCTCCAATAGCTGCAACCGGTATAAACACTGCAATATATATAAGTAATTGTCTTGTGTCTAGTGATGTAGACTGAGACAAAATATCAGATGAATTATAATTCTGTCCGGTTATTTTCTCCATATACTCAAAGATCCTAGGCATCCCCCAGAGAAGGATTACAGAATTGGCATTAAAGCAAAAATGTAAAATCATAGTGGACAAAATAGAACCTGTCGCCTCTAAGAGTAATCCCATCACAATTCCAAGAGCAGTAGCATACATAAACTGGTTAAAGTTCATATGCAAAGCCCCAAACATAACTCCAGATAATATGATAGCCCTAACTGGTCTGCAGCCTCTTAAAGAGCCATAGATAGCCCCTCTAAATGCAGTCTCCTCAACAAATGCAGGCAGCATTGCAACCAATAATAAAGAGCTTCCTAAACCACCTACTAATATATCTGTAACTGTTCCCTGAATCACATTAGTTGAAAATAGCTGGCTTATTAGGTTGATAAGTCCCATAACCGGCAAAATTGAGTACATAAAAAGCGGAATCAAAAGCGCTGATCCAAAATGAAACTTCTTAAATCTCATAAACTTAAATGGATTAATCTTAAACAGTGACATATAGATAAGTGCTGGAATAACTATAGTTAGCTGTGAAGCTAAAATCTGATAAACAATATTATCAAAGTCTACAAACAGTCCCACTCCTATATGAATCAGTACAACAATAAGGAAAAACAAGCTTCCATAAACTATCTTCTTCCTGTCTTCTTTAGCATAATTATCCAAATCAGCAACTGTCTCAGTAAGCCCGTCAGCACCGAAATCTGCTATACTGCCCCCGTTATCTACAATAGGCTCTACATTATCAGTCACGATATTAGCATAACGATTCTCATCACGCTCTTCTATCATCGTGATACCTCCTTGTTCTTTATATTAAAAAGGGTAAGCATTATGCTACCCTTTCTTTTTTATCAAAGCATTAACCCATTCCTGACCTTCAATACGGGCATCCTCATTCTCCCATATCTCAATATCCTCAAAGCTTCCAACATCCTCTAACAACATCTTAAGCTCTAAAGGCTCATAGTCCGAATAGTATCTCTCCTGCCTAAAGCCCTCAAAATCGCCCTTCTTAACAGAAAGATAGCATATACCACCTTCCTTTAAGGCATCACTAATCTTCCTAAGCATATCCTTCATATCATCCTTAGGCAAATGTAATAGCGACGCACAAGCCCATATACCGTCAAATACACTGTCAAAATCCATATCCCTCATGTCCATAACAAGAGGCTCGACACCAGTGTAAATATCGGCTAGCTCAGCTAACTCAGACGAAGCATCAAGCAGAGTCACTTCGAAATTATTTTCAATTAAAATCTTACTGTCTCTACCAGAACCACAGCCTAAGTCAAGAACTGTAGCATTTGGTTCTAGCATGTCAATAAAACGTTCTAACACATCGCTCATATCTAGAGCAACGGTCGTATCAAAATAAGCATTGGCGTATTTATTATAATAATCCACCGAGTCCAAGAAATAATCCCTCCTAATTATCGCTTAATCGCGATTGCTTCAATCTCAATCGCAACATCCTTAGGTAATCTCGCCACTTCAACACATGATCTAGCCGGGCAGTCAGTTTTGAAAAATGAAGAATATACCTCGTTAACAGTTCCAAAATCATTCATATCCTTAATAAATACAACTGTCTTAACCACATGATCACAATCAGAGCCTGCTGCCTCTAAGAGAGCCTTCAAGTTGCCGATAGCCTGTGTTGCCTGAAGCTTAACATCTCCCTCAACAAGTGTGTTGGTTGCTGGATCAATAGGAATAACTCCCGATGTGAAAATAAAATCCCCAGCTTCAATTGCCTGTGAGTATGGTCCAATAGCCTGTGGTGCATCATTAGTTGCAATAATCTTCTTAGTCATCTTTATATATCTCCTTTACTGATAATTGAATCCTCTTTAATCTCTATCTTGCCCTGCTTTAAGAGCCTGCCAACAGCCCTCTTAAATGCAGCCTTAGATATTCCAAATTCATCTTCAATAACCTTAGGAGAAGCCTTGTCGTTAAATGGCAAAACTCCGTCGTAGCTATTAATAACTTCTAAAATGTTAGTGGCATCAGTGTCCATTTGCACATACGCCTTCTCAGATAAGCTTAAATCAACCTTGCCGTTATCTCTAACCTGAACTACTCTAAGAGTTAAGCTATCACCCACTCTTATATTCCTGTGAACCTCTTTCTTAGGAAGAAGTCCTGTGTATTCGTAGTCCATCATAATATAGGCGCCGTGCTCATCAGATATCTCATAGACTATTCCCTCAATGTGGTCATCAGCCTTATATGGAGGGTTAAGCTTAAGTCTGTGATAGAGCCTCATAGTCGCTGCAAGGCGGCCGGTTTTGTCCTCATATAAACATACCGGATATTCTCTGCCTTCTCTTACCTTAGTTGTCTGCTCTTTATAAGGCAGTAACACATCTCTTTCTAGACCCATATCAAGAAATGCACCTATATTGGTAACTTCCTTAACCCTAAGCATTCCGCACTGGTTAAGCGTAAGCTTAGGCTTGTTAGTGGTTGCAATCAATCTGTCTTTTGAATCTCTATACAAGAAGACATCTAAACTATCTCCTCTTTTACTGCCCTTTGGAACCTGCTTAATCGGGAGCAATACTCTCTCATCGGCATCAATACTCTCGCCTAGGTAAACACCAAAGTCTGTATGTTTTACTATAATAAGTGTCTGAACAACACCGAGTTTCATATCAAAGTCTCCTCGTAACTAATATCTTTTTTAGTATACCACGAATAAGCTTAAAAAAATAGTGAAATTTCTGTTAATCCTATAGTTTCATTTTCAGATATTATTATTTTAAGAAAAAAGTACTTGCATTTTAATAACAGTTCGTGTATAATTCCTATTGTCGCTGATTAAGCGACACAATATTGGGCTATCGCCAAATGGTAAGGCACTGGACTCTGACTCCAGCATTTCCAGGTTCGAGCCCTGGTAGCCCAGTTTTAAGCATCTGTTTTATACAGGTGCTTTTTTTTGCCTTATATGGCTGGAATTTGATATAAAAAAGCCCTTCACAACAGACTATTTAGCCTGATATGAAGGGCATTATTAGTTCCTATCAGTGTAATACTTATATGCCTTGCATTTAGTTGTTAATACTGCATTTAGAGATTAATTTCCTAATTAGCCTTATCCTAGCATATAAATATTAGAATTCTGGAACTGTATCTAACTTATCCTGAACAGCCTTAGTCTCCTCCATAGCCTTAGGAAGAATCTCTAATAGCTTATCAACCTCTTCCTCAGTATTGTAGATACCAAAGCTTATTCTAAGCATTCCCGGGCTCTTAGCGTCCGTACAACCTTCGTAAGACGAAATCTGCTCATCTGGAATTCCCATCAAACGCCATACATATGGATGTGAACAGAATGAGCCACGTCTTGTGGCTACTGCAGCGAGCTCTTTTAACTTCTCTGCAAGTACATAAGTATTAACATCGCTAAAGTTAAATGTAACGACTCCGACCTTGTCATCAATGTTTTCAGTATCACCGTAAATGATAACATTTGGCAACTTCTTAAGACCTTCAATAAGTCTCTTGTTAAGCACATACTCATGCTTTTGAATGTCATCAAATCCTACGTCACTAATTACATCGATTGCCTTGCCAAGTCCTACAACGCCTGGGTAGTTAGGAGAACCAGCCTCATAGGTTGCTGGAGCTACCTTATAAATCTCCCAATCGTCACCTACTAACTTAACAGTTCCACCACCATAGAATGTAGGCAAATGCTTGTTTAACTCGCTTGATAAACCAACTACAGCACCGCCACCGTATGGTGAGTACATCTTATGTGCAGAAAATGCAATAAAGTCAACATCATCTGTTGTATCATTAACGTCTCCAATCATAGAGAACTTTCTATGTGCAACTATCTGAGCTCCGTCAACAACTAACTTAGCTCCATACTTATGTGCCATCTTAGCAACCTTGTGTACATCCTGAACATATCCAGTTACGTTAGATGCTGCTGAGATAGAAACGATCTTAATCTTGCCCTTATTCTTCTTAAGGAGCTTCTCAATATCGCTATAAATTACTCTACCCTTGTCATCTACCTCTGCGTAAACTACCTTACATCTGTTACGCCATGAAAGGTCGTTAGCATGATGCTCAATACGAGTAGTAAGAACCATATCATCCTTGCTCTCTACTAGGGCAGATGCAAGCTTATTAAGTCCGTCAGTTGTAGAGTTAACATAGAAACAGGTATAGGTCTCAGGATCAGCACCTAAGAAATCGATTACCTTATCTCTTGTTGCGGTATATACATCTGTACAGTGGTCAGACTTCTGTGAGAAACCACGACCGATTGAACCATAAATCTCCATCTCTTTGTTAACTGCCTCAGCAACAGGTGTAAATGCTGGTGTTGTAGCAGCATTGTCAAAGCCAATCTGAGGAGCCATAGTTCCATCGCCTAAAGGAACCTCTGTGTTAAGACCAACGATATAGTCTCTAATATTGTTGATATTATATAAACCAGCTTTTTCTATAGAAGTATCTGTAACTTTTACAGGGCTTCCAACCTCTAATTCAGTTTTGTCCTTAAATGTAATTACACAGTTTACTCTTACATTATTGCCAACCTTATTAGCTGTAATCATACCCTTGTCATCAACATAGGCGCAGTAATCAGCTGGGTCAGTCTTTTTCTTAGCGTTAGCGTCGGTGCTTGCGTTAGCGTCTGAGCTTGTGCTTGCGTTAGAGCTTGCATTGGCATTGGCACTTGCATTGGCACTTGCATTACTGCTTGCGTCTGCACTTGAAGTTAGTGCTGCATCTTCAAAATCCCCAGCGTAAAACTCGGTCTCATAATCATCTATGCACTCAATATTAAACTTTAAGCTATAATCGCTCTTGTTAAACTTAGCACCTGTCTCAGAATTCTTAAGCATATGATTCTGAATAAGATCTGCATAGTCATATGTAGTCATTCCAAGCTGATACTTTAACCATACCTGATCAGGCACAACTTTAGTATCTCCATATAAACAGTCAAATGCTGCTGCTTCCATAGTCTCAGACTTAACTACTACCTTGAAGCTACCAATCTTAGTTTTCTTCTTCTTACCAACCTTCTCATAAACGATTGCCTTGGTTGTACCTACACCCTTTGCACAGATAAGAGTAGGTGAATAATCTGGATGAAGGGTATTCTTAACTGTCTTAGCAATACCCTTTTTCTTAAACTTAACAGTATATTTGGCATTCTTCTTAGCATCATATATAAGTCCTTCAAAGGATCTAAAGCTGTTAGACATATAGGCAGAGTTACCATATGGGCTATAGTATAAGGTAACCTTCTTAACATCTGGATCAATATGCGCTGTCTTAGCCTCTACATTAACTACAGCAGGAGCAAGTGCAAATGAAAGCGCCATGATAGTTGCCATAAAAACCGTAACAATACTTCTTAAATGTCTCTTCATTTCTTAAAACGTCCTTTCCCAATATATCATCGTGTCTCCTTAAATATAAAGTCTTCTTCCCTCCTTTTTATATTTTTATAATCAGCATATAAGCTATATGCATAATTGGCATCTTTGGTAAAGTCCCAATAGTACTTTCCCGATTCATCACCTGTTACATTTAAATTCTTAATATCGACATCAAATGAACTAAGTCCCCTAGAGATTCCATCACCTTTAAATTTTAAGTAGGCTTCCTTGAAGGTCCAGTATAGAGTTAATAGTTCATCCATACCAGGCTTAGCTATCTGACTGCATTTGCTAAAGAAAGACTTGATATAGTCATCGCTAAGTCCATTAATAAAGCTAATCTCAGACTTTGAAAAGAATCGGTTGGCTATTTTTAAGTCACATCTGCCACACTCTTCTATATCTATTCCAACTAGCTTGTCAGCAACAGCAACAGCCACATAGTCGCCTGAGTTAGACATATTAAATTCAATGTCTGTTATATCAGGGGTGTTAAGGTATGGTTTGCCCTCTTTAGTAAGAGCAATATCAAGGCGGTCAAGCTCTATAGCTTTATTCTCCTTAATATAATCCTTGACTGTTTTCTCTAAAAGATATCCTGATATAAGACAGTTGTCTTTAACAGACTGCCTGCTTTTGGCATTTACCTTCTCCTGCCTATTTACAGAAACGAGCGACAACATACATTGTCGCTCATTATTATTGATATTGTTTCTGAATTCAGATATATTATAGACATTAAGCCATATAGTATCCAAATTACTTGGCATTGTATGCCTCCAAGCCCTTAAGAACCTCAGTAAGCACTTCGATATCTGCTTTCTTAGCGTCATCAAAGTATGCTCTAAATCTTGATTTGTCATCAGTCTTACCTGATATAGAAATACGAATAACAAGGTTTCTAGCTGCTAAGATATTCTCAACAACCTCTGTCTGATACTTCTCAAGCAATGCATCATCCTTAGCAATAATTCCCTTGTCCATAAGATACTTGATACGATTGGCCATGATAACATGATGATCGTACATAATATGTGTTGCACGAATATCAAAGTCACCCTTGGTTACACGATTCATAGTCTCATTGTAGACCTCTTCGTATACATTAACTCCAAAGAAGGTATCGTCAAAACGATTACGCATCATTCTGAAGTGATCCTTGGTATCAATTCCCTCAAGATACTCATGAATGGTTCTCTCGATAAGTTTGGTGTCTAGGTCATAATAAGTTCTGTCGGTATTTCTCCAGATAACATATAGTCCTCTTACGCCTTTGTAGTCATCCTTAAACATGTGGTCATCAGCTGGAGCGATAACATTGTATCCTCTCTCAACCTCGTCAAATGTTACTGTAGTGTAGCTATACTTCTCGGTAAAAGTAAAGTCTCCAACGTGGAATACTTTCTCTTCCTTGTCATATCCATAGATGAACAACTCGTGTGGGAACTTATAGTCAAGTTCAACGTCACATAAGATACGAGCCTCATCAAATACACCATATACATATCCACCAAGATCGATAGTCTTAGTAATAAAATCAATTACATCACCACTACAATAGCTATCAATCTGGCCCTTAGTCATAAGGGATGTGATAATGTATGGACACTCCTTAAGTGAAGAACTTCCTGGCATAATATCGGTAAATACCATATCATCACCGGTAAAAATCTCTGTAATATGATAGCAGCGAAGCTGAATATAGTTACTATAAAGCCACTTTTCAAAGTTCTCATCGTTACCTAAAATAGAGAATAAAGTAGCATGCCACTGCCACGATGTTATCATCGGATATTGAACCGGTAAAATCTTCTTGTCAGCCATGTTATAATACCTCCTATTTATTGACCTTATTGTCTATTACATCAATTACATCGTCAAATGTCTGATACTTAGAAAGAGCAAGCTCCTTGTCATCAAAAGAAACTCCAAACTCGTCCTCAGCAGCAACAATCAACTGAATTAACTGAATAGAATTAACATCATAATCATCAACAAAGTTCGCACCAACATTAACATCTTCGATATCGGCAAGATTATCGTTGATGACTTCTACAAACTTATCTTTAATCTCGTCTCTCTGCATAATACGCCTCCCGTAAAAAAATAGTAGTTAAAAAATAACATACATATAAATTTTAATACAATTTAGGTATTTTTTCAATATGTCACAAGGTAATTTTGTCTATTTTTATTAAGAGAGGCGCATTATGTAAACCTGTATCAAACATTAGTTTGGTTCATTAGTGTATTTTGCATAATCTGAATTAAGTTTTTTGAAAAAAATATATATTTTTTACATTTTTCTATTACAATTTTAAAACTAATGTGCTATAATAAATTAACATTTATGTAACAACTCCGATTAGATGGAACACATTAGATGTTTTTCTTTGGACATTTTAACCAAAGCGTTTGTACAATTTTACAGTTAGTGTTCCAACATTGTTTACATCCATATACCTTCTCCTTTGGTACATGGTTGACACCTAAAAACATTTTATTGATTTAAAGCCGTCCTACTCCTGGGCGGCTTTATTCATTTTAGGATCTTTAACTAAAACACGCCATAAAAAAAAGCTGTCCGAAAACGGACAGCTTATATATTTTATTTCATTGATGCTGGTTTAACTGGCTCAACAGGTTTCTCCATAGTACCCTTCTTACCAAAGAGTCCTTTAGACTTCTTCCACTGCTTCATAGCCAATTC
Organism: Lachnospiraceae bacterium; assembly: GCA_024685635.1. Lineage (GTDB taxonomy): Bacteria > Bacillota > Clostridia > Lachnospirales > Lachnospiraceae > NC2004. The sequence continues at coordinate 21,786 of JAIKVP010000276.1, forward strand.
ATAGCGTTCCATATCAATCTTATATTGTTCTTCAGGTGTAAGCCCCTGACCAACTGCCGGCTTAGCCTCTTCCTTCTTCTCAGCAGCCGCTCCACCTGGAAGAGCGAAGTAAATGTTGTCAGCTTCCTCAAGTCTAATAAGGAACTTATCCTTAATCATACCATTAAGAATCTTGGTAGTCTCCATACGGCCTAAATCAACAAGACCTGGAATAGACTGAAGTTCGCTGAGTGTTATGCGTCCCTTATTGCTTAATGTATCATAAATAAGTGACTTCTCCTTACCATTCTCAACATTGTCAAAGTTAGGTTTCTCTTCTACTGCCTCAGCAAGCTCTTCTTCTATCTCCTCAACCTCAGCATCTACAACATCAGCTGTAGTATCAACCTGAATACCATCCTGCTCAACATGCATCTCAGGAGCAGTTGATACAGCTGCCTCTGCCGCATCTAATGCATTAAGAGCCTGAGTCTTAGTGTCTGCCACTGCATCGGCTGGCTTAACTTCACTAGCTTCTTCTTTAACAGTAGGAGCCTCTTTAACAGCTCCACTAGCTGCCTGAACCTGAGCCTTCTTAGCTGCCTCTTTGGCTGCCTCTGCCTCATCTTCAGCCTTAAATCTCGCCATATCAGTTGCTACTTCTTCATCAGTTGCAACAGATGGGAAGTTAGGATGAATCGAAGACATAATATTCTTAGCAATTTCCTTGCTATTATCAAAGCCCATATTAAAGACTACATCCATCATTACTGCCTTGTTGTCAGAGAGCATAACAATTGAATGATATGTCTTGTAATCAGCTTCTGCCTCACTACTATAAAATACTACATGGCGTCCTGCAACCTCTTCGAAAGAAAAACTAAAACCATCCTCGCCAAGATGCTTCTCAATACGCCTTCTTATCTCATCTGTCATAGGCTGTCTCGATACTGTTGATACAGTAACATAACAATCGCTTGAGTAATAATCTGGAGAATGCTTATCATATAAAACCCTTCCAGGTCTACCACTCTTACTTGTCCATGCCTCGCCCTTAAATCCCTTAGGGGCCTTAATAGCATAGTTCTCATCTTGAATAATCTCTAAATCGATACCAAAATCTGCCATGTGCTAACACTCCTCACTTATGAACCCTTTAGTATCTGCGCACAAATCGCACAAATACACCTTCAAATGCAATTATATCAGACTATTTAGCATTTTTCAACTAAATTGTGAACTTTCTATGAATAGATTGTTACTATTTATTACCGATTCACCGGTAACAAAAAAAAATGCCAGGTATAAAACCTAGCATTAATCATGCGGATGGAGGGACTTGAACCCTCACGCCATAGGACACAAGAACCTAAATCTTGCGCGTCTGCCAATTCCGCCACATCCGCTTATATAGATAAATCTACTATAATAAGTAGTTATCAATCAATTGTCTGATCCATCTTATAGAGAATCTCGTCATTAGATGCCTTAAGAGTGTCATCCTCTGCATTGTACTCGTAGCTCTTCTCACCAGCGTTATTATCATAAGTGATTGTTATAACACCATCCTTAAGCTTCCATGTACCCTCTGCAGTTAACTGCCCCATATGTAATGTACTTCTATCGCCATCAAATGTAATAAAAACCAATCCATCACCAGGAGTATAAGTACCAGATGGCCCTTTCGTACTCTCACAACCAGCAAGCACAACAAGCATCATAACGCACACTAAAGTGCTTAAAATTGCTCGCCTCATAATATCACCTCATAAATAGACATAGCGCTTACGCGCTAATAAAAAAAATAATGAGGCATCGGGGATTCGAACCCCGGACAACTTGATTAAAAGTCAAGTGCTCTACCGACTGAGCTAATACCCCATATTAAGTTAAAAGAACGATAAAGCCGTTCTCTGACTGGGCCAGCTGGATTCGAACCAGCGAATGCAGGAGTCAAAGTCCTGTGCCTTACCGCTTGGCGATGACCCATTATCTGGGTTGCTTAAACTAAATAAGGTGGATAATGGGATTCGAACCCATGACCCCCAGAACCACAATCTTGTGCGCTAACCAGCTTCACTAGACCCACCACGAGCGGTCCGGAAGGGATTCTAACCCCCGACGCACGGCTTAGAAGGCCGTTGCTCTATCCAACTGAGCTACCGAAACAAAAAAGCGGGTGAAGGGAATCGAACCCTCGTGTTCAGCTTGGAAGGCTGACGTTCTACCATTGAACTACACCCGCACATAAAAAAAACATATTCAAATGTAAGTCGGGGTGACAGGATTCGAACCTGCGACCTCTTGATCCCAAATCAAGCGCTCTAGCCAAGCTGAGCCACACCCCGTAGCGCTTGAACAGTTATCAGTCCCCGCGACACAAGTAGTATTATATTATAGCCACTTTTAAATGTCAACAAGTTTTTTAAGAAATTTTATAATCTTACATAACTGCCCAAGAACGCACTAAATACTACTTCTCATTGCTGATGAAATCGTCATCATCATCATAAATGTCATCATCAAAATCATCATCGAAATCATCTTCAAAATCATCAAGGTAGTCAGGAGTCATATAAGAATATACGGCGTATGCAATAGCAGCAATTGCAGTGATAGCTCCAATAATTGCTAAGACAACGAATATTTTCTTAGAACTCTTCTCCTCTTCTTCCTTCTTGTTAAGAAGCTTAATTGCACTTGTTAAATCCTCAATCTTGTCAATCTTCATAAGCTTATCCATCCTTTCATAATGAACTTATTAGCACCTAAATGCCACACTATCGGTATTATAACACATCAATTTAGATTTGACTATAACATTTCTAATTTAAGTTTTGCAAATGATGCATAGGACCTTCTAACCCCGTGTTTATCATAATCTACGACCACTTCGTAATCATTTTCAACCGGAGTTATGCTCTTTACAGTTCCGAGTCCAAACTTGATATGTCTGACTCTGTCTCCTTCCTTATATGACAGACCTTCTTCTAGCGGATTCTCTTCCTTGGCTTCCTTGTATGTCATCATAGGATTGGCAGGTTTTATAGCAGTTGAAGAATAACTATTAACAGACCTAATTTGACTAATGTTTGAAGTCTTACTAAAGCTAGGAGCTAAATCTAATAAATCAGAATCAATTTCCTTAACGAACCTTGAGATGTCATTATATTGCGTCATGCCATTAATTGCACGTTTCTTAGCAACGCTAATAAACAAACGCTTCTTAGCCCTTGTTGCTGCAACATAAAATAACCTTCTCTCCTCCTCTATCTCTTCATCATCACCATACTCGGTAACTATATAGCTTGGGAACACTCCCTCTTCAAGCCCGCTTAAAAATACATTTTCAAACTCCAATCCCTTAGCGCTATGTATTGTCATTACTGTGACTGCATTGTCAGACGACAGTGAATCAACTTCAGAAATAAGAGCAACTTCAGATAAGAACTCATCTAAGTTAGACTCTGATGCATTTTCCTCGTAGTTAACTATCTTGCTGTTTAACTCTTCTATATTCCTGATTCTGTCTTTTGCTTCATCTGTTCCTTCTATTGTTAGATTCTCAACATATCCTGTCTCCTCAAGAATCTTAGCGTAAAGCTCTGAAACCTTGCCTGACTCTGCTATATCTCTAAATGATTCTATCATTTGCACAAAGCTTAGGATCTTACTAGCTGCTGCCTTCTTAATATCACTAATCTTACCTACACTACAAGCTGCGTCATAAAGGCAAATCCCATTCTCGATTGCATAGCTATTAAGCTTATCTATAGTAGTTAAACCTATGCCCCTTCTAGGAACATTGATAATACGCTTCATAGCCTGATCATCGCAAATGTTATGCACAAGCTTCATATAAGCAATAATATCCCTAATCTCCATCCTTGCATAAAAGCTTACGCCACCAACAATCTTATATGGAATATCATACTCCATGAACTTCTCTTCAAAGACACGAGACTGGGCATTGGTTCTATTAAGAACTGCAAAATCAGAGTAATTAGAAGTATCAGCACTAAGCTTCTTTATTATCTTAGCAATGCCTTCCGCTTCCTTATAATTGTCCTCATAGCAGCTAAATGCAGTCTTTTCACCCTCACCATTCTCAGTAAAGAGCGTCTTATCCATACGACCAGAGTTGTTTCTTATAACACTATTAGCAACATTTAAAATGTTAGAGGTCGAGCGGTAATTCTGCTCAAGCTTAATGATGGTCGCATCAGGAAAATAGGAATTAAAGTCTAATATATTTCTGATATCAGCGCCCCTAAACTTATAAATAGACTGGTCATCATCACCGACAACACAGATATTTTTATACTTTGACGCTAATTTCTTTACAAATAAAAACTGTACGGCGTTGGTATCCTGATACTCATCAACCATTATATATTTAAAGCGTTCCTGCCAGTATTCTAATACCTCCGGATGATGCTCAAATAATTCAACCGTCTTGTATAAAATGTCATCAAAATCAAGCGCATTGCTAGTCTCAAGCTGTTTTTGATATTTCTCATAGATTGTAGCCATCTTCTCTAGCCTAAAATTGCCCTTAGCATCCTCCTTAAAATCAGCAACCGACATATACTGCTCTTTAGCTGTTGAAATAGTATTCATACAGGCCTTCTCAGTAAACATTTTCTTGTCATACATAAGAGATTTAACTACATCTCTTATAGTACGTTTCTGATCATCCGTATCATAAATAGAGAAATTCTTATTGTATCCTAGCTTATCAATATCTCTTCTTAAAATGCGAACGCAGGCTGAGTGAAAGGTGCTAACCCAGATTTTGTCTGCGCCATAGCCAATCATATTATCTACACGCTCTCTCATCTCACCAGCAGCCTTGTTGGTAAATGTTATCGCAAATATATTCCATGGATTGACCTTTTTCTCTTCTATTAAGTATGCAATTCTATGGATAAGTACTCTGGTCTTTCCTGAACCTGCTCCCGCCAATAATAAAAGAGGACCGTCTGTACAAAAGACGGCCTCCTTCTGACGGGGATTCAAACTGTCATATATTGACATATTAAATCCTCCCTATAATAATTCTATATTTATTCCTGGATACCAAGCTTAGCTTTCATAGCAGCAAGCTCTTCATCAACAGCTGGATTAGATGCCTCTGGAGCTGCATCATACTTAGCAGCTAAATCATCAATAGAATCATTCTGAGTGTTAAGCTCTGTCATAGCATTAGCCTTGTCGATAGCCATATCAGCCTTAGCCTCCCATTTATCAAATGCTGCAATAGAATCAGCTGCATCTGTGCTTCCACTAACCATTGAATTAATCTTCTGCTGAGCTTTAGCAGTAGACATCTTAGCCTTGATAGTATCACGACGCTCCTGAAGAGTTGCGATATCACTCTGAAGCTTGTTGTGCATCTGCTGCATCTTCTCTGAATTAGATTGAGCTGCTTCATAAGCCTGCTGTAAAGCTGCCTGCTTATTAACAAGAGCCTGCTTCTTCTCTAAGAACTGCTTAGCATCTGCCTCATTGCCAGCAACAAGAGCCTTCTCAGCGTAATTCTGATATTTCTCGACTTCAGCTGCATTCTCATCTAACTTACGCTTAGCAGCTGTAGCCTCAGCCATAACTGTTGCTGTGTCAGACTTAACTTCTCTTAAATCCTTCTCTAAGTTTCTAAGAGTCTGATCAATCATCTTCTCAGGATCCTCAGCCTTGTCAAGTAACGCATTGATGTTAGCAGACATAATGTCGCCGAATCTTTTTAAAATTCCCATTTTAATAATTCCTCCTTGTTTTTTACACTCCGCTTAAATCGTCTTTTAAGCAATTATCAGATAAAAACAATATATCATATTTTGAAAAAAGTGTCTATCAGTATTTGTGGCTATTATAGTCATTTTTTTATATACCAAAAATTCAATTTATGCTATACTGTTATATGCATTTAACAAAAGTTAGGAGGCAGGAAAATGCTATTAATAAA
>JAIKVP010000278.1 GCA_024685635.1 Lachnospiraceae bacterium
CCTGCTTCATAGTACATTTTGTGGATGTCTACGATGTCGTCGGGTCTTGATATATTCCATCTCTCAGGGAGCTCGCCTGGCTTTAGGCCACGCTCTTGAAGAAGAGTTCCCATACCTCCGTCTAAATATAATATATTGTCCTTGATATACTCTCTGATATTCATATTAAATGACCTTTCCATAGTTACTATTTATAACATCTTAATTATTAAATCAATACTAATTTCTTTCTGACCTCATTTAATTAATCTAATCTATACTCACAATCTTCCTTCTCACACGCCCTGCATTTATCTTCATTTTCAAAGTTTTCACATTTATCTAATCTCTTAATTCCAAAGATTGCAGTCACCGATTTAGAAGGGGTCATAAGAAGACTATCATTTAATGATATACCTATTTTTCTATTGCAGTCAAGTATTCTAACAAAGTCACGCTGTAGGTCTAGCGGCATATCTCCATAGCCGGGTGAAAATCTTGGAGTTGTTGTTAAGCCTTTTTCATTTTCCTGCTCTTTAATCTCGTCGCAAAATCTGTCGCACAAGGCCTCAACCCTCTCGGCTCCAAGAGCCTGAAGAAGCAAGGCTTTCGTCTGGTTAAACCTCTGATATTTGGCAATTAATCTATCAATTCCTAAACCGATAGTCGCAGCAAACATAACTCCCTCATCACATCCGTTAAGAAGCTTAGCAAGATTCTTAGACTCTGTTTCAAACGGCAAAATTGGCTTAGCATTTGCCCAATTCACTTTAAATCTCACATAGCAAACGCCATAATTATATATCATTTGACACTCATCTAATGTTTCCTTTAATAACAAATTAAGGGCGTCATCCTGAGTAACAGGACCGCCCATATATCCGGCATAGCGCCACAATTCCCTTAAATTAACATCAGACAAGCCGTCTTCACTGCCTTGATACCTTTTTAAGTATACAGTTTCTTCCATTAACAAAACCTCTTTATAAAATGTTAGCTACCATCTAACCACTAACTTATAGTCCAAAATCCATCAAAACTTCTTACCTAAAATGCTAGTCAAATTGTCATATATCCCCTTAGCAACATCAGGCTTATTCATAGAGTAGACATGGACATTAGTTATGCCATTGGCATATAAATCAATAATCTGATCCGTAGCATAGGCAATTCCAGCCTGCTTCATAGCGTCAGGATCACTGCCGAACTTGTCAACCATAGTCTTAAAACGCTGTGGCATAAATGCTCCAGATAGCTTAATCGCCCTCTCAACCTGGTTGCCATTGGTGATTGGCATAATTCCAGGAACCACAGGAACAGTAACCCCTGCTTCTCTTAGTTTATATAAAAAATTAAAGAACAGGTTATTGTCAAACACCATCTGGGTAGTCAAAAAATCAACGCCAGCGTCAACCTTAGCCTTTAAGTTCTTAATATCGTCCGCCTGATTAGCACTCTCTGGATGCACCTCTGGGTAGCATGCTCCGCCAACGCAAAAATCAAAATCATCATTTTTTAACTGCTCCACTAATTCATAAGCATAATGATAATCCCAGTTTGACCTGTCGCTATCCTTCATATCATCAGGAATGTCGCCCCTAAGTGCCATAACATTCTTAATTCCTGCATTTTTAATCGCCTCTATCTGAGCCTTAACCGTATCCCTACTTGAGGAAATGCAGGTTAGATGTGCAAGCAATGGTACTCCATATTTGTCCTTAATATTCTTGCCAATATCAAGTGTATAAGAACTAGTTCCACCACCTGCTCCGTAAGTTACACTCATAAAGGATGGCTTTAACTTAGCAATCTCTTCGGTTGCTTCCTTAACACTATCATAAGAAGTCTCCTTCTTAGGTGGAAAAACCTCAAATGATAGAGACATCTCATCCTTGTTCAAAATTTCAATAATCTTCATAACGCCCTTCTCCTTAAAAATTTAGTCGCACTAGCTATTATAACAATAATTGCCCTTGATGCACACTAACTTTTTCCTAAGGCTAGTTATAGGTTAAAGCTATAACTAATCTTTCATTCGCTCATGTCTTATGTATTTCTTTACACTCCAACTACATTTGCCTTCTTTTTTGTATATCTTAAACATATACGCATAACAGCCAACGAGATCTAGCTTATCCAATTTTTTATTTGGTGTTGGATTCACATTGGGATCATCACTATCTACTACATGCTGAACCATCATAAATTCATCTAACAAACTCGTATTATCTTCAAGGCATATTATTAGTCTCCCAAGAAATCCCTTAAAAGCATATATATATATTCCATTTGTGTCCGGACCATATATTATACAATTCTTTTTATTTTTAACCTGCCCAATCCATGGGGCTCCTAACTGCGTCCTAGTTTTCTCAAATTTCTTACAAAGCTCAGTAGTTGACTCTCTTATTCCCCAAATCTTACGGATAACATTATGCTTAAGTGAACTTATAGCATAAAAAAATGCTGTAAATAACGAAAAAAATATAAAACTAATATTTAGTTCGTCATCTCTTAAATTTACAGTATATATAATATAACCAATCGTTAACAAGAATAATGCCGTCGAAAAAACAGAAAAAGTATAACCTAATAATCTATACTCACACACTCTTTCATCTTTTTCATCTAATCCTACTAATATAGCAATCGATTCAATTAAGAAAACACAGTAAATTCCCATATTATGAAAAGAATCAGAGTAAGCATATATCCTATATATTCCATAAAGTAATGGTATAAATCCAAATAGTAAACGAAATATATATATAAATCCATGTCCAAAATATTTCTTGAAATTAAGGACTAATTCCCTGCTATTTATATATCCTACCATAAACAGAAATACTGATACTCCAACTAGTACATAAGACGCTATTTCATTATGAGCTTTCGGAATCAACAAAACAAAATATGACAAGAGCCACATTAGCAGATTTAATAATTTCATAGCCATAATTAATCATTCCTTGTAAATATTTTTATCCAAGCCCATTATAACTAAGGAATTTCTTAGCGCTCCATCTAGCCTTTTTATTTATGGCATAACCGTTAAACATAAAGGCAAAACATTTAAGAAGATATATGTCGTCTAACTCCATAGCCAGTTCATTTTTCTTTTTTCTTGAAAGGCGATTTCTCTTAGATATTTGACTCATCTTAGAGATTTGGCCCTCCTCAACTAACTTGTTCTCTTCAACTACTTTATTCTCTTCATCTAACTTAGTCCCTTCAGCTATCTTAGTTCCTTCAGCTATCTTAGTTCCTTCAGCTATCTTAGTCCCTTCAGCTAGCTTACTCTCTTCATCTGACTTAGTCGATTCATTTATAACTTTCATTTCTTCATCAAAAAAACTATAATCTCGCGCTAATCTATGCTGCTCACATTCATCAGAATCAAGCATAGTTATATCATTTTCAAAGTAGAGATAAAGCTTAGTAGGCTTCTTAAAATATCCATAGACATAGAAATCATCATCTCTAGGTCCATATATAATGCAATCCTTGCCTTTCACCTTACCAAGCCACGGTTTGCCAAGCTGTGTATTAACATCCTTGAACTTTTCGTATAGCTCATCAAGTGTTTTATCAATACCTTTGACCTTTTGACTATACATATCATTTGAGTCAAAAAATATGAGAATCATTGCCCCAAAACCACAGAAGAATCCAAGGTATAAAGAGCCACCTTGAAACTTTTCTTTTGCGAGAATATAGACCATAACCACTAACATACTGTCTGCCAAAATGCGTGTTAAATAGTTGACTATTCTCGCACCTTTTACGCTATTATCTTCACCTGTTGAAGTTGATATAACTAGCAAAGATTCTATTAGTATAACTGTGGCCCCGACAAGACTAGATGTGT
>JAIKVP010000286.1 GCA_024685635.1 Lachnospiraceae bacterium
AGAACAAAATTTTAAATATAAAGATTGTCAAAAAGAAATGGACATGATTAATAAAGCCTTCATCGAAATTATGGTTGAAGGAGATGCTAATATGGTTCGTATTGATATGTTATATGAATTGCAACGGCTTGAATATCAACAGAATGCCAAGATGCTGGCATACTATCTTGCTATTAAACAAGAACTTCATGGAAAAGTTGTTACAATTAAATCGCATGACAGCCGTATTCAGGTTCGTGAAGCAATGCAGTATGTAGATAAATACTACAATCTTGATACATGGGTATCTTTATCGCCGGTCATGACAAAAGAAGTGAAAAGGCATATTGTGCCGCTTCTCGATAGCGGGTTAGGGGGAGACCATTTTTCGGTAGCCTTTGATGTACGTATGTACTATGTTGAGAATGATCTTCTTAAGACCGGAACGATAAATAACGTTGGGACACATGTTAAGACACTTCGCTTGATTGCCCAGTACTTGCTTACAGAGAAAGCATCTGTCCCCCAAGTGCGGAACAAGGCGGATGATCTGAAACGACTGCTTAGTGAAGAACTATGGACAAATCCTACGGTAGAAGAGCTGGAGAAGTTGAGAATTTCGCTTCGGGATCTTATGCAGTACTTGAAAGGACGAGGGAGAAAGCAGTTTGACATAGATATTCCCGATGAAATTGAAGATGCGGAGTATCAACCTGAAGATACCACTATTGATATTAGGACATATCGAGAGAAGGTTATCGATTGTCTTGTTGAGAATAGTGAAAATCCGGTAATTAAAAAGATTTATAATCTGGAGCCAATAACAAACGAAGATTTGCAAGAACTTGAAAATGTTTTGTGGCATGAACTGGGATCGCAGGAAGACTATTCGCAGGAAACCAACATAGAAAATCTTGCGGCGTTTGTGAGAAGTCTGATAGGTCTTAGCCAGGAATCAGTAAATGAGAAGTTTGGCGAGTATCTTGATGGTAATGTGTTTAACTCTCAGCAGCAGGAATTCATAATGACAATCATTAACTATGTCCGGGAAAACGGGGACATAGAACTTGAGGATATGGTTAATACGGAGCCGTTTAACAATTATGACCTTAATGAGATGTTTGGGGTTGAACTGTCAAAAGTGGTAGGAATTGTCAAAGTGCTTCATGATAGCGTAGTGGCAAAAGTGGCATAAATCAGTCGGACAAACGATTAAGAAACCGGGGGATGAGGGGATCGGTAAGAGAGCATGTTTACTGCCAAACGACCATAATACAATTCGTAAGTTATACTCTTGTGAAGATGGAAGCCTGCGGTTCCTGCTAGACGAAAGAGACGAGCGGTGCTTATGGAAAAGCAGAAAAGAATAGCAATGTGATCGGCATAAATTGCTTGTGAAAATTAATTTTGGGATGGTTTGAAACATAAATATAGCGATATGGGAGCGTCTATCCTAAGACGGATGTCTCACAAAAAAATATCATGACTAGGAGGGATATCAATGAGCAAAGTCACAAAAAAACTCATACTTGTGTGTGATGAGAAAACGGAACAATATGCAAATTTTCTGAGACAACTGATTAGTACCAATGACGACAAAGATGGCGAAATTGTTGGCGTCGAAGATGGTTCTGTGGATGTCGCGGTTTGGCTCGATAAGGATTACGTTGCTAATAAGGCGCAGTTATCCTCAAAGGAACACGTGCTTTTCTTTGGCGATAGTAAAATCAGTCGAAGCGAAACGTCCAGTATGAAAGTGAAATATGAAAAATATGGAATGAGATATGGGTGGCTGGGGAAAAGAGCTATGTTACAGGTCAATAAAGACTTGCTAACGCCGGAAGACTATGATGGATTTATTGAGTTGTGCAAAAAATATGAAACCGAGTTTGAGAAGGTATCAATAAAATACTTAAAGAAAAATGGTAAAGCTCAAATAGCAGGGGCTGGAGTTGGTGGTGCCGCTACCGGAGGGGCGCTTGGAGCAGCATCAGCTACTTCGATTGCGGCTGGTGGAATAGGTGCTGCAAGTGGCCTTTTTGCTGGGGCGGTTTTAGGTGGTATAATTCCCATTGTTGCTATTGCGGGAGCTTATCAGGGAATCAATAAAATCCAAACAATGAAAACGGTTAGAGACCAGCAGTATCGTGCGATTACGGTCATTATGTATATTGATGGGTTAAGTGAATTTTTGGAGGGCTGATGTATGGAAGGATTCAAGGAAGGATTCGAATTCTTCTCTGAACATGCAGGAGATTCTTTTGGAGTAGAGGTGGGGAGTGTATATGTAGACGGTATAAATAATGAAATAGATAGTTTTCTTGAGAGCGTTGCACATTTTAAGGGAATGCAAAGCAGCGTTGACACATTGAAAGGTGATCTTGCGGAGTTTTGGCATTCCGGGACGTTTAATATTGATGCCGCAGTAAAAGGATCGAGGCACAGAGTACAAGTTGATCGAAGTCACGATTACGGATCTGTGGATATTAGCGCTAAGAATTTTGATAAGAAATTCGGGCTGAAGTATTATAAGAATGGCGTGGAAAGTGCAAAACAACAGGCAAAGAGTGTATTTGAGAAGTTTAAGGAATACCAATCCAAGGGTGGAAAGGATACGCTTGATGAATATTTACGAAAGCGTGGATTTCGAGATGACACGGTGTTAAATGATCCGGTATATTCGGGGCAGGTTAGAGTTATTGCGGCTGATCAGTATGAGATCGCCAAACAATGGCTTGAAAAAAAAATAAAAACTGAAATGGCAAATCGGCCTGAACAAGCCAAGAGATATCAGGAAACATTAGATCTTTTAAGTAAGAAAGTCACAGATGGTAAGGGTGTTGAATCCATAGAGCTTACAGAAAAAGAGGCGCGAGAACTTGCGCGCCTTGCCAAGGAAGGAAAAATAGACGCTGCGGAGCTGGGGCTAACTACAGAGGAATTAGTAAAATACGAATATTTACTGAAACAGGCTTTTAAAGCAGGGTTGACTGCGGCGACGATATCGCTAGTCTTGAAAACGGCGCCCGCGATAATAAACGCCATAAAATATCTTATCGATAACGGAGAAGTTGACGAGCTGCAATTTAAGGAAATGGGGTTTGCTGCGTTGACGGGGGCATCCGAAGGGTTTGTTAGAGGGACGGTTTCGGCATTCATTACTGCAACGTGCAAGTCCGGATTGTTAGGAGAAGTATTGAAGGAAATTGAACCATCAATAATTGGTGCGGTGACAGTGCTTGCTCTGGATTCTATGAAGAATGCATACAAAGTATCGATAGGAAAAATGACTCGTAATGAGATGGCTAATGAATTGATTAGAACAATGTATACAAGCACGTGTTCTCTGGTACTGGGTGCATTAACTCAGAGTTTTATAGAAGTTCCGGTTCTTGGGTATATGCTGGGAAGTTTTGTCGGTTCATTGGTTGGGGCATTTTCATATTCGGCCGTCTATCGCCCCATAATCTCTTTTTCTGTAGACACGGGTTTTACGATGTTTGGTTTGGTTGATCAGGACTTTAGGCTTCCGGAAGACGTTATGAAAGAAATCGGTATTGATGTTTTTGCGTATGAAGAGTTTGAATATGATACGTTTGGTCAGGATAAGTTCGAGTTTGAGCGTTTTTCGGCAAAACAGTTTGAGCCGGAAAGTATTGAAATGATATTCCTGAGGCGTGGAGTGATTGGAGTAAACGCAATTGGTTATTTAACTTAATAAGTTGAAATGATAGATGCGCAATTATCGGAAAGAGTAGATCATTCCGAAGGGCAAAACGAAGAATTGTATAATGAGGATGTTTAGATCATCTCAAAAGGGCGGAGGTTGATTTATTTGTTACCCATAAGAAAAGCCGGATGACGCGAGATATACATTGGAGATTAAAGATCAAACAGATAATATATAGATCATGGAAGAAACGCCGGGAAAAGAAAGGGATAGGGCTGGGATCCAATTGCCAGAGAAAACCGGGCTATTGTGGAAAAATACGGGAGGATGGTTATGAACGAACTGCGGATCGCTGATTTAGAGAAGAAAGATATTACTACATGGGATTTTGCAAGAATTAAGGGCGAGCTGGAATCTGCGTTGGCGATCTATGATAACGCTGTCTATACGGATGCAACCATTAAGTCGGCAAAGGATGATAAAGCAACGCTGGCGAAGGCAAAAAAACTGGTGGAAGACCGACGTAAGGAGTTTAAAGAAACGTGCCTTGCCCCGTATGCTGCCGTAGAGCCGCAGATCAAAGAACTTGTAGCTATGATCGAAGAGAAAAGAGTTCAGATTGATGAGGTGGTTAAGGACTATACTGAGCGTCAAAAGCAGGCTAAGGAGAGATTGGTACGCGCTTGCTATGACAAGAATGCTAAAGGTCTTGGAATATATGCAAATGTGTTGTACGGACGGATACTGGATCCTAGGTGGCTGAATAAGACAACAAAAAGAGAAAAATATCAAGAAGAGATGCTCGCAGCTATAAACAAGGCTGAACAAGACATTAAAAAGATCCAGGACATGGAATCTCCGTTCGTAGATGTCTTAATTGATGTGTACGCCGCTACACTGTCTGTAGATGAAGTGAAGAGTAAACATGAAGAGTTGATGCAGGCTATGAGAAAGGCCGGGCTGGAACAGGTGAAACAGGTTCTTAACGTTGAAAAGAAGGAAGATGAAAAACGGGTAGCCGCCAAAGATGAAAACAGTACGACGGTAAGATTCTTTACTGACAAGAGTACGCTGGGACAAATATTGAACTTTGCTAAGTTTATTGGGGCAGACTATGAAATCTGCGGAGAGTGATAAGCGGTAGTTTTAGGCTGAGTTAATGATGAGCGGGAGAAAGGTAGGGGATTTGCGAGTGAACGAGCAGGATCGAAGAGCAGTAGAAAATATTGCGCTCACAGGGATGGACATAGATGGTCTATATGTTTGTTTTCCAAACTTCCCGATGGAGGAGATCAAGCAGATTTTTAACGAAACACGAAATCAATCTGAGGACGGAGAGGACAGTAACGTGATCAGCGTGAATTGCTCATGATAATCGATCAGGCGGTTTTTTGAAGTGGGAAGACGGGAGTGTAGAGTAATGAAGGTTTAACAGTAGTGATAAGAAGAGTGCCACCAATTATGGGGCAACGTATTGAGAGAATAATAGGTATAATCGTTATGGATATATAAAGAATAAATAAAAATATGACGTTAAGAATACCGATATATCAGGAGGATCTAAGATGCGATACGTGATTTTGCTTGTTGTGGTTCTCATAATAATTGGGGTGGTAGGATATATGCTGTTTTGGAAAAAGAAGAGAACGAAGGATTCTATTCAGGAACCAATACAATTACCGTCAACGGAGGCTGTAAACGATGAAGGAATTATCCATCTTGGAGAGGATGCGACGGGTAATGAATTATCGATTCGAATGACGATGATCCCTAAAGAGGAAGTTGTTGACGAAACTTCGTTGGTTGAAATCACGGATAGTACCGTGCTTGCTAGGATAGATAGTCTTATTCCGGGAATGACGCAGGCTGGTATTGCTGCTATAAATGCGGCTCAGGCAAGTGGAGAGACACTATATAAGGCTATTATTCCGGCGGGGGCAAAACTGACGAATTCAAAGGCGATGAATGGGGCTGTTCGTGGGATTTATCATGGGGCGGACGGAATCAAGGGACATGCCAATCTTGTTGCTGTTAATCAGACGGCATCGACGGTTGCCAATACCGCTGCGGCGGCAATGAGCGTGGCATCTATGGTCGTTGGTCAGTATTATATGACTCAAATAAATGCGGAGCTTGGAGAGATCAGCGATGGAATAGAGAAAATATCATCGTTCCAAGATAATGAGTATAAGAGCAGAGTATTTGCTCTTATGGCACAGATAAAGAAGATTGCCTCTTTTCAAGCGGAAATCATAGATAATCCGGAGCTTAGAGCTGCGGAAATCGCACACTTGAATAAGCTGGAGGACGAATGTATCCAGCTTCTTGGACAGGCGAATCTTATGATTGCTGATCTTACAAAGAAGAAAGACATGGATTTTAGTGCTTATGAAAAGCAACTTGGTTATGTTCAGAGTTGGTACGTATACCAACAAAACCTTTTGGACCTTTTATATAAGATTTCCGATCTTAAATATGTTCTTAATCTGGGTAATGTGTCTAAGAAGCAGTGTGGAGCATTGCTTCCTACATATACGAAGCAGGTATCGGATTCGCAAGAACTATTATCAAAATGGCATCAGGATTCTATGGAAAAGCTGAGTGTAGATATGGATGGGGCTACGCGGAAACGGGATGGAATTGATGCGGCTATTAATTGGATACCGGGGCTATTTGACGGAAAGAAAAATTACTGTTCTATTTCGGGCAAGACGGTTGATATGATCGGTATGCAATTATCGGGAAATAATGATTCCCGACGGCAAAAGGAAGAACTGTATAATGAGGATGTTCAGATCATTTCAAAAGGCGGTAAGGTATATTACTTGCCCCCTACCAGTAAAGTGGGATGAATTCGTTGCAGAAATGCTTCAAAAAGCGGCTGGCTATTGAATAGGCAATTAATCCTTCTGCGGATAATATGCGAAATGGACTAAATGGGGCAGATACGGGCGATTTTGACGGCACAAAATAAAACGAGTGGGAAGCTATGAGTGAAACTAGTGATATTATTATAAGTGTTGCTATTCCATATGTTGAATATATCAAAGAAATAATAACATACTATGCACCTGAGGAAGAATAGTATGTCTGGTTGATGATTCGCGGAATTCTGAAAAGAAGATTGG
>JAIKVP010000294.1 GCA_024685635.1 Lachnospiraceae bacterium
TGCAATCAACACTGTATCTGATCAGAGATCACAGCTTGGTGCATTACAGAATCGTCTTGAGCACACCATCACAAACCTTGACAACGTTGCTGAGAACTTACAGGTTGCTGAGTCAGGAATTCGTGATACTGATATGGCTGAGATGATGGTACAGTACAGCAAGAACAATATCATTCAGCAGGCTGCACAGTCAATGCTTGCACAGGCTAACCAGTCTACACAGGGTGTGCTATCATTACTTGGATAATCTTTATAAATATATATATTCTGAAGCCAACGATTTGTCGTTGGCTTCTTTTATTTTAGGAGATTAAAGAATTAACTATATTGTTGTCTTAATAGCCTAAATTATGCTATTATATATATGTATGTCGTTTTGTTTTTTTTTATATAATTTTAAATAAATTCAGGAGGAGATATATCATGGGAAAAGATGTAATAATTAGTGAGATAGGAGAAGTAACTGAGTTATTATATCAGCAAAAAACAACAGAGGGTTATGATAAGCTCAACAAGCTTATTCAGGATTTAAGTGTTTACATTACTACAATTACTGATCCCGAGCAGCAGCAGAGTCTGTTAGAGGCTCTTAAGGAAGCGCTTAGCGCAATGCAGGAGAATGACACAACAATGCTCGCTGACATTTTACAATACGAGCTTGCAGAGAAGTTGTAATATAAGGCGGTGTAGAGGATGAGTTTTTGGGATAAGAATCTGTTAGCAATCAAAAAGATGCAGCCATATTTTGCTAATCATCTTGAAGAGGTCAAGAAGAATGGTGAGGATATAATAGCTTTAGGAGAGCGCATTAATGTATCTGAAGCTAAGGATGGCAATCCGGTATTAACTATTATGCATAATGGCAAGGAATATTTTATGAATAGCAAGTTTCGTCCTGTATCTGAGGCGGAGAAATACGCTGCTCAGTTTGACGAGATTAAGGACTATTCTGTATCACTGTTTTTTGGTTATGGCAATGGAACTATTGCAAGAGAGATTATCAAAAAAGGTAATTCCACAGTCAGATACTGTTTTTATGAGCCATGCAAAGAATCTTTTTTATATTGTATGCATAACTATGATATGTCAGATATCTTATCAGATGACAGGGTTACTATATATGTAGAGGGACTCAATAAAGACGAGACCGCCGCTTATCTTCCTAATTATATTCAGTGGGCTAACATCCCCCTTACTGAGATATATGTATTTCCTAAATATACAGATATTTTTTACTCTGAGTACAGAGATTTTGTGCGCATAGTAAGAGATATTATCGTGCGCGCTCAGATGGCGCAAAATACTATGGTTGCATATGGTAGTACTATGATGAAGAACTCAATTATGCACCTGCAATTTCTATATAATTCAGTTAATTCCAATTCATTTGTCAATTATTTTCCTAAGGATTTGCCGGCTATTTTGGTTTCGGCAGGACCTTCTTTGGCCAAAAATATTCATTTGCTAAAAGAGTGTAAGGGCAAGGCGCTTATTATGTGTGTTGACTCAGCATATAGAAAGCTTGTAAGAGAAGGCATTTCCCCTGATATTATGGTTTCGATTGATCCTAATAAGGGGTGGCTTGTTGATGATGTTGAGGACTTTAAGGATATAAGTGGCGATGTAGCTTATCTTTCTAACACCATCGGTGCTGTTTGGCTTATGAGAAAGATGAATTTTTACAGGAATATATTCTTTAATGGTGATGATCAGTATATTGAATCATTATATAAGGACATGACGGGTGAGACCTTGCAGACCTATGCTACAGGAGGTTCGGTTGCATGTAGCGCATACTCTATACTAGAGTCATGGGGCTTTGAGACTATTATCCTAATCGGACAGGATTTAGCATTTACGGGCGGTAAAAGATACTCCTTAAACCTCGTTGAGGCTTCCATGGATAGAATGGAGAAAGTCTCTAAAGAGAAGGGTTTCACGCTCTTTGACGTTCCAGGATACTATGGAGACACAGTCACAACGAGAGAGGATTATTACACTTATCTTAAGTGGTTTGAATCATCATCTTATGTATCAGATGTCAAGAACCTTATTAATGCAACTGAGGGTGGCGCTATGATTAACGGCTTTACTAATATGTCACTTAAGGATGCCTTAGACAAGTACGCAGTTAATGAGTATGACATAAAAGAGCTTATCGAAAATGCTCCTTTAGCATTTCCTGAAAATGCTTACGATAAGCTTGATGAGATAATAAAGAATTTCCCTAACAGGGCGAGATATTTTATGAGAAACTTTAAGGAAGGTATCGCGCTTGCAGAAAGAGGTATGACACTAGCTAACAGGGCTAACTGTGATCCTGGCGAATTTAACAAGATTACCAAGTCGCTTGATAAGATAGATAAGGCGGTTTCTAATGAGCCTGAATTTATTATCATTGGCAATAGAGCAATCGATGTTCAAAACAGAGTCGCAAGAGAGCGTATGGTTTCAGGCGAAGAGGCCAATGCCAAGGATGAGCAAAAGCAGGTATTTGCATCGCTCATACTCTTATACAGAGCCTACTACGACGCGGCTGTGGAAATGAAAGAGTATGCTGAATTTCTTAATAAAAAGTTTGATGAAGAAGGACGTAAATAATATGAATATTCTTGCTATTATTCCTGCTAGATCTGGCAGCAAAAGTGTTCCACATAAGAATATAAGAGAGATTGCAGGTAAGCCTATGATTGCTTACTCGATTGAGCACGCCCTTAATTCTAAGCTAATTAACAGGGTTATTGTCAGCACTGACAGCGAGCAGTACGCAGATATAGCAAGAGAGTATGGCGCTGAGGTTCCATTTATAAGACCTGCTGAGTATGCAACTGATACAGCGCTAGACTATGATGTATTTAAGCATGCTCTGGATTATTTATCGGATAACGAAGGCTATAAGCCAGATTTAGTAGTGCAATTAAGACCGACATATCCGATTAGAAATGTTGAAGATATAGATGAGATGATTGGGCGCATTGAAGCGGATGAGGAAGCTGATTCAATACGCTCGATTGGGCCGGCTAAAGAGGTCCCATATAAGATGTGGCATATGGGAGATGATGGCGTCTTGTCAGCATTTGCCAAAGATATACCTGAGTGCTACAATATGCCGCGGCAGGAACTACCTAAGGTGTATTATCAGAATGCATGTATAGATATATTTAGGCCAAGGGCGATATATGATTATCAGTCGATGACAGGCAAGAAGATATTAGGATATTTGATGGAGCAGAATTTTGATATTGATACGCCCGAGGAGTTTTTAAGAGCAGAGCAGTATATCAAGCTTATGAAGGGCGGGCATAGATTTGTATTTGATATAGACGGAGTTATCGCCCAGTTTGATGAGAGCTTAGACTACGCCAATGTTGGCCCAAGGCCTGCTATGGTAAAGGCGATTCAAAAGTTATACGAAGCAGGTAACGAGATAGTTCTATTTACTGCAAGAGGCTATGTAACAGGGGTTGACTGGAAAGAGACAACCATTGAGCAAATGAAAAAGTTTGGAGTTCCCTATAACGAGTTGATTTTTGGTAAGCCAAATGCAGATTATTATGTTGATGATAAGATGTTAGATATGAATTTGTTGGAGAGTTTATTTAATTAACGGAGGTATTACGTGGATAAGTTTCAGTTATATGATGATGGACGAGAGCTTATAGAGATATGTGAGCGCTTGATTCGCAATTGCAGAAGAGTTCGTTTTGAAGCTGTGCATGGAAGCTTAGAAAATCTTACTAAGAGATACGGCAAGTACGCTGAATATATAGCTGCGCTTCAGGCTGACAGCAAGGATTATGGCATTTTCCCTGATGCGAACTGTCTGATGCAGACGATTTCAGATGTGTTAGCAGCAGAACAGGCTAAGGATTATATTATGCTTGCTGATTTTGTTGAGCTGAGCTTAAAGCCTATGCTGCTTCAGATTCAAAATGGCCTAAGACAGATATTTGGTAATTTGGGTAACGTTTATAATGAATCCATTGAAGCAGCTAATCTTATGAAGCTTGGTGTCTTAGCTAGACAGCTAAAAAATGTTAAACCGTATAATTTAGAGGAAACTAATGTCGGCTATGCGACAGTTGCTTTAACTGATTCTTTGGGCAACTATTATTTTCATAGCAATGTAGATCCTGTTTGGGAAGCAAGAGCTCTAATTGAAGACTA
>JAIKVP010000200.1 GCA_024685635.1 Lachnospiraceae bacterium
CCAGCTTTGCAGTGCAGATCAACAATCTGTTGCTTAAATTCTGGCGTATAAGATTTTTGTTTTTTTGCCATTGTGTTGAACTCCTTTTTGATAAGTATAGGCTGTTCAACATTTCGTGTCCATAGTTATATCTTAACACCAATCGAGATCAGATTCAGCATTTGAATCCCCATAAATCAAGGAATTAGCAAGTTCATAAAGTGTTCGGGTGGTAAATTCAAAAAATAAATAATTTTTCATTTCTAACTTAGTAAATCTAATATAAACAATATTACGACAGTTAAGCTGGTCGTAGCTATAATTATACCTTCCTTTAGTTTATGTTCATCATTAAAAAATGCTAGTAGTTTCTCTTTTAGCGATTCTATATTACTGCTAATCTTAGTTTTCTTTTCTTCTTTACAAACCGGTATTTTTTTCGATTTAGGTGAGTTAATTGTTTCAAGCTTATCAATCTTAATCTTCTTCTCAGCCCTAATTTTATTGTCAGCCTTAATCTTCTTCTCAGCCTTTACTTTCCTCTCAATCTTTATCTTATCCTCGCTATCTTTATCCGTTTCATTTTTACTAGCCGGACTATTTATAAACTCAATAACTTTGTCAAGCTCATAATGCTCTTCTCTCACAATCTGATAAATACCATAAATAAGCAGTATTAATTCCTTATCCTTGTGATCCATATGCTTCATAATAAACTCAACAAATGATACAAAATCATCCTTGACATCATAGCTAGCACCCGGCATATAAATAAGCTTAATATCAGCATTTTCCTCGTTTATATATATGCTGTCAGGTCTTATTATAAAGCCCTCCTGCCTTAGCATTAGATTATCTACATCGGTCAATATTTCAAGCATTCTTTTTAAGCAGTTTGTCAGAAATTCTTTCTCTTTAATGGTTTGAAAAAATGCAGTCTTAAAATCAATGTAACCGTTTAATTCATAGTTAACTTTATCGCCCTTAAGAATTATAGGTAAAAAGCCAGAATCAGTATTGTTTTCTATAATCTTTAGTTCATAATCCTTAAAAATATCCTCTCTTTTTATTGTCAAATAGTCCTTAAAGCCTTCTCTTTCATATCCGATTTCAACTTCCCTGCTCTTCATTTTTAACCGTCTCCTTAATTCTCTTTTCTATTACTTTTTTTCTTATGACATCAGCATAATTACTAACTTCTGTTTTAAGCTTAATCCCGTAATTAATTGGGCTTATATTAAATCTTCTAAACAGGGGATGATTAGCTGACATTTTAATATCTAATACTATCCTCGAGCCCATTATGCTAGCCTCTTCTCTACTGCTTTTAAGAAGCAAAAGCTTACCATTAATATCTTCATCAAAGTTATCTAACACTCTCATCTCATCCTCTACATGCGTTCTTAAATATAAGGCAGCAGCGTTTCTTTTCTTGATATTATATTCACCTGACAGGCTTTCAGATTTATCAATAGATGTGCTGTAATAAGAGCTTGTCATAGAGGAAAATGACATAACTTTTGCGACGTCTAACATATAGAGTTCTAGTTCAAAAATCGCTAAGATAACTAAAAAAATAAATGGTACAATCATTGCATTTTCTATAGTATTCATATCATCCACCTCCCTGACACTTGCTACATAATGGTAGCCCGTTTATATCTGACTTTCTTACTAAATGTATTGTTCTGTTTAGAGAACTGCAGTTAATATCTTTATGAATACAGTCTCCGCACACAGTAACATAATTACCATTTGTCGCATGATTCTTACAGTGCATACAATATCTCTTGTTAGCAAGATTAGCACTAGAAGCCTCAACCAGGTGAACAGATATATAACTGCAATTTAAGTTAGTATGATAAACAGAGCCTGTCTTAGCGACATAAACATAATCATCGCTAATTAGGTCCTTATCCTTATCTAATCCATCATAAATTCTTGCTGATGCCTTGCTTAAAACGGTGTATCCGTAATCGGAAAGGGAGGCTATAGGGATGTGAAACCTATATACAGCTTTTATCTCAACAATATTGTCCTCGGTTATAGAAGGGGTAACTATAACTCCAGATACACCGTTTTTAACAATTGATAATTTAGATTGGTCAATATATTCTCTGAATCTAAGATTGGCAAACAAAGGAGCCTTATACTCCTCCTTGCCGTAATAATCCTTAGCATAGTATCTTGCTGTTTCATTGATACCCTTATCTATTTCTTCAGAGGCGATTAGCATTTGACCTATCATCAAAAAGGCATACATCATGAAAATGATAACTGGCATAATAAGCGCAGCTTCTAATGTAACAGAGCCTGATTTAGAGGCTCTTAGTGATGTTCTTATCTTTTGGCTTTGTGCTTGGAGAGCAGTGTTATTTTCGATATGCATCGAGTTAATGACAAGATATGAGGCAAATACTTTTTGGCTTCTATTTAAGAAAGGAGCCTTACCATTATGGAAATTTGGCAAATTACCCGATTCTATGTAGTCAGATAAAAACATCGCTAAAACCCCCTAAAATTAGTATGACACTGTTTTTTGAAAACTAAATAAGCTATCAGAATGAGGAATCATAATACCCTTAAATAGCTCTACATTTGAAGCTTTTATATTAAGCCTGTATGAAAACAGCATTCTATTCATATCAAAGTTTTCGTCATTTTTTCTAGCATCAGCATCCATTAAGGTTAGCATTCTCTTATACTTAAGATCTTGATTATTATTGGCTAGAATAAAAAAGATTAGATAATCTTCATAGCCAACACCCTTGTCAATTTTTTCTTCTAATTCAGAGTCAGCATTTGATATAGTTGTAGTTGCTAACTTAGACGCTAGATTCTTAAAATTAAGCTTAAAGCTAGCCTGGTTTGGAATTAAGGGAATCTTGTCTCCATCAAGCATCTGCCTTATATCAATAATTGATTCAGCATATGCCAATACTGCAAGTAAAAGGTAAGTAACTAGTTCAACAGCCCCAGGATTAGCGGTCGCCCCAACTAAGGCTAATGCTATCTCTCTCGCCTCTGTTTGATGCTCAATACTCTTTGACAAATAGACATAATTTGATACAAATCTAACTGCAATTATTCTATTTACAACATCCTTAAGATTGTCTAGGTTGCTAGCTCTTCCCGCAACTAAATACTCCATTTTTAGGATTGCATCTTCACTCACTCCCTTTTTATAGCATGGAAAATAATCCTTAATATATTGAATAGTTAGTGCTAAATTAGTCGCATCAGCTGTTAAACTTTTGCAATCATCAGTTACTAGCATATCTGTCAAATCCTTATCTTGCTTGAACTTAAAGCCCTTCTTTTCCTTAAAATGAGAACGGTTATTTACCTTGTCATCATCAAACAAATCTCTAAAATCATATTCCTTAGATGATATATTATTCTCTCCAATTATCAGACTTAATGTTCCTTTTTTCAGGAGATCTTTTAAGGTTTTTCTCGGGTCTTCAATCCTAGCATTTGCACTGACCTTATCCTTATTTATTTCAGATTCATCATTTTCTTCAGACTTTTTAGCATTATCATAAGCCTCTTCTTTGGCCTTACTATCAATTACATCCTGCCTTAAGCCATCAACTTCAGCTTCATCCTCAGTCATATCTTTACTCTCTAATATTGCTGAAATACCGTCCTCAAAAACTTTATACTTCATAAGCTCTCTTATCTCATTTAACAAATATTCGCTATCATCAACTAAGTATCTTCTGTCATCTATATTTATCTCATCTATTGTATAGCTAAATAGCGACTGGTATAAAGGGCTAGACTCAGGCATTTGATTAAGCATATACTCATTTAGCTTAAGCTCAACTGCCTTGGGATTTTGGCTATTATAGCCCTCATCAACTGCTAAGATTCCATAATTATCTAGCAAATAGCGATCATAGTCTGCCATAACAGATTCAGATGCAGTAATCATTCCTCTTGTAACATGAGACCTCGTCATATAAATATGCATGCCTTCAGTGACAGAAAGCATAAAGATTATAATAGCCGAAAGCATCAGACTAATCATGACAGTAATATGGCCGCTATTACTATTCATTCTTATTCTCTTACTCTCTTTATTATTTGTCATATATAATCCTCCTAACCTGACACCTTCGACATAACGCTAATATAAGACTTGTGTCTCCTTCCATTTTAATTTTGTTTAATTGCTACTTTCCATAAACACTCTCTGCATCCTTCTTGATGCTCGACATTATGGAATTTACTAAAGAGGTAATCTGAGACTTAAATATGATTACCAAAGATATTAAAACAACGATAATCAAAATAATCTCAACCACTCCCATGCCGTCTTCTTCACTAACAAAACGGTCAGCTAGTTTTATGGCTTCATCCTTCAAAAAAGACACCTCCTTTCTAAGATTTATGGCTAAGCTAGTATCTTAATCTAGCTAAATCCATCAAACTATAAAGAAAATGATAAAAGTGCCGGAAGCATTACAATAATCATGGAAACTAATAACAACAAAATCATAGGAAATAATAACTTAGTTGATGCTTCCTCACCCTTCTTTTTAGCATAATCTCTCTTTGCTTTTAAGGCTTTAAGCCTTTCATTTTTCAGGGCAGTCATAACAAATGAGCTACCCTTCGACAAATTCTGTAAAAGAAGATTAAACATTCTAATATAGCATTGTTCCTTTAATCTTTTGCCTGTTTTCTCATAGCATTTTTCTTCTGAAACTCCTGCATTTATTTCGTTAACCATCGCGCTAAGCTCCATATAAAGCGGATTAGACTTATCTTCCTCTTCTGAGATTCTAATAAAACTTGACTTGATAGTGTTACCTGCTCCTATATATAGAACAAGTTTATTAATAAGCTCTGGATACTCAGATATAAGTATTTCTTTTCTTAATTTTTCTTCGTTTGAAACATCTTGTCTCTCCTTCATATATAAAAGGAAAATGAATATAATAATCAGCAAGAAAATGTATGAACTATTCTTCTTCTCATCTTCTTTATTAAGCCTAACTCCTTTAATCGCCTTAGGAATTGCAATGCTTTTTTTAGTCTTATTACTTGCATCAATTTGACTTATTTCATTTACTAAATTAGCGCTTCTCATCTCTTCTTTAGTCATAATTTCAGGGTATATAACTATGTCCATGGATTGAAGCTTTTCTACACCCTGAAGCCTTACAATAAGCCTGATACTTTCTAATTTAGTTTCTGTAATTTCTGATAACAGCTCGCCATTAGAGTCAAAAACCGAATCAGAATCTAACTCCCAGCTTAGCCTTGCCGGATTATTATCGATGCTATCTACAAGCTTTAGGGGACCTTGAATCATATCAAAGCTCTCATTCTCATTTAATGCAATCTTAAATCCCTTCTTAAAAGCATCATCTATATAGGCCTCTAGCTCATTTTGACTATATTCTCTAGGCGATACTTTAACCTTAATCTCCTCTGTTGAGCCATCTTCATAACAGGCATTAAGATCATAATTAATCTCATCTTGGCCGTAGTCTGCCCTGTCAAGGATTATCTTATCGCTCTTGTCAGTTTTGTAAGTTAATTCAAGAACAATCCCAAGCATTCCTAAAACTATAACAACCATGGCTGCATTTTTTATTAAGAGCTTTACTCTCTTAATCCACCATTCATATATTGCATCATCATTTTTTACAGAGAGTTTCTTCTTAGTGCTTAAAATGTAACTGTCTCTTTTTATATATTTTTCTATATATGAAAAGCACCTATCTATCCCAATAACAAAGACCAAAAGCCCTGTAATCACCAGCATAATATAAATAAAAATCATCATCTCACCTAGACCTTTATGTTCACAATCTTTTCCGATATCACAAATGAAATAACTATCACAATTAAACAAACAGTCATAACAATTACACCAAATGCATTGTTATATAAAGAATCAAGATATTCAGGGTTAGATATTCTTAAAAACACTATCATTCCAAACGGCACCATAAGCATAATATTCTTTTCAAGTTTTTTTGCAGATATCAAAACTTTTATTTCTTCATTTGTCTCAATTCTGTCTCTAAAAAGACTGAGTGTTAAATTAATCATCTCAATAACATTGCCACCTAAGCTTTTAGCTAGAGATAAACAGTTGGCAAACTCTATAATATCTTTATTACCAAGCCTCTTAGCCATATCCGATATGACATTTATATAGTTGAGTTTTAAGCTTAATTCTCCCTGCATTTTTAAGCATTCCTTTTCTAAAATGCTTTCATTATCAGGGTATTCTCTTTTCAAATCATTAGCGATAATTTCTACTGTGTTTTCAAATGCATATCCAGCAGACAAGGCGCCAGATAAGGAAGTTAAAAAAACAATAAACTCTTTAGATATTCTCTCTTGTCTTTTCTCATTTTCTTTATTTCTCATCCATTTAAGAAAGATTGGATAAGCTATTAGAAGTGGAACTATCGCAATAAAATTATCGTATAAAAGTTTAGATATAACTGCAGCAAAAAATAAATAGATAACAATGCTTTTTAGATATAATTTCTTATTGTTCATAAGCTTGATTAGCACTTATATAAACGCCATTATTAATATTCTTTAAAATGCTGCAGTAATTGTCATAATATCCCGCTTCCTTAAGCTTATTAACCTGCTTTAGCTCATGCCATTTTACAAGCTGCCCTGTCACCCTGCTATCTATCTTGTCAGCATCTTCATTTAAGCTATTAACAGGACTATCTGTAGTTTTTTTAATGCCGTATTTGATAGCATCCTCACAAGCTAGATTATCACTATTAATGACGTTATCCTCCTGATACTTAAACAATGTATTACACATAATCTCGTCCTCCTTAAGATCTAAAACCTCAACAATCTCAACCACTTTTCTAGAGTGATCTCTTAACCTTTTTAGATGGACTATAATCTCTATCGCCGAAGCAATCTGACCTCTAAGCGCTCGAATCGGCATGTCAAAGCCCATAAGCACCATTGTCTCAAGCCTGGTTAACATGTCCTTAGCAGAATTAGCATGTGCCGTTGAGATACTACCGTCATGTCCTGTATTTAATGCCTGTAACATATCAATAGCTTCTTCACCTCTAACCTCTCCGACAATAATTCTATCTGGGCGCATTCTTAGGCTTGACTTGATAAGATCCTTGATGCTTATAGCTTTAGCGCCCTCAACATTTGCATTTCTTACCTCTAAGCTTACAAGGTTATCAACGCCCTCAATCTGTAATTCTGCCGCATCCTCAATCGTAATTATTCTCTCAGTCTTAGGAATAAATGAAGAAAGAGCGTTTAAAAATGTTGTCTTGCCTGAACCTGTACCGCCACTGATAATAATGTTATAGCCGCTCATAACCATATATTTTAAGAGCATAGCAACATTTTTATCTAACGAGCCAATATCAATAAGCTTGTCAATAGTCATCGCTTCCTTTGGAAATTTCCTTATGGTCATAACCGGCCCGTTAAGCGCAATCGGCTTTAGGACAACATTTACCCTGCTTCCGTCTAAGAGCCTTGCATCTACAATCGGAGATGACTCATTAACTACCCTGTTACAGCCACTTACAATCGTCTGGATAACATCATTAAGCTTATCTGCTGATCTAAAGCTTGAATTAAGCTTCTTAATAACGCCCTTCTTCTCGATAAAAATGTTCTCGTATCCATTTATCATAATCTCTGTCACATCTTCATCCTCTAAGAGTGGTGATAAAATGTCTAAGCCTCTCATGCTGTTATAGACATTAGACCGCAATCTAATCTTCTCAGATACAGACAATTCGCCATTTTTGAGCACAGTTATAATAGCCTCATCAATAAGTCTTAACACCTCTTCATCAGAGACAACTCTTGATTTGTCTAAATTATTCAGAACCTGTTTTTCAATCAGACTTAAATAGTCCACAGCTTCTCCTTTATTATGAAATTGTAAAATAGTTGAAAAATGTAGCTTTGACGGGTTGAGTAATCCCGCTACATAAGATGGTACTTATGATTATATTTATCTCGCTAATAAAATGCAAGAAATTTTTTTATGCGTTTTTTTGGCACAAACTATCTAAAGCCTTATCTACTCTTGCTAAACTGCCAATAAAAAAACTTTTTAAAATGGTCGAATTCGACTTTTTTCGACTTTTTTCGACCATTTTTCGTCCTCATTCGACCTTGTGGTAAAAAAAGAAAACGGCAAAGCATGCTATACGCTTCGCCGTTTATCTTAATCAACAATCTTTATTTTCTCCCTTATAATTCCTGCATTTTCAAAACTTTCAGAAACTCTCTTAATAAATTCGCCATTTTCATTTGACTTAATTAAAAGAACCTTATCAAATGCATCAATCACTTTTAACTCTTTTAAGCAGGCTATGTCAAGCAAGGCTACTAAAGACCAATTAAGCTCATTAGTCTTTTTTAGAG
Organism: Lachnospiraceae bacterium; assembly: GCA_024685635.1. Classification (GTDB taxonomy): domain Bacteria; phylum Bacillota; class Clostridia; order Lachnospirales; family Lachnospiraceae; genus NC2004. Next base: position 8,386 of record JAIKVP010000200.1, read on the forward strand.
CAAATGAAATATCCTCATAGTCAAACTCATTTAAGTCAGCATAAGAGTTAGGAGAATCAAGCATCTTAAACTCGCCCTCATAGCTTAAGGCGCTTTTAAGCTTATCGCTAACAGCATCATCCCTTAGCTTTATGCTATATAAAAACGTGTCAACATCCCCTTCATTCTTCGTTCTCTTAAAAGGCGTATAATTCCAAATAACAGTTTCGTCTTCTTTACAGTATTTATTTATCCTGATAAGCGTTTCATGATAATTAGTAAATGATATAACTGCAAGGTTGTTATAAAGCTTTATCTCGCTATTACTGATACTTAATCTTGCTTTAATCTCATCAACATAGACTTTGGCTTTAAGATAATAATTCATTTCGTGATCCTTTAGCTCTTTATTCTTAGTCAGGCTAATAAAACAAATAGCAGTAAATATATCATCATCTAAATCAAGACTAGTCTGATCTTCACAGATTATTAGACTTGCTTTTTTATTCATAACAAAGTCCCTTAGTGCCTCATCATCACTAATCCCAAAGGCCATAAACTCGCCCCTAGAATACTTATTAATCGAGTTAACAAAACTGCATAAATATTCTTCATCCTTTAAGCATACAATTACATTTTCCATCCTAGCCTCCTATAACAACAAACAAAACATAAGTTAAATAAGCTACAAAAACACAGGCAGCAAATGGCACTGTTACAGCATTTAAATTATCAATTCCATATTCATACACAACTGCTTTTTTTGAATTAATTAAAAGAGCTGAATATCTTAACGCAAAAAAAATCCTCTTTACTAACTTAGACTCCTTAACTAAGAGCATAATTCCAACAAATGCAGCAATAAAAAATGCGTAGATCGCAACCAAGATAATATCAGTTCCAAGATAGATTCCAGCTACCATTAAGAGCTTTATATCACCCGCTCCTAGAGCTTTAATCAGCCACAAGGGCATTAAAGCTAAAAGTGGAATAATAATCCCCAATAAAATATCTGTAATATCAAGACTCTTCTGGTATTCAATTAAAAAAATTAAATCTGAAATCTTATAAGAATCAATAATAAACGAAAAGATGTTAACAACAATTCCAATAAACGCCATCGCTATTAAAAAGACATTTAAAATCTTCTTAGACTTTATGTCAATATATGCAACGAGCGCCAAAAAGCCTGCTAAAACAACATATTTAAGCACATATCCTCCAATCCCTATGAAATTGTCGTAAAAGAAAAAAGCTAGATATTAATCTAGCTTCTAAGATGGTGATTTGAATTATAAAATAAATATTGATAATCTGTCAAGTAATCAAAAATGAAAATGTATACTTAACTATCAATATCAACAGCATTTGCCTTTGCTTCATTGGCTAATTTTAAGTAGTTTTCATAGCCCTCATTATTACCAACCGCCTTCATACAATCTGCCATTGCCATTAAAGGCCAATCTGTTTTAGCATGAATTGATAATTCAGCCTCTGTCTCATAGGCTGCATTATAAAACCACAAGCATGCCTCATCATAATCGCCCTCTGCCTGATAGAACAGACCTAACTCATAGCAAACTTCACTGCTAGCCTTGCCATCCGCAACATTATGAACCGCCATCGTCATAAGGGTCTTGATATCACCCTTGATTCTAGCTCCCTTAACTATAACACTCTCCGCCTGCTTAATCTCAGTCTCATCTAGCTCCTCATTTGCTAAAACAGCCTTAAAATAATCTAGCGCCTCTAAGATATCCTCATCCTCACCAGATACATAAAGCTCCCTCGCATACATTTTCCTAAGACGAGCAGAAAGGCCGCCCTTCTCCTTAATCGTCTTCTTATATATCCTAAAATCCCTCTTAGAATGAAGATCCTCCGGCAAATGCATTATTGCAATATCAGAATCAAATACTAAAGGTTCTAGCCTTACCATCTCGTGAACCGGCTCTACAAATACAAAGCTTCTAACTCTCTTATAAAGCTTAGGTCTGTACTCCTTGTTAAAATTATAGACTGTCCCATGTTCAAGCTGGTTATCATAATACATTTGCACAATCTCAATCTCAGGATCGATTACGCTCTTAAGCTTAAGTAACTTATCCCTGTTCTCATCATCTAAGACCTCATCCGCATCTGCAGTATATATATAGTCCATATTACAGTTAGAAAATGCATAATTTCTCGCTGCACTAAAGTCATCAATCCATTCAAAATCATATAAATTATCAGTGTATTCTTTAGCTATGCTCTTAGTATTGTCTGATGATCCAGTATCTACAATCACAAGCTCATCATATACGCCCTTTAAGCTATCTAAACAGCGCCTTAATACATTTTCCTCATTCTTAACTATCATACATACTGTAAATGTCGCCATAATATACCTCATTTCATAAAACTAAAATAAAGATATAGCCGAGCAATAATGCCCGGCTAAATTAAAATCACTTTTAAGAAAGCTCAAACTTTCTCTTTAGCTTATCAATCAAGCTATATTTCTTAGTACCAGCACCGTACTGCTTCTCCATATTGATTGAAGACTGCAAAATTTCAAGAAGCTCAACTCTTGAACCACTGTCAATATGAGGTATATACTGCATAAATATATCCTTAATCTCCTCAGCAGTTTCAACTGATTCCATGGTTCTAAGCATTGTCTCGTAATCAAATGTGTATCCCATATCCTTCTCCTCGCGGTTACACATAGAGCACTGCTTGTCGCCCGGAAGATTGATAGCACCGCAGATACATCTCCAATATGTATCGGTCTTGCGATATTTATCAACCGCATCTGCACCACGATTCTTCTTGAAAATGCCAAGCTCCTCAGATGTAAGTGTTGAATCTATTGACTGGTCGGTAATATCCCAAACTCGCATATCTTTAACATACTTCTTAAGGTACACCTTAGCTCCTACCTGCAAGCCAACCTTTCTAGCATCCATATCAACTGGAACCTTAGCAGTCTCAATTAAAATGTTGATATCCTGATTCATTGTATAATCTATATTCTCTAATACAGTCTTGTCACCATAGATATCCTCTAACTCAACATCAACCTTAACAGCTGTAATCTTAGCCATCTCGTAGTTATGAAGCTTCAAAGACATAAATACCTGTGCTCCATCAATATGTAAATCAACCTCGATAGGTCTAACTATCTTACGAGCAATATAGTTACATACAGCCAAATCATTGACATGCTCACGCATAGTTCCCTTAGTCTTCTCAATCTTAACCGCAGTTCCAGAAAGCATAACTGCTGCAACGCTACCTGATAGATTAGAATAACTAATGGACATATTGATAATGGCATTGCCACCCTTTTCCTTAACCATAGCAACAAAGTTAGACTTAGCATCTGCTATAGCTTCCTCAAATTTATCAGACAGGGAGTTACCATCTCCACCAACACTGTCAGTAATATTAGCAGCTAACTCCTGAACAAAGTTAGAACTAAATGGTGCCTGATATGTGACAAAATCGATATACTCAGCTATGTCATAGCCGTCAACACTTGAACCTGTAGTAATCAAAACATCTTTCATTTGAATAAAAACCTCCTTAATGTGATACGCGATAATCCGCAAAAACAACTGTTAATATTTTATCACATTTGCATATCTCATTCAATATTTTTGTGAAATATATACAAATATAAGAAGCTATAAAAAAGCACCCCACATTAAGTGGGGTGCCTTGCAATTTAATACATATAATCTATTCTGAAAATCAGGAATCCTAAAACTCAGCCTCGTAACACGTATCAAATCGACTATGCAGATGCATCTATTCCCAATCCAACAAACACACTGCTTCGCTTCAATGTCTCAACCTTATCAGCCTGTAACTGTAGCTTAGCCTTAAGTTCGTCAATCGTGCCAGCCTCGACTAAAGTTCTCTTTCCACCAAGTTGTTCCTTCATGAACTCTTCCCGCTTAGCCTCGTCTTTCTTGCGCTCTTCTTCAAGTTCCTCAGCCCGCTTCTCCTTCTTGGCTTCCTCTTCCTTCTCAGCTTGCTTACGCTCTGCCTTCGCCTCCTCAGCCTTCTTCGCGTCCTTAGCTTCCTGCTCCTTTAATTGCTTATCGTAGTAGGATAAAGAATCATCGATAATGCTGTAGTAGGACTTCTCACCATCATTGTTGATGGATACGCCAACGGTACCAACGTTAACGCCCTTCTCAGTAAATTCATCTTTCAACGAATCTAATTCTGAAATAGATGATGAAATCATCTCCTCATAATTAGCAGCCACGTCTTCATTAGCAGCCATCTTCTCTAGAGTTTCTGAGTCCATCATTGCGCTGTATTCCTTGGTTCCACTTGACATAATACTCTGAGTATCGCTTTCATCTACATCGTCAGCAACATAGATATCCATATTACCATAACGCTCCTTAAGAGTGTTAAGGTACTCCTTGGCACGATCACTCAGCTTAGCATACGTGTCGTCGAGTTTCTTCTGAGCTGCAGCCTGTTTGTCAGTCTTCAGCTTCTCCTGTTGCTCCTTCAGTTTCTTGTCAGATTCTGCCCGCTTCTCTGTCTTTGGATCCTCGTTAATCTCCTGGCGTTTAGCCAGTTTCATGCTCCAGTCATCATCCTTCTGACCGGCCTTAGCAGTGTCTCCTTGTGATACCTGAAAGAAGTTATAAGACGCGTAATTACCAATTCCATTGATATTCATAAGCCTTACCTCCTTGTAAGATACTGCGCAGTCTTGGGTAACGCCGTGTTCCATCACGACACCATAGCTAACTTAATAGCACAGTTATCTATGGTTACTTACGATTATACAATTTTTCGGCTAAAAATTCAAGTGTACATTCTAGAAAAGTCAAGAAAAAAATCAACAAATATTTACCAAAAAATATGTCATTTTATCTGTAATCTTCCACAATAATTACTTCGCCTTTTTTTAGGGATTCCTGAACATCAATTACCCTCTGATTGGCTGAACCTCTAAACTTAAGACTCCAGTCTTTTTGCTCTAGAATAAATGGTCCATCAACCAAAACATCTATATAGGATAAAAATTCCTCTGTCTCTGGCCATTCTTTTAGCATTACAGGAACTACATACTTATCAAATACATAGCCTGAATAGCACCAGATATCCTTATCTGGATAAATCTCATTAACCTTTCTTAGCAAAGGTAACAAGCCTGCCTGATTAACCTGAACCATAGGCTCTCCACCTAATAGTGTTAAACCTCTTATATAGTTAGGACTTAGAGCCTCTATCACTTCGTCAATCGTATCCTCGGTAAAAGGCTGACCATATTCATAATCCCATGTATCAGCATTAAAACAACCCTTACATTTATGAGGGCAACCGCTGACGAATAGTGAAACCCTAACCCCAGGTCCGTCAGCTATATCTTTTTTCTTTATCACTGAATAATACATATAACATCTCCCTTAAAAAAAGGCACCGGATAGTACGTCCGATGCCTTAATATCACAAATAATTACAAATGCAAAACTCTCTCCTGAATCTCCTGAGTACGTCCCTGATTCCAGAACTGAGTTCCTATATATCCACATGTACGTCTTGCCACATTCATCATATCCTGGTTGCGATTACCACAGTTTGGACACTCCCAAACAAGCTTGCCATCTTCATCATTAACAATCTGAATCTGACCAGTAAATCCACAACACTGGCAATAATCACTCTTAGTATTAAGCTCAGCATACATAATGTTATCATATATATATTCCATAATGGTAAGAACCGCGTCAACATTGTCCTCCATATTAGGAACCTCTACATAGCTAATTGCTCCTCCTGGAGACAATGCCTGGAACTGAGACTCAAACTTGAGCTTCTCAAATGCGTCAATCTCCTCAGTAACATGAACATGGTAGCTGTTGGTGATATAGTTTCTATCAGTAACACCAGGAATAACACCAAATCTGCTCTGAAGACATTTAGCAAACTTATATGTGGTAGACTCTAATGGAGTTCCATAAAGACTAAAATCAATATCTGTCTCATCTCTCCACTTCTTACAAGCTGCATTCAAATATTTCATAACCTTAAGTGCAAATTCTGTACCCTTAGGATCTGTATGAGAAACACCCTTCATATAACGAGTCATCTCACAAAGTCCAGCATATCCTAAAGATATTGTTGAATAGCCATGGAAAAGAAGCTTATCAATAGGCTCACCCTTCTCAAGTCTTGCAAGTGCTCCATTCTGCCATAAAATAGGCGCAACATCTGAAAGGGTTCCCTTTAATCTCTCATGGCGAGCCATCAGAGCCTTTCTACAAAGCTCAAGTCTCTCATCCATAATCTCCCAGAATCTAGCCTCGTCTCCTTCTGATGAGCAAGCTACATCAACAAGATTCAAGGTAACAACACCCTGGTTAAATCTTCCATAATACTTATGCTTATTAGGATCGTAATTCTTAGCATTGGCAAGATTACCAATTCCTGCCTCAGTAAATCTGTCAGGTGTTAAAAAGCTTCTGCAACCCATACATGTATAACAATCACCAGTCTTTAGTTCCTTCATAATCTTCTCTGAGATATAGTCAGGAACCATACGCTTAGCTGTACATTTAGCAGCTAACTTGGTAAGCTCATAATACTTACTTCCTGGATGAACATTGTCCTCCTCTAATACATATATAAGTTTAGGAAATGCAGGAGTAATCCAAACACCCTTTTCATTCTTGACACCCTGAATTCTCTGCTTTAATACTTCCTCAGTAATCAAAGCAAGGTCATCTCTTGTGCGTCCCTCTTCTGCCTCGTCTAAATACATAAGAACAGTAACAAATGGTGCCTGTCCATTGGTTGTCATAAGAGTGATAACCTGATACTGAATCATCTGAACGCCGCGCTGAATCTCTTCCATAACACGCATCTCTGCGATATCATTAACCTTCTCCTCTGTAGCTTCAACACCAGCTAAATTCAACTCTTCTCTTACTACTCTTCTGAACTTCTGACGGCTTATATCAACAAATGGCGCAAGATGCGCAAGAGAAATACTCTGTCCACCATACTGTGAACTTGCAATCTGAGCAATGCTCTGAGTTGCTATATTACATGCAGTTGAAAAACTGTGTGGTTTCTCAATCATGGTCTCTGAAATAACAGTACCATTCTGCAACATATCCTCTAAGTTAACTAAGCAGCAATTGTGCATATGCTGCGCAAAATAATCCATATCATGAAAATGAATAATACCATCTTCATGTGCACGTACAATCTCCTCATCAAGTAAAAGTCTTCTTGTGATATCCTTAGATACCTCGCCAGCCATATAATCACGCTGAACACTGCTAACAACAGGATTCTTGTTAGAGTTCTCCTGTTTAACTTCCTCATTGTCACACTCAATGAGACTCAAGATCTGATCATCTGTAGAATTCTGCTTACGAACAAGCTGTCTTCTATATCTGTATGTAATATAGGTTCTTGCAAGCTTATAAGCTTGGCGCTGCATAATCTGGTCCTCAACCATATCCTGAATCTCTTCAACTCCAGGAGCATGGCTCATCTTTAGACACGATTCTTCAATCTGCTTAGAAATTTCGTCGATTACTTCTTCACTGAGCTTATCGCTTCCCTCAACCTCGCGATTAGCCTTACGAATAGCGTTAACAATTTTGTCGATAACAAATGCTTCCTCAGCACCACTTCGTTTGATGATCTTCATTCGAATAACCCTTCCTTACTTAATATTCTACTTTGCAAATGCCTAAAAATAAGGCTTGTTGGCAAATCACAGCCTTAATGGCCGTGCACAATATATAGTATCACTTTCTTGAAGTTATGTCTATATCTTGTTGTAAAATTTATTTTGGCTTATTTTCAGACAATTTTTGAAAGCACTATGGATTAAGAGTTTGACCTACTTTGTTAAAAAATAAACTTAACAAATTGTTCACAATCGATAAAAATCATCCCAAGATTTTGTGGTTAATAGTATCCGGCTGATCAGTGATTATCCCAGCAATATCATAGCGCGAAAGCTTTATGGCTATGCCTTCTTCGTTGACTGTCCAGATATATATCGGGTATCCCTTTCTTCTTAAACTCGCTAGATATAGTGGATTGCAGTAAAAATAGACTGGAGATATAAAATCAGCCTTGCATTTTTTCAATCTGCGAAGAGGAAAGATCTCTGATAAGCGCTCTCCTATAGTTAGTACTGACCTTCCAACTAAGAGGCCAGTAGTTATATTAGGGTCTATTCTTTTGACATTTTCTGAAACCTCATCGACAAAGGATTTGATTGTGAAGTCGTCATAGGAATATCCAAATTCATTGACTATAGCGTCAATGGCCTCAGCTTCAAAACCGCTTTCTTTAAGTTCAACATCTAAGCGTATTTTGCCCTTGCATAGCTCTAAAACTTCAGATAGCAAGGGAACTCTATAGCCTTGTCTCCCGGCAATTTTATTTATTCTCTCATAACTTAATTCAGAGATCTTTTTGCCCTTATAAGGTGACTTTCTTGCCCTATAATAGGCCTTGGATTTAAAGAGTGTAGTCTTAACCTTAGGCACAAATCTCATATGCTCCTCTTTATATATATAGGAATCGTGAAATACGATCAGTTTACCATCTAAGGTTTTTCTGATGTCAAACTCAACCATATCTGCCCCGCAATCAATTGCTATCTCAAATGACTCTATTGTATTTTCATGCTCCGCTAATGCTGATGCCCCTCTGTGAGCTATAATCAGCGGCTTATGTCTATTCTTTTTCACCATAAATCACCGTCCTTCTCTTCATTTGTCTACAGTATAGTTTTGACTTTTAATAATGTCAAATGCTGTCTATTTATGCTCCTTTTCGCTTGTCATTTTAGCTATATTGATATAAAATAGTTAATAGAAAATATGACAAGGAGGGAATGGCCATGAGATATATAGACGTTAGTTTACTAGAGCCTAATATGGTTTTAGGACGTTCCCTATACGGAGCTAACAACGAACGAATGCTAAAGAGGGGCCAGCCAATCAAGGCTGAATACATTGATCGTATCAAGGCATTGGGATTTCAGGGGCTATATATTAAGGATGGCATATCCGACGACATAGAGATTGAAGATGTTGTAAGTGAAAAACTCAGAATGGAAGCTATAGGCCGTTTAAGAGACCTTTTTATTTTTGACGAAAAAAAAGATATCAAGCATTTTGAAGAGACCTTGACTAACATCAACAACACCGTGGGCAACATGGTTGAAGAAATTGACGGCAATAGAAATGCTATGATTAATATGATGGATTTGAAGATATATGATGAATATACCTTCTACCACTGTGTTAATGTAAGCATCATCGCTGTTGCAATAGGATGTGGCTTAGGCATGTCTCATCAGGAGTTAACCCAGTTAGGTTTAGCTGGAATGCTTCACGATATCGGCAAGCAGCGTATTCCTAAAGCTATACTAGAGAAGGAAGACAACTTAACCGAGGAGGAATTTAAGGAGCTAAAGAAGCATCCTGCCTATGGCTACAGGATGATGAGAGACTGCAACAATCTCTCACCTCAGGTATATTTAAGTATTTTACAGCACCACGAAAGAATAGATGGTTCTGGCTATCCACACGGCAAAAAGGGTAATGACATTTCCCTTTATGCAAGGATTATAGGTGTGGCTGACTGCTATGATGCAATTATAAGTAAAAGGCCTTACCACGAGCCAATTCTTCCTTCAGATGCTATTGAGTACATCATGGGTGGTTCCGGCACCTTATTTGATCCAGAGATAGTAAGAGTCTTCTTAAGAAAGGTTAGCGCATATCCTGTTAGTATGTGTGTTATGCTTAGCAATGGTGTTCCTGCAATTGTTGTCAAGAACTTTGAGGATGCCTCAACGAGACCTATTGTCAAGCTTCTTAAGGGAGATGTACACAATCCTACATATATCAACTTAAAGGATGATCCAAACGCACAGAATCTTACAATCGTAAGTGTTCTTAATATTTAACATAATCTAAGGAGGAAGAAACATTGGCTAATCCAATAGTTACAATCACAATGGCTGATGGTGGCGTAATCAAGGCAGAATTATATCCTGAGATTGCTCCTAACACAGTCAATAACTTTATTTCACTTATCAAGAAAGGCTACTATGACGGACTTATTTTCCACCGTTGCATTAGTGGTTTTATGATTCAGGGAGGATGCCCAGAGGGTACAGGTACAGGTGGTCCTGGCTACTCTATCAAGGGAGAGTTTTCTCAGAACGGATTTAAAAACGATTTAAAGCATTCTAAAGGAGTTTTATCTATGGCTCGCTCTATGATGCCTGATAGTGCTGGTTCACAGTTCTTTATCATGCACGAAGATTCACCGTATCTTGACGGCGCATACGCTGCATTTGGCAAGGTTATAGAAGGTCAGGATGTTGTAGATAAGATAGCAACAGTTAAGACTGACTTTATGGATAAGCCTCTTGAAGAGCAGAAAATGGCATCTGTGACAGTTGATACAGATGGGGTTGACTATCCTGATCCAGAGAAGGTTTAATAATAACATTTTCATAATGATACAACAATGCCACAGGAATTACCCTGTGGCATCATTGTTTTTAAGAAAGTATTATTACAAAGAATCCGTTGTTTGCTATATTAATTGCCGAAGAAATACTGGAATGGATCCATCTCTTCGCCTGATGGATTCTGATTGTTAGATGAACCCTCGTCATCTGAAGGGCGTCTGTTATCAGAAGTATCATTATCATTTGAGTTGTCATTCTTGTTTATGGTTGGAGCCTCTGACTTTTTGCCTAATGTAACCTTAAGCTCATGCTCCTTATATTCGCCACTCTCATCCTGTCTCATAACAGTAACTGTAACCTCAGTGCCTCCCTTTTTCTTAGCAATCTGCTCCTGAAGGGCGGTCATATTGGTGATCTCTCTGTCATTAAACTTGATGATGATATCTCTCTGCTGAATTCCGGCTTTCTCTGCAGGCGAATCCTCAGTTACCTTAGTAACCCATACGCCTTCTGGCATTCCATAATTAGAAGTCAATTCTGAACTCACGTCTCCACCATATATTCCAAGATAGCCAGAATCTTCTTCTGCAATAGCTTCATAGTTCATAAGCTCATTTATAATAGGCTCTGCGGTTGCCATAGGAATTGCATATCCCATGCCCTCAACATCATCAGATGCGTATTTTACTGAGTTGATTCCGATAAGTTCGCCATTCATATTAAGAAGGGCTCCACCAGAGTTACCAGGATTAATAGCTGCATCTGTCTGAAGAAGCTTCATTGATCTGTCTTCAAGCTGAACCTCTCTGTCTAGGGCACTAACAATACCTGTAGTAACAGACTGTCCATATCCTAAAGCGTTACCAATTGCTACTACCTGATCTCCAACTCTCATCTCACTAGAGTCACCTAAAACTGCAATCTTAACTGTATCAAGTGTAGAAGATTCCATATCTTCCTTGTTTACGGTAAGAACTGCCAAATCAGCATCTGAATCTGTTCCTTTTATAACTGCATCAACAGTCTTATCATCAGAAAATGTAACCTGAACCTTCGTTGCATCTCCATAAGATGAATCTGAAATAACATGGTTGTTAGTTACAATCATAAGCTGTTTATCCGTCTCGGAAATGATTACACCTGAACCACTACCAACCGGCTCTGAATTGCCGTTCTGATTACCTCCATAAAACCAGTAGAAGAAATCACTATAATCATTACTAGCAGATGCGTCAAATGTACTTTTAATAGATACGATTGATGGCATATCATTTTCAACTATTGTAGCGACATCAGATGTTGCAGCAGTTGAAGAGCCCTTAGTAGTCTTAACTGTAGAAGAGCTACTAGTAGAAGGCTGAGTAATTGTAGTAGTTGCTACATCATCTTTTCCTGATATCTTGTTATAGCCAAACATCATAGTGACTGCAACTGCGCCTGCAATAAGACCAAACAAGGCTGCCTTCCCAACAAATGCAAGCTTTGGATGTGGCTTCTTTTCTTTCTTAGGCTTAACAGTCTTAACATGCTGATTCTGGTTAGGATTGTAATTATATCCCTGGTTAGCCGTTGTACTATTCTGATAATAAGTTCTATTGGCTGCGCCACCATTTGGATCATAGTTAGCATAAAACTGTCCTGAAGACTGATTAGCATTGGTCTGATAGTTAGAATTAGACTGATAGTTATTGTTTGCCTGATTCTGAGCGTTAGCATTAGCCTGATTGTAATTCGGCTCATTGACATATGTCCTCATATTAGGATCATTCTCACCAATATAGCTTCTATGATAAGTAGTATCAGTAGGAGAAGAATTGTTCACCTCCTGCTGATTCTGATTGTTAATCTCATTATTCTGATTATCCATCCCTCTATTAGGGTTATTCATATTATTGTTTTGATAGTCCTCGTTCATATTGAACACTCCTTTCTAGCTAGTCGCTTGTGCGACTATTAAATTAAAATATCCTAATTACAAGATACATACTAGCAAGCGTTTGTGTTTAATCTGTGACTAAAAAATGTTAAATTTATGGATAAATCCACATTATTTTGTGATTACTTAATAATTCCAAGCGAGCCAAGAAGTAGGCAAATCAATAGAATAGGAGCTACAACCTTAACCATAGCAATGTATAAGGTCTTTCTTCCAAACTTCTCACCATTTTTCGTAACCTCATCAATAACTGTCTTAGGCTTAACAACCCATCCAATAAGAATACAGGTTGAAATAGCAACAACAGGCATGAAAATGTTATTACTTATATAGTCTAATATATCAAGAATCTGAGCTACCGCTCCGTTAGGAAGTGTGTACTCAAAGTAAAGCAGATTGTAGCCTAAGCATACTACGATACCGATTGCAAGAGCGATTGCGCCCTCGATTAAGGCTGCCTTCTTTCTTGACCATTTAAACTTATCCATAATACCTGATACTATCGCCTCTAGAACTGACATAGAGCTTGTAAGTGCCGCAAAGATTACCATTAAGAAGAATACGATTCCGATAAACTTGCCGGCAGCACCCATTTGTGCAAATACCTTAGGCATGGCAATAAACATAAGACCAGGTCCCTTAGAACCCATTCCCTCAGGTCCCATAAACACAACAACAGTAGGGATAATCATTACACCAGCTAAGAAAGCAACTAATGTATCAAAAATCTCAATCTGGTTAACGCTCTTCATAAGGTTAGCATCATCATCAACATAAGAACCATAAGCTACCATGATACCCATAGCCACACTGATACTGTAAAATAGCTGACCCATCGCGTCCATAACCACGACAAATATATCCTTAGCACTCATTCCCTCAAAGCTAGGAATCAAGTAAACCTTAAGTCCATCAAGACCTGTTCTGACTACTCCATCCTCAGCCGTTCCCTCTATAGTAAGGGCAAATATAGAAATACCAATGATCATTACAAGTAAAACTGGCATAAGGATTCTTGAAAGTCTCTCAATACCCTTATTAACACCCTTATAAATTACGAATACAGTCGCACCTAAGAAAATGATATCAAAGACGATAGGTGGTACATTATCTGTAATAAAGCCCGTAAAATAGCCATCTTCAGCAGTCTTAGTCCAATCACTTGAGACAAATGCTATAAAATACTTAAGAACCCATCCACCGATAATGCAGTAGTAAGGTAAGATTAAGAACGGAACCAGACTTGCAACCGTTCCAACCCATCCAAACTTAGGGTGAAGCTGCTTATAAGCGGTCCACTGACTCTGCTTAGTCTTACGTCCAATTGCGACCTCACTAACTAAGAGAGTAAAACCAAATGTAAGAGCTAAAATGATATAGATTACAAGGAAGGTTCCTCCTCCATCCTTAGCGGCAAGATATGGAAAACGCCATATATTACCTAATCCAACTGCACTTCCCGCTGCGGCAAGCACAAAACCAAACTGGCTGCTAAAAGAACTTCTTTTTTCCTTCATAATACTTTCCTTTCTTACGCACATTAAAAGAAGCCCTAAAAAAAGGCTTCTTTTATGCTTAATATTATGTAACATTGTACTACTATATTAGAAAAAAATCAAATCTGCTAGATTACTCAACTGTAACTGACTTAGCAAGGTTTCTAGGCTTGTCAACATCACAGCCCTTAGCTACAGCTACATAGTAGCCAAATAGCTGCAAAGGAATAACTGATAATGATGTAGAGAAGCATGGAAGCGTCTCTGGAACTGAAACTGTAAAATCAGCTGTATCCTTCATTGCTGTTCCCTCTGTTGATACAGCAAATACATAAGCTCCACGGCTCTGTACCTCAACGATATTGCTTATCATTTTCTCAATCAAGTTTGGCTGGGTTGCTATTGCAACAGTCAGCGTTTGATCTTCAATCAAAGAGATTGAACCATGCTTTAACTCGCCAGCAGCATAAGCCTCTGAATGAATATAAGAAATCTCCTTAAGCTTAAGTGAGCCCTCCATAGCTGTCGCGTAATCCTGTCCTCTTCCTATAAAGAACATATCCTTAGCACCGGCATACTTAGTTGCAAAGCGCTGAATATCTTCCTTGTCAGCTAAAATCTCCTGAATCTTCTCAGGGATAGCATTTAACTCTCTTATCATATCTCTATACTTGGTCTCGTCAATGACATCTCTCACTCTTGCAAATTGAATACCTAGCATATAGCAGGCAACAAGCTGGGTAGAGTAAGCCTTGGTTGTCGCAACTGAAATCTCAGGCCCTGCCCATGTATAAAGGACATTGTCAGCCTCTCTTGCGATTGATGAGCCAACTACATTTACAATACCAAGAACCTTGATACCTCTCTCCTTAATCTCTCTTAAGGCGGCCAATGAATCAGCTGTCTCACCAGACTGGGAAATAATGATTGCCAAAGAATTAGTGTCCATTATTGGATTTCTGTATCTAAATTCTGATGCTAAGTCAACATCAACCGGAATTCTTGCAGTCTCCTCAATCATATATTTAACTGCCATTCCAACATGGTAAGCAGATCCACAGCCAATTATGTATATGCGGTTAATAGCTCTAATCTCATCATCAGACATATTAAGCTCATTAAGGACAATATTGCCATTCTCAATTCGAGGGCTTATTGTGTCAGCTACAACCTTAGGCTGCTCATAAATCTCTTTAAGCATAAAATGCTCATAGCCACCTTTTTCCGCTGCCTCTATATCCCACTCAACAGTGGTTAACTCCTTAGTGATAACTTCATTGTCCTCGTTATAAAATGTTATACCATCCTCTGTTAACTTAGCAATCTCTAAGTTGTCAATGAAATAAACATCCCTTGTATGCTTTAATATAGCAGGAACATCCGACGCAATAAAGTTACCCTCAGAAGACGAGCCTACTATAAGCGGACTGTCCTTTCTGACTGCGTAAATTTCGCCAGGATGAGCCTTAAACATAACACCTAAGGCATAAGAACCACTGATTCTATGCATTACCTTGATGATTGCATCAATTGGATCGCCTTCATAGTAATGCTCAAGCATGTGTACTACTACCTCTGTATCTGTCTCTGATACGAATTCATAGCCACGCCCCTGCATTTTCTCCTTTAATGGCTGATAGTTCTCGATAATACCGTTGTGAACTATACAGATAGACTTGTCCTTATTAGAATGTGGGTGAGCATTAGTTACGCTAGGCTCTCCGTGAGTTGCCCATCTTGTGTGTCCAATACCCATTGTTCCACTTAGGTTTGCTCCGTCTCCTGTCAAGTCTCTTAAGGCCTGAAGTCTGCCCTTTGCCTTGACAACCTCAATAGTTGATTCCTTGCCGTCATAGACCGCAACTCCGGCAGAGTCATAACCTCTATACTCTAACTTAGCAAGACCGTCCAAAAGAATCGGTGCAGCCTCATGCTTTCCTACATATCCTACAATTCCACACATAAGATAACTCCTTTCTAGTATGCATTTTCATTTACAAATCCCTTAAATACTGTTAAGAACAATATCTTGATATCAAATCCAAGCGTCCAGTTCTCAATATAATAAATATCATGCTCAATTCTAAGCTTGATAGATGTATCACCTCTAAAGCCGTTAACCTGTGCCCAACCGGTAATTCCAGGTCTAACCTGATGCTTAATCATATACTTAGGAATCTCTTCCTTGTACTGCTCAACAAACTGCGGTCTCTCAGGCCTTGGCCCTATAAGGCTCATATCGCCCTTTAAGACATTGAAAAACTGTGGCAGCTCATCGATACTAGTCTTTCTAATAAACTTACCAATCTTGGTAACTCTAGGGTCGTCCTTGGTAGTCCAGCCCTTCTTCTCTTCCTCTGCTGTCTGAACACGCATCGAGCGGAACTTATACATATTAAAATTCTTGTTATGAAGACCAACTCTGACCTGGTTGAAAATGATAGGCCCCGGCGAAGTAATCTTAATCAACAAGGCCACGATAAGCATAACCGGCGAGAATAGTATAATCGCCACTATCGAGCCTATAATATCCATAATTCGCTTAATAATTTTGTTACCCGTATTAGAAAGCGGAACATTTCTGATGTTGATAACAGGCAAACCACTTAGGTCCTCCATATAAGGCTTAGTGGTAATAAAATTATAATAGTCCGGCACAAACTTAGTATGTGTACCGCTCTTTTCGCAAATGCTAACGATTCTCTCAAGCTTGTTATACTCCTTGATATCAAGCGTAATAATCGTCTCATCAAGGTTGTTCTTATTAAGGTAAGCCTCAACCTCATCAATACCACCAATCCAAGGCACCTCTCTGTAATCGTCGCCCTCCTTCATATTGTCATCAAATATTCCATGCATTCTGTAACCCCACTGTGGGTTAAGCTTTATTCTGTCAATATATGAAGTCGCCGCCGGCGAAAAGCCCACAAAGATAATATGCTTTAAATTCCTTCCACCCTCTCTCATCATAGCGAGAGTCTTTCTTATGATATTTCTAACAAGGGTACTTAAGAAAATGTTGATGAAGCAGAAGAAGATCATCAACCATCTTGAATAGTCGTCTAACTTTAACAAGTAATAGAAAACAAAGACAATCATAAGACCGCTTAAATTGGCCTTAATGATGTTAAATAGCTCATACTTACGACTTAAGAAACGCTTAGGTGCGTACAAATGAAATATATAATATAAAATAACGTAGCCGATTACAATGTAAACCAAAGGAGCCTTATAGATAGGGAAAATGTAGTCCTTAAGAGTATAGTAATAAACTCCGATAGTTCCAGGTCTCCTAACAGGCGCAAACCATTCAAATTCAAATCTAACGTAGTATGCAAGCACAAAAGACACAATGGTAACCACTATGTCTAATACCACATGTAATCCGTTAAGATAACGCTGATTCTCCTTAATCATGTAAACGACCTCGTTTCAAGTGACTATAGTAAAAGCCTGATTCGGCTTAAACACTCCTATAATAATACTATAATTTCATAGTTTGGTAAAGTCTTAGTTTAGTATTAATGCACCTTGCCACAGTAAGGCATAAGTGGTATACCTGCCTTGTTATATAGATTACAAGTTATATAATTGGCCCAGCCATAGCTTATAAAACAAGGCTCTAAAACCTTATCAGAGCTTAAAATAATATTTCCCCCTTGAACAAATGCGTCCGCATCATAAAAAGCCATATCTTCTCCTGCAAGCTTAAAACCCTTAATATCAGCATCTATAGCAGATACAAGCTTAGGCTCAGCCCCCTCTTCACTTACATTTGCTAAAAAGCCAGAATAACTATTATCAAACCCTACGCTTACAACTCTTCCTTCCTTATTGGCAAATGCTATCTTCATAGGAAGAACGTCATAGCCTTCTAGTTTATAGATTTCACCCAAGGTATAGTTAGCTAATCTTGTGCCCGGCGTCTTTTTATCAACTGGGTGAATATTGTCAAACTCGCCTAAATCAATCAAAGGAATTACATGGACATTATCTAACTCATCAGCTAATTCAGCCTGGATCTTTCTTATCTCGGTCCAGCCTTCTTCATGGCCTTCCTCCCAGCATTTGTCTGCCCAGACAGGAAGTTGAAGAAGAATAACTGGCAAATCCTTACTATCATTGTATTTTCTTATATAGCTAATATACTTAGTCAAAAGTGGCTTGTAGTGCTTATGTCTTAAGGCATCCTCTTCACCCTGATAGTACCAGACGCAGTTAAATGTATAGTTAATGACATTCTTAAACATATACTCATTAAGAGCAGCAGGCCTGTAAGGTGAGCAGTATCCAGCTGGCTCTGGCCAAGGATATGGGCCAATTAAATCATTAAGCTCACTGCCTGAAAGTTCTCTTCCCTCTGCTAAGGCATTATCTCTCGCCTCTTTTTCTCTGGCATAATAGTCATCTAATTCTTTATTATATTCTTCTAATTCCTCAAAATATTCCTCGTTAGTCTTGCCGTTTACAAGCTTATCGTACTCATCAATATAATACTGTCCATCAGGGCTAGCAGCTAGAGTTTCTAAATCCATCCAGACTGTAACAGAGCTTCCACCCTTAACCATATTGACAACTCCGACAGGAACATTTAACTCTTCATATATCTTAAGCGCAGCAAAAAATGCTACAGCGGACGAGTGCGTTGCATCAGCATCATCCATTGTAATCCATTTATTCTCGCTGATTGCCTTGTCAAATTCAGGGCTGTCATAAGGCGCTTTAATTACATTATAAAATCTTATATTATCAGCAAGAGAACTGTCCTCATTTATTAACTCAAAGGCCTCGTCAGCCTGAGCAGAATTACCAAGTTCAAGCTCCATATTAGACTGGCCATTCGCTAAGAAGACTTCTCCAAAATAGATGTCATTTAAGACTATCTCTTCATTATCGTTAGCAATCTTTAAGCTGTGTCTTTCGTGGTCAAATGAATGAGCGGGCATAAATGCCTTAAATATGCCCTTGTCATTTGCTCTTGTTAAACAGACATTTTCATCATCTAAATATATCTTAACCTCTATGTCAGGGGCAGATAGTCCTGCAATTCTTACCTCTTTATCCCTCTGTAATATCATATGGTCTGTATATACTGGATCAAGTCTAAGCATAAAGATTCCTCCCTTCATTTACACTCAAATGTAATTATACTCCAAGTTTACAAAAAATAACAGATTTTTATTATTTCATATAATAATTGATAATCTAACTTTCATTTGATATAATATGAAATGTTGCAAATTTTTTTATTTATTAAGAAAGGAATATTATTATGTGGGAAGCAATCAATAATGCATTGACAGCTATTGACAACTTCGTATGGGGCGTGCCTTTGATGGTTATTATCCTCTTAGGCGGTTTTCTATTGACCTTAAGAACAAAATGTCTTCAGGTTCACAAGCTTCCACTTGCTCTAAAGTGGATGCTTAAGAATGAGGAAGACGGTGTGGGTGAGGTTTCA
This sequence comes from Lachnospiraceae bacterium, assembly GCA_024685635.1. GTDB lineage: Bacteria > Bacillota > Clostridia > Lachnospirales > Lachnospiraceae > NC2004. The sequence goes on from JAIKVP010000200.1 coordinate 27,732, forward strand.
TCCTTTGGCGCTTTATGTACAGCACTTTCAGCTACAATCGGTACAGGTAACATCGTAGGTGTTGCCACAGCTATTGGAACTGGTGGACCGGGTGCTCTATTCTGGATGGAGCTTGCAGCATTTTTGGGAATGGCAACAAAGTATTCAGAGGGTTTACTGGCAGTCAAGTATAGAGAGGTTGCTCCTGATGGCCACTCTCTTGGTGGACCATTCTACTATATAGAAAAGGGTATGGGAAAGAATTTTAAATGGCTTGCTAAGCTATTTGCATTTTTCGGAATCTGTGCAGGTTTACTTGGTATCGGAACATTTACGCAGGTTAACGGAATTGTTTCTTCTATCTCTGGTTTCTTCGATCCTAACAATGAGCATACTGTTAACTTGTTTGGAATTGGAGATTACTCAATCACAGTTATAATCGCATCTTTAGTTCTTGCAGTTTTAGTTGCATTGGTTCTTATCGGTGGCTTACAGCGTATCTCATCTGTATCACAGGTAATCGTGCCATTTATGGCAGTTTTATACTTTATTGCAACCTTAGTTCTTTTACTCTGCAATATTACTGAGATTCCACATGCTATCGCAGTTATCGTTGAGGCTGCATTTAACCCTCAGGCTGTAACCGGTGGTATCGTAGGATCGATGATCGTTGCAATGCAAAAGGGTATCGCAAGAGGTATCTTCTCAAACGAGGCTGGTCTTGGTTCTGCTCCTATCGCAGCAGCTGCCGCTAAGACTAAGGAGCCTGTAAGACAGGGACTTATCTCAATGACAGGTACATTTATTGATACTATCATCATCTGTACTATGACAGGTCTCTCTATCGTTATCACAGGCGCGTGGAAGGTTGAAGGTCTTGAGGGCGTTCAGATTACAACCTACGCTTTTCAGAATGGACTTCCAATTCCAAGTCAGCTAGCATCACTAATCTTAGTACTCTGCTTAGTATTCTTTGCATTTACCACTATTCTTGGATGGGATTACTATTCTGAGCGTTGTCTTGAGTACTTAACAGATGGTAAAATGAAGTCAGTTAAGGTTTATAGATGGTTATATATCATAGCTGTATTTATCGGACCATACATGACAGTTTCTGCTGTTTGGACAATGGCAGATATCTTTAACGGCCTTATGGCTATCCCTAATATGATCGCTCTCTTTGCCCTGTCTGGCATAGTTGCTAAGGAGACAAGCGATTTCTTTAAGAGAAAAAAGGAAGGCAAGGTTAAAGAATAAAGGAGGAATAATATGACTAAGAAAGAACGTGTTAAAGAAGTCATAAGACTATTAAAGGAAGAATATCCTGAAACTGTCTGCACCCTTGACTATAACGAGGCATGGAAGCTCTTAGTCAGCGTAAGACTCGCAGCTCAGTGTACTGATGAGCGAGTTAACAAGATTGTTCCTAAGCTTTACGAAAAATACCCCGACGTTGACGCTTTGGCAAATGCTGACGTCAACGACATCGAGGCTATTGTTAAGCCTTGTGGATTAGGCCACTCTAAAGCAAGAGACATAAGCTTATGTATGAAAATGCTAAGAGATGACTATGATTCTAAGGTGCCTGATGACTTTGATGAGTTATTAAAGCTACCGGGTGTCGGAAGAAAAAGTGCCAACTTAATTATGGGAGATGTCTTTAATAAGCCAGCAATAGTTACTGATACTCACTGCATCAGGCTGTCTAACAGGATTGGCTTAGTTGATAAAGAGAAGGATCCTAAGAAGGTTGAGATGGCTTTAAGAAAGATAGTTCCAGCAGAAGAGGGAAATGATTTGTGTCACAGGTTCGTTGATCACGGAAGGGCAGTTTGTACTGCAAGAACTACTCCCAAATGTGAAGAATGCTGCTTAAATAGCATTTGCAAAAAAGTTATATAATCACTGCCGAGGCATATTTTATCGTATGTCTCGGCATTTTTTATAGCTTTGATTTTACAAATTATTAATTATACGCTATAATCGACAGTTGATATTTGCTTTTGTTTTGATTTATATTGTTTTTGATGTGTAATTTAACTTAAATAATTTTTGTTTTGGTGTGTAATTTAACTTAAATTATTTTTGTTTTGGTGTGTAATTTAACTTAAATTATTTTTGTTTTGGTGTGTATATTGACTTAAACTATTTTTGTTTTGGTGTGTATTTTAACTTATGTTATTTAGCATTTTTATTTATATAGATTATAAGTATAAAGGGTGTTTTGATGCTTATAAGGAGGGATTATTATGGCAGTAACAGATTATTTAGACGCACAAAAGCTTGGAAAGAAAGAATATAGATCCGCTATTTCAAAGGGTGAATATCCTTATCTTCCAGTGCTTGACGATATATTAAAGCATGTAAAAATTGATTCAGAGGTGGAGCTTGGCTTATTAGACATACCGCTTGACAGAGTTGTCGGAACAAGCACAGCAGGCAGAACAGAGGCATTTGCTAGAAACTTTATGCCTTTACTCGACCACGGAAGCGAGTTCTCTTCTAAGTGGTCTAATCTCGCTGACGCACAGGTTGAAGAGGGAATAAGAGACCCTATAAAGGTCTATGAATACCTAAACCGTTTCTATGTGGTTGAGGGTAACAAAAGAGTTAGCGTATTAAAATACTACGGCGCTGTAACCATCTCAGCAGAGGTAATAAGAAAGGTTCCAGAGAAAAATGAAAGCCTGGAGAACAAAATATACTATGAGTTTATGGACTTCTTTGAAGTAGCTGGAATCAACACTCTATACGTATCCAAGCTCGGCGAGTTTAGTAAAATGCTAGATTTAACCGGTGGCAAGGAAGAGCCTTGGACTGACGAAAAGAGAAAAGAGTTCAACGCAGTCTTCTTTATGTTTAGAAAAGAATTTAAGAAAATGGGAGGCGACAAGCTTCCAATAAACTCAGGAGACGCATTCATTCCTGTCTTAAGCATTTACGGCTATGACAAGGTCAAGGAGATGACTCCGTCTTCAATGAAGGAGGCTCTTGGAAAAATATGGAATGAGCTTGTCTTGCAGACAGAGGACGACCAGGTCGACATCCTCATGGACCCGGCTGCAGACAAGGACAATGCTGGTAAGAAGCTTCTTCACTACCTGCTTCCTTGGAATGACAAGCAGTATAAGGTTGTATTTGTCTACGACAAGGAGCCTGGTTCGTCAGACTGGATATACTCTCACGAGTTAGGACGTATATATGTTGAGGAATTATTTGGCGATGAGCTTATAACAGATAAGCTTGTAATTAATGACTTATCTAAGGCGGAGCAAATGTTAACAGCAGAGGTCTTAAGTGGCGCCGACATCATTTTCACAGTTACCCCTAAATTGCTTGATGCATCTCTTAAGGTTGCAGTTGAGTATCCTGATGTTAAGATTCTTAACTGCTCACTTAACACGCCACACAGGTATGTGAGAACCTACCACGCGAGAATGTATGAGGCTAAGTTCTTGACCGGAATGATTGCGGGCGCGATGACTGAAAATGACAAGATTGGCTACATTGCTGACAATCCTATCTTTGGTACTACGGCAAATATTAACGCATTTGCCTTGGGTGCAAAGTTTACCAATCCTAGAGCTAAGGTTTACTTAAATTGGACGACCGCTAAGGACTACGACTACGGTGCTTCATTTGCAAAAGAGGATATCAGGTACTTGTCAGGGCAGGATTTTATTACACCTGACAGCGGTTCAAGAGAGTTCGGCCTCTACTACAGAGGCGAGTTGGGAATCGTTAATATGGTTATGCCTGTCTGGCATTGGGGAATCTTTTATGAGCTTATGATTAAGAGTGTATTAAGTGGTTCATTTAAGCGAGACTGGATGGAGAGCGAGAAGGCCTATAACTACTGGTGGGGTATGTCTGCCGGGGTTATTGATTTGATTATCTCAAGAGAGGTTCCTAGTGAGCTAAGGACTTTGGTTGAGTATCTTAAGAAGTCTATCACTGGCGACTCAATCCTTATGCTTGACTGCGAGATTAAGGATCAGGATGGCAATATTAGAAATGATATCCATGGTCCTAGTCTTACCGCTGAGGATTTAACTAAGATGGACTGGTTGGTTGACAATGTAATTGGTGATATTCCTAAGCTTTCTGAATTAGAGGATAGCGTAAAGGAAGTTATAGAGTTTGCAGGCGTTTCAAAGGACGAGGGTGACGAATGATGAGAATTCTGGTTTTAGCAGATGTAGAATCTAAATATTACTGGGACTTCTTTAGCAAGGACAAGATTGAGGACATCGATCTTATCTTGTCCGCTGGCGACTTAAAGGCAGAGTTTTTATCTTTTCTTGCTACTTATGTCAAGGTTCCTATTCTTTATGTTCACGGCAATCATGATGCGGAATACGAGGAAAAGCCGCCTGAGGGCTGCATTTGCATAGAGGACAAGATCTACAAATATAAGGGCATAAGAATAATGGGTCTTGGTGGCTCTATCCGCTACAAGAACGGGCCTTTTCAGTATACGCAAAATGAGATGAAGCTTCGCGTTATGAAAATGAAGCCAAAAATCCTTTTTAACAGGGGGTTTGATATTCTTCTAACCCACGCTCCTGCCTATAAGATATACGACGGCGAGGACAAGGTTCACGAGGGCTTTGAGAGCTTTGTGACTTTGATGGATAAGTACTCTCCAAAATTTTTTGTTCATGGACATATTCATATGAATTATGGGATGAACAATAAGAGGGAGAGAAGCTATAAAGACACAAGAATTATAAATGCTTATGATCATTTTATTATTGAGTATGATGAGTAATAATTCGTAAGTATTTATCAGCTAATATACTTATAATTGCTATTGTGTTTTATGAGTTAAAAATCGGCTAGCTTATATATGCTAGCCGATTATATTTTTTAATAGATTACTACTGGAGTTCCTGGCTCTAGCTTACTATATAGAGCCTCTGCATTGCTATAAGGCATATTAACACAGCCGTGGCTTCCGCCATTTACATATATGTTACCGCCAAATCTAGACCGCCAGGTCGCATCGTGAAAGCCCTGGCCTGAAAAATTAAACAGGGCAAAGTACATTACGTGAGTATTCCAGGTTGCTCCCTTAAGATAGGTGTCATATCTCTTCTCAATAATATAATAAACGCCCGTATAAGTATGTCTCTCCTTAGTCATCTTACC
>JAIKVP010000202.1 GCA_024685635.1 Lachnospiraceae bacterium
AAGACGGTTGTTCTCTCTGAGAATGTCTGTAAGTATGTCAAGAGTTTGAATGCTAAAAGGGATAAATCAGTAGATAAATCTTCACATAAATCTCCATTAACATCCTAGCGATATTGTTATATAATATAAGATAGAGTTGAATGAATATAAAATGTAAGTGCTATAACTAGTTGTGTCAGAGATATCTATGATACAAGCTATACAAAAAAAGAAATAATACATACAAGTTATATAGCAACTATGTTAAGAGATAATAATAAGATATAGTTAATAAAAAACATTATAGTACTAAAGAGAGGTATAAATATGAAATCAAGAATCTTAAAACGAATAATTGCATCTACATTATGCTTATTACTAGCATTTTCCTTAATGACAGGTAATGCTATAACAACATCTGCTAAGGCTTCGTCGGTAACCGCAAAAGTTACAAGTGGCAGTTCATCGGGTAGCTTTAAGCTTAGCAGCAATGACAACTTGCTTGCTAAGTCATCATCAAGCTACAACCACAATCTTGCAAACTTTATGTGCGGTGTCTCAACACTTATGTATAACGACAGCATTAAGGAAGCTAAGAGAGTGCTTAAGAAGGTGGGATATTCCAATTTCAAGTATTCTAAGGACGCTAAAGGCGACAGCGTAACTTACCTTATTTCTAGCAAGACAGTCAAAATCAAAAAGGTAAAATACGATGTCCTTCTAGTTTCAATAAGAGGCACAGAGTCGAATGAGTGGGAGGACAACTTTAATTCTGGCTATCAAAAAACCACTCACGAAGGCTTTAGTAATGCTGCAGACAAGCTATATAGCGCAGTGGCATCTTATAGCAAGAAATATAACTTGAAGAAGAAAAAGACCAAGATTTTAATCACAGGTCACAGTCGTGGCGCGGCAGTTGCCAATTTGCTTGCTAAGAAGGTTGATGATAACGGCGTTGGTCAGATTAAGGCATCTAAAAAGAATACATTTGCTTATACATTTGCAACGCCTAATACAACTTCTGATGAGAACAGGGCGGCTTCTAGCTACAATAACATTTTTAACATAATCAATAAGGACGACTTTATCGCAAAGCTTCTACCTGAGTCGTGGGGCTATGGAAGATACGGAATAACATATGTCCTTCCGGAAAATGAAACTTCTGCTTTTAAGAAGGCATATAAGAAAATGTCAGGGGATGATTATAGCTTTGATCAGACTTCAGTTGACGCAATTGATCAGTATTTTAGTGACTTGACAGCGTTTGTAACATCTAATGATGAATATTATAACAAGAGTTTAGTCACAGCAGAACTTACAGAAAATGAAGGCAAAAGCTTAAAGAACCTGTACTCTAAAGCATTTTCAATGGCGATGAGTGGTAATACTAGCTTAACATTTATGCTAGAGATTTCATCTGGAAAATGGGGCGAGGTCGGCACTAATACAGTTAGCTTATTTAGTGATAAGGCAGTGCTTTCTTCAGTTATGACAACGCATGGTCCGGCAACTTACCTAGCTAAGCTCCAGAGCTACTCTAAATCCGACCTAAGCGTTAAGTCTTAAAATATCGACATTATCGCAAATTGGTGCTATACTACTATTTGAAATGATTCACGGAGGAAGCAGCCTATGAAGTACCTGATGCAGTTTATGATTATTCTGCTGATTTCGTTTGTGGGAGAGATGCTTTATTATCTTATTCCACTTCCAATACCTGCAAGCATTTACGGGATTGTTATATTATTTTTGCTCTTAGAGTTTAAGATAATTAAGCTTGACCAGGTTAAGGAGACGGCTGCATTTTTAATTGAGATTATGCCAATCATGTTTGTTCCAGCGGCAGTTGGGCTGATGGATTCGTGGGGCGTTTTATCTAAGAATTTACTAGGCTATATCATAGTGATAGTTGCGTCAACTATACTAGTTATGGCTGTTTCAGGAAGAGTTACTCAGTTCTTCATAAGAAGAAAGGAGGAAGCTCATGAATGAATTTATAGCTGAATCAGCGTTTTTTGGAGTTTCAATCAGCTTGCTTGCATACTATATTGGAACTAAGATAAAAAAGCGCTTTAAGTCGGCAGTTTTTAACCCGCTATTGATAACGATAGTTTTAGTAATAGCAACACTCTTAGCATTAAGAGTCGACTACGACAGCTATTATAGCGGAGCTAAGTATTTAAGCTATTTGCTAATTCCAGCGACAGTGAGTCTTGCGGTTCCACTATACCAGCAATGGCAACTACTTAAGACCAACGCTTTAGCGCTTATGCTTGGTATCATTTCCGGGATGCTGACAAGTCTTGTTGCAGTTTTAGCATTTGCAGTTATATTGGGATTTGACCATAAGGACTATGTGACGCTGCTCCCTAAGTCAATCACAACTGCGATTGGCATGGGGATTTCTAAGGAATTAGGCGGCTATGTCGCGATAACCGTTGCAGCCATTGTGATAACAGGTATTTTAGGCAATGTTATAGCTGAGACCTTGCTTAAGTTTTTTAAGATTACCAATCCAATCGCTAAGGGAATTGCAATAGGCAGTGCGTCCCACGCTATGGGAACAGCTAAGGCGATGGAGCTTGGAGAGATTGAGGGGGCGATGAGCAGTTTATCCATCGTGGTTTCAGGAATTTTAACAGTTGTAGGAGCAACTGTATTTTCATACATATATTAGCTTAGGAGGATGAGGAAAATGATAGTAACAATTGCTAGACAGTGCGGATGTGGTGGTGATGAGATAGGAGAGAAGTTGGCCGAACGCCTTAACATCCCATTTTACGACAGAAAAAAACTTACTGAGGCTGCTAAGGAGAAAGGGCTTATCGACAAGCATCCTAACTTTTTTGCAGAGAATCCGGTTAACTCGCTTTTATATGCAATAGCTGCAGGTGAAAACAATATTCAGATAACTGATGTACCTAAGCAGATATATGATGCGATTATTGCTGATGGTGACGGTGTAATTGTTGGTCGCTGTGGTAACTTTGCATATCGCGATTCAGACAGAGCAGTCAGAGTTTTCTTATCAGGAGATCTAAACAAGCGAATCGACAGGATATGCGAGGAGCATGGATATTCTAACCGCAAAGAGGGTGAGAATCTGGTTAAAGAGTATGATGACAGACGTGCATCATTTCACAAGTTTAATACAGGTCAGGCGTGGGGTAGTGCAAGATACTATGACATTTGTATTGATGTTACAAGGCTCGGGGAAGAAGAGTCAATTGAGCTTATTCTAGATTATATTAAAAGAGTAAAGATGCAGTAGTTTGGAGGCTGTTATGGCATTTATTAAGTGTAGCGACCTTGCCGTTGGATATGAGGGCAAGGCGGTAGCTGAGGGGCTTAATTTTGAAGTGAATGAGGGTGATTATCTTTGCATAGTTGGAGAAAATGGAGCTGGTAAGACCACTCTTATGAAGACTATGCTACATTTAACTAAGATTATATCGGGTACAATTGAGTATGGAGATGGTCTTAAGCCTTATGAAATAGGCTATCTTCCGCAGCAGACCATAACTCAGCAGGATTTTCCGGCTTCGGTTGAGGAGATTGTTATGAGCGGTAATCTCTCTAAGCTTGGTCTTAGACCATTTTACAACAAGGCAGAGAGAGCGGAAGCTAAGAAGAATATGAAGCGCATGGATATCTACGACTTGAAGAATAAGTCTTTTAGGAATCTGTCTGGTGGTCAAAAGCAGAGGGTTTTACTTGCTAGAGCTTTATGCGCAAGCACGAAGCTTATTGTCTTAGATGAGCCAGTTAGCGGACTAGATCCTAAGGTAACGCTTGATTTTTATCAGCTTATCAAGAAGCTTAATGACGAAGGAATGACAGTAATTATGGTATCCCACGACATACACGAGGGACTTAAGGATGCGTCTCATATACTTCATGTAACAGGTAAACAGCTTTATTTTGGAGAGGCAGATAAGTACCCAGAGAGTGATGCTTATAAGCTTTTAACATCAATAGAGCTTAAGAAAGGAGCGAAAGCATGATAGATCAATTACTCTATTACCTAGAGTATCCGTTTGTACGCTACGCTATCATTGTCGGTGTTTTGATCGCTCTTTGTTCATCGCTTCTTGGTGTAACATTAGTATTAAAGAGATATTCATTTATAGGTGATGGGCTTTCACACGTAGCATTTGGTGCTTTAGCGATTGCCTCTATAATGCAGGTGACAAGCACAACTTTAGTAACTATGCCAATAACAATTATCGCCGCTGTTATTCTCTTAAAAGGTGGACAAAATGCCAAGATAAAGGGAGACGCAGCAATTGCAATGATTTCCGTTGCTTCATTAGCAATAGGATATATGCTTATGAACGTATTTTCCGCTAGTTCAGCCAATGTATCAGGAGATGTCTGTTCTACGCTATTTGGATCAACATCCATTCTTACTCTTAAGAGTTCAGAGGTAATGGTTTGTTTAGTATTTTCAGTTATTGTAATTGCAACATTTATTCTTTTTTACAATAAGATATTTGGCGTAACATTTGACGAGAATTTTGCCAAGGCGACAGGAGTTAGATCTGGAGCTTATAACCTATTAATAGCTATAATTATTGCAGTTATCATAGTATTGGGAATGAACTTGGTAGGTTCGCTCTTAATAAGTGCACTTATAATATTCCCTGCACTTTCAGCTATGAGACTTATGAATAACTTCTTAAGCGTTATTATAACATCTGCAATTATTTCAGTTATTGCCGCTTTAGTAGGTATTATTGTTTCGATATTATATTCAACGCCAGTTGGATCAACAATTGTATGCGTTGATTTAGCTGTATTTATAATATGTTATATTATTGATGCCATAAAAACTGCTTAATTATTAAGCATATTTACCCGCATGGTTTTAAGGTATAAATTGTTAGTTTCTTATGTTTACATACAATCTAAGGAGGAAGTTTTATGTTATTAAAGAAAACAAAACGTATTTTAGCATTTATCTTAGCATTTGCACTCGTGCTTTCATATGCACCAGTGTCTAAGACTAAGGTTTCTGCGCTAAAGAAAGGAATAACCGTTGGTGGCTTTAGCAGCGTTACCCTTAAGGCTAAGGCTAAAATGAATATCACGGTTGCTCTTAACGGAAGAAAGGCTGCCAAGAAGAGCTATTCCGTTAAATCCAGCAACACCAAGGTTGCTAAGGTTGTAAAGAAAAAAGGCTATATTATTATTAAGGCCAAAGCCAAAGGAAAGGCTACAATCACAGTACAGGCAACCAAAAAAGCCTATAAGAAAAAGGCAGCATATAAGAAAAAGATTAAGGTAACTGTTAAAGCGGCTACTAACACAAACAGTAGTACAACAGGGATTTTAGTTCCTGTTGATAACACTACTGAATCTAAAGGATCAGATAAGACCAGCCAAAATGCAACAACTGACGCCAAAGCGACAACAGAGGCCAATGCAACAACAGAGGCCAAGGCGACAACAGAGGCTGCTAAGGTAGAAAAGCTTCAGATTGAAGATAATCAGAAGATTTCTTATGACAATTGCTATCTTTCATTTGTTGCTTCAGACAAGAATGGTAAGAATTTAAATCTTCCTTCAAGTATGTTTAACTGGACTTTAACTGACAGTAACAATAAAGCTATAACATCATCTGCAATTGTGACATCTAGTACGGATTACAGTTGTGTAAGAATTAATTTGTTTAGCATTTCATCTGATATTAACAGCTTAAATTATTCTGGATATAAGATTAGTGCAAGCTTAAAAACAGATTCGACTGTTACAGACAATAGCTCATTTACTGTTAATCCAGTAGCTGTTAAAGCAATTACTGTTAGTGCTAATAACTACTATGTTAATCAGGGAGATTCAATTACTCTAACTGTTAAACCAACAAGCAGTTTGATTACACTTACTAAGATTCACTACACAATTGTTAACAGTAAAGATTTAGTTTCAAAGGGAGATTACAGCCTTGTAAATAACAAGGTTGATATTCCGATAGGGAACAATATAGCTACGGGCAAGTATCTTATGTCCGTAACAGCGTATGATAGCTATAATAATAGTGTAACAAACTCGCTTTCAATTAGCGTTTTAGCTAAAGGATCTACAACTACTCAGGCTAATGCGACTACCCAGGCTAATGCGACTACCCAGGCTAAAGCGACCACTCAGGCCAATGCAACAACTCAGGGCGCAGCTACTACTCAGGCTACAGCGACCACTGAAGCCTCAGCAACAACTGAGGCGCCTGCTAACACATCATCCAATGCTTCAGCCAATGCCTCAACTGACGCATCAGGCAATCCAGTTGAGCCTATGATTCCTACAAGTATTGAGCTTATTATAAATGGTGAGTCAGCTACTTTGATTAATGAGAAAAAGGTTAAGGTCTTCTATAAAGTATATAGTCAGACTGGACAGGTGATGACAGATATTAATCTTGACAGTTTCAATTTTGAAATCAAGGGCTTGGCAAACAAGTGGCCAGTGACTATTGATGCGTCAAATGCAGGATATATCATATTAGATTTTTCAAAAGTTAAGAGTATGACGGTCTCTGATATAGCAGGAATGGTAATAAACGGAAATCTAGAATATAATGGTATAGAGATATGTTCAAGTATGACGAGCATAGATACCAGGTTAGCTACCTATCTAGCCTATATGCTGTCTAAGAGTTAAGGATTTTATGCTATTGATTTAGCAGGTGATAAGGTATAAAATGATATTAATTAGTGCTTAAACACCAATGACATTGCTAGTGCTAAAGCACAAAGAATAATACTAGGAGGATTATCATGTCTTACAAAATTTTAATTATCAATCCAGGCTCTACTTCAACTAAGATTGGAGTATTTGAGGATGAGACACAGTTGATGGAGGAGACTCTTCGTCATTCAACAGAGGAGATTCAGAGCTATGACAGCATTTATGCTCAGAAGGATTTCCGTAAGAAGGTTATTTTAGACGTTCTTAAGGACAAGGGTGTTGATCTTAAGGATATCAATGTTGTAGTTGGGCGTGGTGGTATGTTAAAGCCAGTTCAAGGTGGTACATACGCAACTACACCTGCACTTTTAGAGGATTTAAAGGTTGGCGTTTCAGGTCAGCACGCATCTAATTTAGGCGGTATTTTAGCTAATGAAATCGCATCTGAGATTAATGTTCCTTCATACATCGTTGACCCTGTAGTAGTTGACGAGTTATCAGATGTAGCAAGATATTCAGGACATCCTTTGATGCCAAGAATTTCTATATTCCATGCGCTTAATCAGAAGGCTGTTGCTAAGCGTTATGCTAAAGAGGTTGGCAAGCCATATGATTCATTAAACTTGATAGTTGTTCATATGGGTGGCGGTGTTTCTGTAGGCGCTCACAAGGGTGGCAAGGTTGTTGATGTTGCCAATGCTCTTGACGGAGATGGACCATTTTCTCCAGAGCGTTCAGGCGGACTTCCATCAGGTGCATTAATGCGTCTTTGCTTCTCAGGCGAGTATACTAAAGAGCAGGTTGGCAAGATGATTAATGGCGACGGTGGATTTAATGCATATCTTCACACTAACGATATGAGAGATGTTGTTAAGATGGCAGAGGAAGGTAATAAAGAGGCTCAGGCAGTTATGGATGCTTTCCACTATCAGCTTGAGAAAGAAATCGGTGCTATGAGCGTTGTATTGGGAGGTAAGGTTGATCAGATTATTCTTACTGGTGGTATCGCCTATGGTGAGGTTACTCAGAAGCATATGAAGGATGCTGTAAGCTTTATCGCACCTGTTACAATCTATCCTGGTGAGGATGAGTTACTTGCATTAGCTCAGGGAGCTTTAAGAGTAATGACAGGCGAAGAGCAGGCTATGGATTATTAATTATAATATAAGATAGTTTAAGGCAGGTCGTAAGACCTGCCTTTTTTATTATCTTTAAGTTTTATTCAATTAATCTTATTCCTATCTTTATGCCTCAATTAAATAATCTAATCCCTATCTCTTCCTTCTATCATGAGTCTTATAAAAGTCTGACTTGTCTTTATACATCTTAGACTCAGCGCTGACAATGAGCTTGTTGATTTCTAGACTCTTAGCATCCATAATCTCATAGCCAAGAGCAGCGTGATAGCCCTGCTCATTAATACGCTCAGTCAATTCAGATATCTTACCTTCTAAATCATCATTAGACGCATCAACAGCAAATGCAACGAACTCGTCGCCACCAATTCTATAGCTATCCTTAGCACCGAAAAGGTTCTTAACTGAGTTAGCTATGTACTGTAGCATCTCGTCGCCTGCCTTGTGGCCTTTAGTGTTGTTAAGCTCGTGTAGGCCGTTAGCATCAATATAAACACAACATAAAGATTTCTTACATACCGATGGGTAGGTTTCAAGCTTCCACTCATAGCAGTTACGGTTGTTAAGACCAGTAAGTTGATCAGTCTCACTCATAATCTGAAGCCTTTTTTCTAAGACGTAGCCTTTAACCTTAACCCTGATTACTATACTTCCACTAGCGATTGCTAGAAGACCGAATATAATAGCATCAGAAATATCTACTGCCTGCATTTCCGGAGACTTCTTTAGGATTACAAGGGCAATAAATATGGCAACATAAAAAATAATACAGACTGCAACCCTTATCGGCTTGTCAACAAATATCAGAGGTAATAAGAGAAGCATAACCATAAATGTAACAGTCTGTTCCTCTGGTCTTGTGATTGTACCGATAGCGATTCCATAAAGCATAAAGCCTGAAATAGCTAAATAAACTCCTAGGTAAGTGAGTTTGGTGTACTTTTTAGCAAGGATAGATATTATAAATAAAGATGCAGAAAAAATTGTTCCCCATAGGTATACCATCCTTGAAGAAGAAAATTCCTTTATGAAGCATGATAATAGAAACATGATTGCGATCAAGACAAATGCAACTGATGAGAAAACCATTGAAATAAGCTGATTAGACTTCTCGATAGATGACTGCACCTGAAGATAGCTTTCTTTATCTGTATCTGCATATAGAATATAGTTCTTGATACGTTCTAGCATAGAGTTCCCTCCTATATTATTTATACATTAATCCAATCCCTTATTTTTAGCAGTTTAATTATTTAAATTATATCACAGTTTATCTAGATTTGTCATTATTATATTTGATTACATGGTAGCAAAAGAACCGTACCCGTGGTACATCATAATCTCATTGAACTGCTATAATACGACTTTAGCATTTCCCTTATAAGGATGCTCTTTTGCATACTCCGCTGCAGTCTCATTAAATTCCTCAGGAGACATATCGTCAAAATGAGTACGTTGCCATTTAGTATAATCAAACTGCTCTCTAATTATAACTGAAATAAACCGCTCAGCATCAACAATTCCAAGTTTCTCTGTTAGGCATTGCATGCCACTGTTAAGTATTTCTGTTGTACTTATTGGATTACCCATCTTTCTCCACCTCCAACTCTTTGATAAAATCAAACGGATTCATCATTTTAATATCACTTGTTTTATACTTTAGCAGTCTATAATCTGTTGATATGAAATAATCTGATTTTGCAATAATAGCGCATGCAACATGACAAGTATCTTTATGTTTAATATCTGTTTTCTTGATATCCTCAGCCATCTTTATGTTTAATACCTGTTTTCTTGATATCCTCAGCCATCTTTTCTATGTCAGTTTTAAGATTATCACTTACATATATGGATGTATTATATGATAAAAATCACTTATCGTTTTACGTCGCATAGCAAAAGGATTTTCACTATTTTCAAAATCAAGTATATAGGATGACACCAATTCTAAACTTCCGCTACGCACCAAATCTTGAATATGGAGTTTAGCTTGTGT
>JAIKVP010000028.1 GCA_024685635.1 Lachnospiraceae bacterium
GTAGCCGTCGGCTTTATTATGTCTTTTGCTGCTTTGGCAGCCAGTAAAGGATACTAGCAAAACCAGAGATAAACTAATAGCGATAAATCTTTTCATTAAAATGCCTCCTAATTCAACGCCTCTTTAAGCACTGATAGGTTGCTCTGCATAATTGACATATAAGTTGCACCATTTTTAACATCATCTGATGTTGTAGCCTGCATAGAATCAAGTGTCAAAATCTTCTGATTCTTAGCTGTTGTATTCTCAACTATAGTCTTGGCAATCTTCTGATCGCTTTTCTCAATCGTCATAACAGAAGTAAGTGATAACTCATCCACCTTGTTAGCAAGGAATGTAATTGTCTCAAAACTTGCTTCTGTCTCTGCTGAACATCCAACAAATGCTGCGTAATAGTCTAAATCGTAATCATCAACTAAGTACCTAAATGGGAAACGATCGCCAAAGAGAATTGTCTTTGATTTAGCGGAAGAAATAGCAGTCTTATATTCAGAGTCTAAATTGTTAAGCTCAGTAATATATGCATCTGCATTTTTCTTGTATGTGTCTGCATTATCAGGAGATATTTTTGCTAGAGCATCTGAAATGCTTGAAACAATAGTAGATGCATTTCTTAATGATAGCCATACGTGCTCATCATACTCTACTTCTCCTTCTTCGTGCTCATGCTCATGCTCGTGATCAGCATCTTCAGCTTCCTCGCCGTCCTCATGCTCATGCTCATGGTCAGCATCCTCTGCTTCCTCGCCGTCTTCATGCTCATGCTCGTGGTCAGCATCCTCTGCTTCCTCATCATGCTCATGGTCAGCATCTTCAGCTTCCTCGCCATCCTCATGCTCATGCTCGTAATCAGCATCTTCAGCTTCCTCGCCGTCCTCATGCTCATGTTCGTGTGCATGCTCACCTTCTTGCATACCTTCAATCATTTCCTCTTCCTTTACAGAACCCTCAAGGGTATCTAACAGGTTAATAACTATCATATCCTTATTAGTAGCTTCCGTCAAGGCATCATCAACCCATCCGTCTGACTCGCCACCTACATAGATAAACAAATCACAAGTTGAAATCTTTAATATATCATCTGTTGTAGGCTGATAGCTGTGAAGATCTACTCCCTTATCAAGAAGCATTGTTACTTCAGCGTCATCTGCCTTGTCACCTAAAACACTCTTAACCCAGTCATACTCTGGGAAAATGGTTGTTACAATGCTAATCTTTTCATCAGCGCCCTTAGAACCGTTAGCATTGATATTGCTCTCAGGTACGGCGCAGCCTGTAAAAGCGTTTAGCATAAATGCCAGTGTAATTATAAATGTCAAAAACTTTTTCATGATAAAACCTCCTAGTTTTGATTATATGTAATTTGAGACAGTGTCTCATTTTCGACCGAGGACAATTCTATCACTATGATTTTTACTTGTCAAGACATTTGCGACATATTCTCATTTTATTTCAAACGCTTATAAAATAGGCTTATTTACTGTAAATTGTTAACAAAAAAGGCAAATTGTGCTACAATGACAGATAGTGCCCAGATTACAGGCACCGAGGGATAATGTTGATTCAATATTAATGAGAAAGGACTCGGTATATCATACTGAAAAGGTGAAAACTATGACTCCATCGCAATACATCCATGTAGCCTTTGAAATGTGGTGTGTTCTATTCTGTTCAATTAGTGCTATACTTGTTTTTTTGTCAAGGTCGCACGAAGGTGAAAAGGCCAAATGGCTGTTTTGGCTTCTAATTGCAAATGCAGGCATCAACACTGGCGATATGCTTGCATATATGTTTAGGGGCGACCCTTCAACACTCGGATACTATATGGTTAGAATCTCCAACTTTGTAGTATTTTTCTCTAATCATACAGTCTTACTTTTCGCTGCTAATTACATTTGCTATTCTGTAATGGAAAAGACGCATAAGAATGACATTTTGATGGTTAAGGTCACCAATCTTATATGTGCAGCTGGCATTATCATGCTTATCTTATCAAGAATATTCGGATTCTATTATGCATTTGACGAACAGAATAGATATTACAGGCTAACGGACAGTTACTGGATTATGATAGTCCTAATCCAGGCGATATTAGTGTCATTAATCGTATATACAATATTTAGGTGGAAGGCCTTCTCCTTATTAGAAAAGGTTTCATATCTGATGTTTGAATCGCTTCCAGTTGTAGCTGTAATTATTCAGCTCTTTCATTACGGAATAAGCCTTACTACATTTGCTGTAACGGTGTCCGTATATATGATTTTTATCAGTTATTCAATTGATCATTCAAGGAAAGTACTAGATAGAGAGCATGAATCTCTAAACCAGGTTATATATGCACTAGCGCAGACAATAGACGCTAAAGATACGTATACCAACGGCCATTCAACCAGAGTTGCCAAATATTCTAAAATGCTTGCTATGAAAATGGATCTTAGCAAGGAACAAGTCGACAAGATATACAGAATGGCGCTCTTGCACGATGTCGGAAAAATCGGCGTTGACGATGCAATAATTAGAAAGCCTGACAAATTGACAGATGAAGAATACGCTGAAATCAAAACCCATACAGTTAAGGGTGATGAAATATTATCTAAGATAACATTTATGCCAGAACTTAAGATTGGTGCTAGATATCACCATGAAAGGTATGATGGCAAAGGATATCCCGACGGACTAAGCGCTGAAGAGATACCTTTTGAGGCAAGAGTCATTGCAGTTGCAGACAGCTATGATGCTATGACCTCAAACAGAAGTTACCGTAAATACTTACCCCAGGACGTAGTCAGATCAGAGATAGAGAAAAATGCCGGAACACAATTTGACCCTGAGATTACCCCTTATATGCTTATGATAATTGATGAAGATAATGAATATGTCTTACATGAATAGTATATAAAATGTAAATGCGAGCCTAGCAATTTAGCCGGCTCGCATTTACGTATATTTAGTTATGAAGTAAAAGTAATGAAGGACATATTTAACTACTTAGCCATTCCCTTATTAGAACCCTTCTTAGGTTCATCTTTCTTAGGGGCGCTATTAGCTACAGGTTTAGAAATAAGCTTATCTTTGTATTCCTTAGTAGCTTTATATCTCATTGGCTTTTTCCCATTTACGTGTTCATTATAACTGTTTACCATTACCTTTCTTTTTCTATTAGTCTCTACACGCAAATCATTACATATATCTTCTAGTTTCTTAAAATTATTTTCCACATCAATAGATAAAATACTTGAATCAGCTATCATTCCATTCTTCTTAGCCTCTTCCATATCATTTATTTCTTTTTTCAAGTTGTTATATACTGTTGCCATACCAACATACTCTCTAGAAACCTTTCCTATATCATCTCTAGTATATTCTACTGCTCCAACCTTAGTTATTCTAGCCTGAAATTCATCAAAACTCTCATTAGGATGTGGCTCAAGATAACTGTATAAAGAATCTCTATAATAAATCGCCATTTTTAAGAAATGCTCTTTATATTCTTTAACTGATTTTTTATAATCATCAAGTGCTTTCTTCTGTTGCTCTTTGTCCTCAGGAAGCTTAAAATCCCTAATATTGGCATACAAATCCTTAACTAGTTTGCCCTCTTTCTTGATTTTATCCTTACACCTCGTAATCGCATCATCAATTAGTCTTTCGACCTTTTCCTCTCCTTTGGATATAGCTGGTTCCTTTATAGAATCCTGAATTGCAATCTCTTCAACATTGTTCATCATAAAGACTAACTTATCACGAAGGCCAAGAGCCATCTTGATTCTAGGCTGCTCACGTTTCTGCTTTTTAGCACTATCTCTTCTTGTCTTATCTTGTTCAAACTGAACACCCTTATAATCAAGATATTTAGTAGTAGCATCCTGCACTTTTACTAACTTGGTCATAAGATCATATTTTACTCTTTCGTCATTGCTATTAGCATATGTAGCACTATCATATTGATTATCAACATACTCTTTCAATTCTAATAGCGATTCTTTCATTCGCTTAAACTCATTAGAACCCTTGTAAAATAGTTCAACTGAATTTAAGTCTTTCACCATAATGTCGACGTTGGCTTTAACTGTATCTTTGTCAAATCCTCCGAATTCTCTATCATAGTCACCATGGCTAGGAATAATTCTTAATGGTCCCTGACCAATTTCTTGTGCTTCAAACTTAGCATTGGCAGCCTTAGTGATAATTCTTGAAAACATCGGTTCTTTATTAACAGCTCCATTAGGATATTCAATTGCCATATACTTCTTAAGAGGTGCATTAAGCTTATCAATTACAGCTAGTCTCTGCTCTGGAGATACAATATAAACTGAATCGATATATTTTTTGGCCTCTGTTATCTCGTCAACGAGAGCAGTTAGTTGCTTAAGTTTAGTGGCATCATTTACGCTTGCACTAATACTTAAAGTCAGCGTAGACTGAAACTCATCATAAGAGTTTAAGAATTCAAAATCCTCTACAGGCCAGCCATGATCCAAGTATTTAAGATGCTTTTCACAGTTTGTCTTAGTAGATTTACAGAAACGCTCTCCCTGCCAGTTATCAACAAAAGACTGGCTAGGATTTTTAGCAAATGTATCATTTTCTTTTATGTATGTATTTATATTCTCGCCGCTTCCTTTAACCCTCAATATATCATTAGCATACTTATCTTGCTCTTGAAGATGGAGCATATATTCTTTTCTATATTCGACAACTTCATTTCTTTCTAAGGGACGTGTTGCCCTTTTTGCAGCATAAGGCATTGTTTTTTCCATGAAAAATTTCTGTTTAGCCTCAATCTGATCTAAAAAAGGAATAGATTTCAACATTTCTTCTAGTCTTTTATCATCAACTATAGTTTTCTTTTGACCATTTTCTTCCACAATCCATTTATTGCCAGGAAAATTAACAAAAGATGCTTCAAACCAACTTGAATAAAGTGGATTGATACTGCTAGCCAAAGCAAAATTATTGTCTCTAACCAACTTAGTATGATTATGAATCAGTTTTATAACGCGATAGGCAACAGTATTTTCTTTATTGGATTTTTTTAGCCTATTTTCAATCTCCGTATACTTTTTATCAAGTTCCAAAAGGAAATCAGCAGCTTTCGCCTTAACCTCCGTGTCCTTAAGCTCTACCTGGTTGCGAACATTATTTACAGTAAGTCCCGGAGCATTAACTTTAAGCTGATAGGCACTAAAATCAACAATAAGATTACCACCATCATCAGAAATCTTTTTTAAGCTATCTGATATTACATTATCATCACTAAACAGTTCAACAACACCTGTAGTACAATTTGAACACGATGCTACAACAGCACTATAATATGGTTCTGGGTGTTTGTTAATCTCGATTTGAACAGTTGGATTCTGTTCAAGCAATAGATCTACATCTGAAAGACCATTCTCTGGATTATCAGGATCATTTAGGTCAAAGTCCGTATTAAGCTTAGTGTATCGTTGACTAACATTGTTAATATCAACATTTGAATAAGTTCTGCTCTTATTAAGATTTTCTATTGCCTGCCGTTTTAAATATTCTTCATTAACCTCACTAGCATTGCTATATCTTTCATCTAATTCTTCATTTTCCTTCATAACTTTTTACCTCCTAAAAAAGTGCATTAATAATTGTTATTTGTATTATAAACCAAAACTAATAACAAAAGAGCAACAAAACAAAAAATATATCTTTTTCCCTGTTTATTCTTTCATCTCGCTAGTTATCTTCTCAAATAAAATACTATCTTGACTTGCAGTGGCTAGTTCTAACAAATGTGAGTAGATAACTTTTTTAATCCTAATGTACGGTAGCTCCTGTTCATGTCGATTGCAAAGCCTTATAGCCTCATAAAGATAATTAATTGACTCTTTATATAATTCAGACTCATATAAAGTGTTAGCAATAACTGATAAAACCTCATCTATAAGGGCAAGATCTGAATTATATATATCCTGAGCCTCTATATAAGTAATCTTGGCAAGTTCTAACAGTTCATCAGCATCAGGCTCAACATATGTATAATACCAACAGATAGCCAAATCTAATCCTATCTGTGTTTCCGAATACATGCTAACATAATTGTCACAAAGATATTTAACTTCATTCAAAAGCTTGATAATTGCTTTTTGCTTTTCTGGTTTACTTCTCATAAGAATCGAAGCCTCTCCAATCAAGTATCTTGCCAACGCCGGTTTAGCTAGAGGATTATCCGACTTTCTCATATGATAAATTGACTTATCACTATATTTGTTGAGTTTTTTTAGATAGTCATCATATCTTTCATTTCCACCATAATAGTTACCATCAAGCTTAAAGTCATAGTATTGTGAAGCCATTTCATAGAATATTCCTCTAAGATAATGGCGGTCTTCTTTGGCATTATCAGAAATCTCACCGGCTTTAATTATATATTTGTATGCTAAATCAAAGTCCCCGGCATTTTCATAGAGGAAGGCCGTATAGTCACAGAGTTTAATAAGACAAATCTTATTAAGATT
>JAIKVP010000128.1 GCA_024685635.1 Lachnospiraceae bacterium
GGAGGAGTAAAAAACTTCATTGTTGAGAAGATTCCTGATTTTTCCTATGAAAACGGTGTGCTTACATCTGAATCGACGATGCAGTTTGAAAAACAGGGAATCCAGTTTTACTTAGACAGTTCTGTTGCTAAATACATTAAAGAAAAATAACTTATTAAACCAGCCAAAAATATTATTAAATAGATAAAGGGTATGCTATCTAACAATAAGTCCTTTGAAAACTTAAACTTTGGCATTTCGTTAAAGTTACCGATATAGACTCTTCCGGCTTCGTTTATTACAATATTAGACTTGCTAACCAAGACCTGTAATATTGAATCCTTGTCTATATCATCTTCACTGTATTTAGCAACAGAACTGTCTAAGTAAAACTGGATTCCCTGTTTTTCAAACTGCATCGTCGATTCAGATGTAAGCACACCGTTTTCATAGGAAAAATCAGGAATCTTCTCAACAATGAAGTTTTTTACTCCTCCAATTCCAACCATCCTACCAGTCAAAGGTACTATAACAGCAAATATAGCTGCAATAAAGGTCATAAAGAAGAAGTATAAAGCAACTCTTCCACCCTTAATACTTAAAAACTGAACATAATACTTAGAAGATCTAAAGGAAGTCAGCATTTGCATATAAAAAGGCATCTTGTTGGCATTATCTTTCATTTTCTTATAGAATTCGCCGCCGTCCTTATTCATCTGTTCCTTCAAGAAATCATTAAGTTTCTCTTGTTCATTCTTAAATTTTTGATCATCATCGTTCATATTATCGTTATTATTCATATTATCACCACTTAAAATCTATTAAATATAGCTTTATTTTATTCTTTAATGACATCTTAGATATAATGAGTTTTTTAGACTTATTTATAGCATTGCAAATCCTATAATAACTCTCTTCACTTACCTTCCCCTTATCAAAGAGGGCTTTTTCCAGCCCCTCATCTAAAACTTTTTTATCAGCGTCTAGAATATAGGCATTCTCTTTTAACTTGTCAAAGAACTCTACATAGGAATTGACCTCATTAAAATTCTTATACTTATATAAATCAATCAAGTAACTAATTCTATAACCAATCGCTGTTTTATAGTCAGCTTGATTAAACTTTATCATAAGCCTAATCCTAAACAAAATCATTCTAAAAAGATACCACAAAACTAACAATGTTACAAGACATAAGACAAATGCTTTTATTCTCTCACTTGTATGATTAACATCCATTTCTCTAACCTGATTTATTAAGTCATCAGCAGTTGCGGCAGCGGCACTGTCTGTACCAAAGAACCTAGAAAAGATGCCTTGTCCTTCATCAGAATCAATAGAAGCCGCCTCAGTAACCTCAACAGGCTGCCAACCAAAGCCATAAACATAAACCTCAACCCAGGCATGACCATTAGAATCGGGAAGGCTTATAGTTTGAACAATATCATCATTATAAGCATCTCCAGACACATAATCATTAATACTTAATTCCTCTTCATCTTTTGAATACTCAAAATTCTCCCTGTCTATAACATAGCCCTCAACATATCTAGCAGGTATGCCAAGTCTCCTATATATCAAGGTTGCAGCCGACGCAAAATGCATACAATAGCCTTTTTTATTACTCTTTAAAAAGAAATTAACATAGTCCTCATTTCTTGGCACACTTCCAGGTTTAAGCGTATAATTGTAATTATCAGCAAGAACCTTAACAACCTTGTTAACAACATCTTTATCAGAAGCCTTAATATCGTACTTTTTAAGAAATTCATCAATTACATCTATATTGGCCTTTGGAACATCACAGTAACCATAAACAGCTAAATTATCATACATTTTCTTCATACTGTCATAATATTCACCGCCAAATGAACCCGTCTTATTAAATAGTTCCCCGTAGAAATCATCTAAATTATCCTCGCTCTCATCCACTGTATAAAAGGTGTATCTATTGTCATATAAGAGATTGCTATTTTTAGGAAACGCCATTCCAAACGACTTCGAACTATAGTCCCCGTCTAAGACAGTATAATAAGGCATAAACATACTATATTTGCTTACAATATTAGCATCTACAACCTTAATGTCCATAACTCTTTTGGTATTAGATATAATCTGATCATTATTATAATCATACTCTAACGCTCTAGCGGTATAATCTGTATCATCAACTAGAATATCATCAGTCATTTGATTGTTAGTGCCCCATTTAAAGTTATAAGGATTGTAATTGACACCTACATAGTTTCTAAGATAAGTTCTGCTCTCGCCATAATCTGCCATAGTAACCTTCAAATCTATCTGTCCATCATATCTAATCGTAGAAGCATTAGAAAGCTCACCGGAATTAGTTCTATTCATATCAATAGGAAAAAGGCTATATATACCGTAAGACAATACCTTGTTAACTGTATCATTTGCACGCGTTTTCATCTTGTTTAAGGGACTATTTAACTCAAATCCAGCCTGTGGAACTATGAGCATTAAAAGTCCGGTAAATGATAGAATAAAGACTAGTAAAACAAGTGCAATCTTAGCAACATTGTTAGAATCAGTGACAAAACCGTATTCATGCTTATGCTTTTTCACTGATGCGACGGACTTTAGCTTATTAGTAAGTCCATTATAAGAGTTGGTATACCTGACTGCAGCAATCAAAATCCAACTTCCAATCACACAAATCATACCAAATCTATTGCTGTCAAAACCAAAAAACATTCCGTACTGAACAACAGGAAATGTTAGCAAGAACACAGCCCAGAAATTCATATACTCAGAAACCGCAATATTTAAGAGTATGGAAAGTGCTAAAGCCACAACGCAAAAAGCAAATGTCATAGAAATATACCTGTTATCATAAAATTCCATATACTCTCTAATCTGATCAAGTTCCATAACATTATCTATAGCTTCTATCGTGACATTATGAAAGGCGCTGACACCACTGTTAATCTGAATGAAAAACCTTCCAACTAAAAACATAGAAAGAGCCAAAAAAAAGACATAAAGCATTATTTTTATCTTCTCATTAACATACATAAAGCTCATGACAATGCTTAGTATTACACAAACCAAAAACAAAATATCAGCATTTAAATCAAGATTAAAGCCAGATATAACAGTAATTAAAGATCCATAGACAGCACCAAACAAAGCCAAAGCATTCACTAAATACTTTGCCAAAGGAAAATGCGATTTATCTGTTAAAATCTCAGAAGAAAACCTTAAACCAGTTCTAAGCGCTAACGCTTCTTCATAAGCTAACTGCTTTTTTAGCTTTCTCTTTGCTAAATATTTCTTAAACATACTATATTCACTCGTTCCTTATACTTGCCAACTATCGTATCAGGATCATAATCAGGCAACATAACACTAGAAAAATAGATGGTTAAATCGTGCTTCTTATGACTCAGTTTATTGTATTCGTTATAAGCTATAAGCTCATTCTCATATGATTTCATTTTGTAGATTTCCTGCAGAGAAAGAAGCAAGTCGTCTTCACTCAAAACTCTTTCAGTCATAAAACTTTCCAGCTTTATATCATACCATTGAACCTGAAATTTCATGTCCTGATCAAGCATATAACTCGCAGTAGAATAAAATGCTGTAATTATATCGTTTAGATCGCCCATCTCAATAGAATCTCTTCTGAGCTCTAATAGCAAAGTATAGGTTCTATCTAATTCTCTTTCGTATTCCTTAACATACCATTCGTCCTGTTTAGCAGACAAGCGCCAGTGAATCCTTTGTAAACGATCTCCAGGCTGATACTCTCTATAATCCCTAATAGATGTCACATCCTCACTCATATTCCAAAGATCGCTGTCCTCGTCGTCTCCCTCATAAAACATACTATCTATAAGGTTTACAACAACATTAGATCTCTCCGGAATAATAGCAACATTACTAGATATATCCACCGAAATTTTCTTTTTATAGATTCCTAGATAATCAGTAATTAAATATTCATTTGCATTTACATTTATGCTGCCAGAATAAATTGAGGAAATGTTAAAGACAAACTTATGCTCACCATTCCTAAGCGGAAGCGTCATCTCATGACTCTCTTCATTTTCATAAAAACCATTATCAACATGATATTTAATAACTATCGATGGCATAGGAAATACTGTCTTGTTATTGATAGTGATAGTGATTGCAATATCCTGATTCTCGCCGTAAAACCTTGCCGGAAGCTTAATATCAAGCTCAGTATTATTAACAACATATCTAGCAACTGAAACTGAAAAAACTGGTAAAGCAATTACGACCAAAAAGAACATAAAGAAGAAATAATCATGATAAAATAGCATTAGGAATGTGGCAAGCACAATTATAACAGCATAGCCAATTCGGTTTTTAAGCATATTTTACATTCCTTTTTCTAAAACTCCATTAGGTAACTCAACAGACTTGATAATCTCTTCTAATATCTCTGATGCTGTAAGACCTCTCGCCTTAGCCTCAGGGCTTAATGTAACTCTATGTGCTCCAACCATATCAAAGACATAGATAACATCCTCAGGAGTGACATAATCTCTATTTGAAATATAAGCTCTAGCCCTTGCCATTCTAAGTAGCGACTTACCGCCTCTTGGGCTAACTCCACTGTGCAAAAGGCTAGACATTCTTGAAGCCTTAAGAATTTCAGCAATATATGAGAAAATGCTATCAGCAACATATAAACTACTGATTTCATCCTGCATAACAATAATCTCATCTGTAGTTAAAATACTCTTAACTTCATCCATTCTGTTTTGGTTCTCTTCTTTAAGTATGACAGCCTCTGACTCAACATCAGGATAGCCCATAGACAACTTAACCATAAAACGGTCTAACTGTGACTCAGGAAGCTTTTGAGTACCAGCAGAACCAATAGGATTCTGAGTAGCTATAACAAAGAAAGGCTTAGGAAGGTCATGAGTAGTACCATCAACAGTAACTCTTCCCTCTTCCATAACCTCTAATAAAGCAGACTGAGTCTTGGGGCTTGTACGGTTAATCTCATCAGCCAAAAATAAATTAGTCATAACTGCACCCTCTCTGTACTCAAAGAGGTCTGTTTTCTTGCTATACATAGAAAATCCTGTAACATCAGCAGGCAACACATCGGGTGTGAACTGCATTCTGTTATAATCAAGTGACAAGCTCTTAGATAGAGCAAGCGCTAAGGTAGTCTTACCAACGCCCGGAATATCTTCTAATAAAACATGTCCTTTAGCTAATATAGCCATAAGAACAGCTTCTATAATCTCATCCTTACCAACAATAACCTTGGCAATCTCTTCTCTAACCTGACTAATAAGATTACGATTCATCTGACTCCTCCTTAAAATATCCATCTATAATATCATATATATCATCTTTTCCTTGCTTTGACGTAGCAGAAAATGCAATAACTAAGCTTTCTTTACCCATCCCTAAAGTCTCTCTTACAAGTTTAATCTGCTTAGATAGCTGGCTTCTTTTAATCTTATCTGCCTTAGTTGCCACAACAACAGGCTTAAAACCGTAATGAACCATCCAGTCATACATCTGACAGTCATTATTAGATGGAGCATGTCTTATATCGACCAATAAGAATACTGCTTTTAACTGTTTTGAACTATGAAGATAATTCTCAATCATCTTGCCCCACTGCTCTTTGACCTTCTCAGACACCTTAGCATATCCATATCCTGGCAAATCAACAAAATAAAGTTCGTCATTGATATTATAATAATTAATAGTCTGAGTTTTACCAGGCTGTTGGGATGTTCTAGCATAAGACTTTCTATTCATCAAAGCATTGATAAGTGACGACTTACCAACATTTGACTTGCCTGCAAATGCAAATTCAGGCTTATCATTATCTGGAAGCTTAGAAGTCACTCCACAGACGGTCTCTAGGTTAACATTCTTAATAATCATTTTATCATTTCCTCTAAATATAGTAAAAGAGCTTTCGTGAATAAACACAAAAGCTCAATTTAATTTTATGCAATTACATCGCCAGATGAAGGCTTGCGCTTCTTGACAGTAGGTCGTCTACTTCCAGGAACTTCAGACCTTACTATCTCAGGCTCTGCATCATTCTCAATTACATCCTTGGTTATTTTACATTTAACAATATCTTCCTCAGATGGAATCTCATACATCAAATCGTTGATGGTCTCCTCCATAATCGCTCTAAGTCCACGAGCTCCGGTCTCACGCTCAATTGCCTGATGAGCAATAGCCTTAAGTGCATCTTCATCAAACTCTAAGTCAACACCATCTAAGCTAAAAAGCTTCTGATACTGCTTAACTAAAGCGCTCTTAGGCTCTTTAAGGATTCTAACCAAAGCCTCTTCATCAAGCAAATCAAGAGAAACATTGACAGGAATACGACCAATAAGCTCAGGAATAAGTCCAAACTTGACAAAATCCTGAGGCAATGCCTGCTTAAAGAGCTCACCGACATTCTTGTCGTTCTTATCAACTATATCAGCACCAAAACCTATAGATTTCTGACCGATACGATTCTCAACAATCTTCTCTAGCCCAACAAAGGCTCCACCACATATAAACAGGATGTTAGAAGTATCAATCTGGATATACTCCTGAAGTGGATGCTTACGACCACCCTGTGGTGGAACAGAAGCAACTGTACCCTCTAATATCTTAAGTAAAGCCTGCTGAACACCTTCTCCTGATACATCTCTTGTAATTGATGTATTTTCAGACTTTCTAGTAATCTTATCCACCTCATCGATGTAGATAATACCCTGCTCAGCTCTCTCGACATTGTAATCAGCCGCCTGAATAAGTCTAAGTAAAATGTTCTCAACATCCTCACCCACATAACCTGCCTCTGTAAGAGTGGTCGCATCTGCAATAGCAAATGGGACATTTAACATTCTAGCGAGTGTCTGAGCAAGAAGTGTCTTACCAGAACCAGTAGGTCCTAGAAGCATAACATTACTCTTCTGCAATTCAACATCCAAGTCTGATTCAGTGGTAATACGCTTGTAGTGATTATAGACAGCAACACTTAAGACTTTTTTAGCCTGTTCCTGACCGATTACATATTCATCAAGGTATTCCTTGATCTCTTTAGGCTTCTTGAGATTAAGGCTACCGTCATTGATATCATCAACAAACTCCTCTTCAATAATCTCTGAGCAAACAGCAATACATTCATCACAAATATAAACGTTAGGACCTGCAATAAGCTTCCTTACCTGATCCTGAGACTTATTACAAAATGAGCATCTAAGTGCTTTTCTATCATCTCTTCCCACTAACTAAGTCACCTCTTATTTATCTTCTTCTTTATCAGGACGCTTCTCAATAATACTATCGATAAGACCGTACTCCTTAGCTTCTAAAGCCGACATCCAGTTATCACGCTCTGTGTCAGCAGCGATAACCTCATAATCCTTGCCTGTATTAGCAGCTAAAATCTCATTTAATTTCTTCTTGGTCTTTAATATATGTTCTGCTGCAATCTGAATCTCGGTAGCCTGACCTTCAGTACCACCTGATGGCTGATGAATCATAATCTCAGCGTTAGGTAAAGCCATACGTTTACCCTTAGTACCACCAGATAGTAAAAATGCTCCCATAGATGCAGCCATACCTATACAGATAGTAGAAACATCACATTTGATATACTGCATAGTATCATAAATAGCCATGCCAGCAGTAACAGAACCGCCAGGACTATTAATATAAAAACTGATATCCTTAGAAGGGTCCTCTGACTCTAAGAATAAAAGCTGTGCTACAACAAGATTAGCTGTAACCTGATTAACTTCCTCACCTAAAAATACAATACGTTCCTTTAATAACCTTGAATAAATGTCATAAGCTCTCTCACCATGGCTTGATTGCTCAATGACGGTAGGTACTAATGAACCTGTTAAAATACTAGACATATTTTTTAAGCCTCCTTTGACTCGCTTACAATTATATCTACAGCCTTCTTAACGCAGATATCCATCATAATAGACTCTTTCTCTTTGTCTCCGATTATCTCTTTAAGCTTATCAAGCTCCATCTGATAATTCTCAGCCATCTTATTAAGCTCCTCATCATACTCTTCATCAGAAGCGCTGATGTTCTCAGTCTTAACAATAGCCTCTAATACAAGTCTTGACTGGATTCTTCTTAAAGCCTCTGGCTTAAGCTGCTCTTTCATAACATCTACAGTCATACCAGTAAACTGCATATACTGCTCTAATGAAAGGCCCTGATATGATAACTGCTGTGCATACTCCTGAAGCATCTGATTAATCTGACTCTCAACCATTGCATCAGGTATATCCATAGTTGCATTCTCGATAACCTTATTAACAACGAGCTCTTCCTTCTTATTCTTAGCCTCTTCATTCTTGTGAAATTCAAGTCTCTTCTTAACATCTTCCTTATACTCATCAACTGTCTCAAACTCCGAAACATCTGAAACAAAATCATCATCTAACTCAGGAAGTTCCTTAACCTTGATTCCCTTAATCTTAACCTTAAATAAAGCAGGCTTGTTAGCAAGCTCTGTTGCATGGTAGTTATCAGGAAATGTAACATTGACATCAACATCATCACCGATATTCTTACCAATTAACTGATCCTCAAAGTTATCAATAAATGAATGAGATCCAATCTTAAGTGAATAATCCTCAGCATATCCACCCTCAAATTGCTCTCCTTCTACATAACCATCAAAATCAATTATAACTTCATCATCATTCTCAACAGCTCTATCTGTAACATCAACTGTTCTTGAATTCTGATTCAAGTCTTTATTAATCTCAGCCTCAATATCTTCATCAGTTACAGTAACATCAACTTTCTCAACTTCAACGCCCTTATAGTCGCCTAATGTAACCTCTGGCTTTAATGCTACTTCAGCTGTAAATACAAATGGCTGGCCTTTCTCGATAGTAACAATCTCTATTTTTGGCTGAGAAACGATATCTAAATCACTCTCCTCAACCTCTTCAGCATAAGCATCCGGAATAAGAATGTTAGCTGCATCCTCGTAAAATACGCCTGCACCATACATTTTCTCAACCATCGCCTGTGGAGCTTTACCCTTTCTAAAGCCAGGGATACTAATCTGTCCCTTAACACGATTGTATGCCTTCTTAATCGCGTCATCTACCTTGTCTGCTGGCACCTCAATAGTAAGCTTGGCCATGTTCTTTTCCAGATTCTCTACTGTTAAACTCATTTCAAAGTTCCTCCTAAAAATTTATAAATCCTATGCTTGTCAGACTAGAAATACCCAATCTTTAAGCATTTAAGTATTTTAACATAGTTTAAACTTCGTTGTCTAGCATTTTCAACTAACTTTTTAATATATAATTTGATTGTCAAATGAAAATATGCGATATACTTGCACCTACTATAAAAAAATGATAAAATATCTTATAACATTTCTATATATTAATTAGAGGGGAGGTCTATATATGGCTAATAATTGCTTGGCTAGCACTGACAACATGCATGATTTACCCCCTAATTACTATAAAGACTATGAAGAGATCATAGCTTTACTCAAAACTACAATGGATGAGATTATCAATAAGCATACATATACAAGTCTCACATTCTTAACGGAACGCTTTATTTCTTTCTATCAATCATTTTATTGTGAAAAGGAAGTATTTGATAGTCTAAACATCTGTAAGCTAAATGATGACCCGATTTATGAACACTCAGTTAATGTTGCTTTGTTATCAAGAATGCTTGGCGACCTGAATCATATGCACTCATCTGACCTTAACTCTCTTACTCAAGCCGCTCTTCTTCATGACATAGGTAAGTTACTCGTTGATCAGGATATTCTTCACAAAGACGGTACATTAACCACCAAGGAATTTAACCTGATAAAGAAACACACTAAGTTTGGACACAAGGTATTGTTCAATCTTTTTGATGATCCAAGAATTGCTGCAGTTGCCCTAATGCATCACGAAAGATGTGATGGCTCTGGCTATCCAACTGGTGCTAAATCCGCTAATCTTAACGAATTCACCAGGATTGTTGCAATATGTGATGTCTATTCTGGAATGGTAGCTAGCAGAAAATACAGAGAATCAAGATGTCCATTTGAGATTATCAGAATGTTTGAGCGTGAAGGCTTACAAAAATATGACACAGATTATACTATATTGTTCCTAAGGTCAATGCTAGACACCTATATTGGTTATAAGGTTAAGTTAACAAGCAATGAAATAGGCTATATAACATCAATTAATCCACTTAACCTCTCTAATCCTACTGTTCAAGTCAACAATCTTATTGTTGACCTATCAAAAGATAAACGTGATATTTTACACATAATATAGTTAATATATGACTTAAAAAGCCTTGCAAAGTATTATCTTTGCAAGGCTTTAATTATTTCTTGTATTAAGTTATTAGCTAAAAATTACTTAACTACAATTTTTACTGTAGCTGTCTTATTAATTGGCGCATAGGTCTTGTTACCCGCAGCATTTGCTAATACCTTAACCTTATAAGTTCCTTTAGAAAGCCCCTTAGCAATAGTTAACTTACCAGTGCTTTTATTAATCTTAATCTTTAAAGCAGCCTTAGTTGGACTAACAGAACTGATAACATAAGTCATACTGCCTTTAGCCTTCTTAAGATTAAACGCCTTCTTAACAGCGACTGTCTGTTTCTTTTTAGCAAGCTTTTTGGCTTTTAAGTTAACGGTTTTGCCTTTAAGAGTAACTGTATTTTTCTTACTACCCTTATCTCCTACATTTACGATAACAAAGTCTTTTGCAACAACATTATAATTATCATCACATAAAGAGCAGGTAATAACAGCTGTGCCAGCTTTTTTAGCCTTGACCACGCCTAAATAATTAACTTCTGCCACGTTTTCATTATCAGATGTATATCTAACTGAATGGCTTTTAAGAATTCCACTAGGACTTACCTTATAAGAAACCTGAGATACGTCACCCTTCTTCAAAGAGATTAAAGACTTACTAGCCTTAATAGCAGTAACATCCTTAGCGCTAGCAGCACTATCATCATAGATATGAAGCTTAACTTTTCGACTAATGCCATTATATGTTTTTAATGTTATAGTAACATCACCTGTAGAGTTTAAGCGAACCTCATTGTTATCTGTTATGCTTGCAATCTTTTCATCTGAAGAACTGTAACTAATCCTATCATTAGTAGCATTTTCAGGATATAATTCTAATTCGATATCATAAGTTTCTTCAGAAAGTGGGACATAAGTCTCATAATTTGTTAAGAACAAAGCTTTTGGTGCAATAGCATCAGACTCTTTTATAAATTCCGGAACAAATGTAGTTTCTCCAACGAGCTGATAAGAGCTAAGAGGAGTGTTAGTATTCTTCTCAAGCCATCCCTTAAATACATATCCTTCCTTAGATGGATAGTTAATTGGCTCGTCTGGCATATTCCAGAGAACATTTTTATTCTGATAGAACAATTCACCATCAACCTCGTAATTAACTTTTGTATAAAGGTAAGGGACAGACTCTATATACTTACTACATGTATTATGACGAGTAATAATCATTTGCTTCATATAATCAATAACTGCATCATAATCGGAAGCTCCACTGTAGCCCCCAGTAAACTCACTATATTTCTCGTAATCAGCCTTTTGAGCAAGTGCCTGTTCATTTTTATACTGATCTAGAACGCCGCCATCACGAGTAAGCTCAGTCAAGGCCTTATCAAATACCTTCCATCTCTCAAGCATAAGTTTTCTGAATTCAGGATCATTTTCTCTTAAAGCATCAATCCATGCACACCTTGTCTCGTTAAATGCAGACTTAAATTCAGGCTCCTCATATTTACTTTCTCTTACTTCACCCCAGCCCATATCAAAATCCCACAATGGTCCAAAGAATAGCTTGCCATCTCTTTCCTTATATAGAAATGTTGAGTCAGTTCCATACGCATCACCATTTTGAGAAAATTCATTAATCCACCAGTAGTCAACTGTAGACTTGAGATCTAACATTTCAGCAATCTTTTTATGTCTTTCAGCATCAATTGCATCGCCAGATAAGATCAAATCTTCAACTTCCTGAACATAGTTACGAATATAGTTGCGCTGCGCCTTCTCACCAGCAGTCAAGGCATCCTCGCTTGCATAAGAAGGGGTATCATTTATAAAAGACACGCCGCCATTAGTTGTAAAAACATTACTAGCAGGTTCATCATAGTTTTGCATTTCTGAATAGAACGACAAGAGATAGCCGCCGGAAATGTTAGAATCGCCAGATGTATTAATATCATCTTTAGAAAGCTCGTCAATATTAACTCTGCTCTTGTCAACTCGAACACCCTCTGTCAACAAATAGAGTCCTAGATACTCTCTAGATGTAGCCCCCTCCATCACAAGTTCCACAGGAACACAGTTAGGAGTAAAACTAAATCCCATTTGCTCTCCAAGCCAGTATGTAATACGGTTCTTAAGTTGAGTTGGATCAAATGCATTGGCAATGAGTTCCCAGTTCTTATTTGCACCCATTCCGAAAATATTCTGCTTTTCCTTAAACTTAAGCTTATATGGCTTCTTAGCAGCATGCCATGTTGAATTGCCGCGTCCTCTTATAAAATCAAGTTCCATAGGCGAAGCTGCTAATTCATAGTCGCCATATTCGCTCTTATATCCATCAGGAACCTTGATTTCT
The DNA here is from genome assembly GCA_024685635.1 of Lachnospiraceae bacterium. Classification (GTDB taxonomy): domain Bacteria; phylum Bacillota; class Clostridia; order Lachnospirales; family Lachnospiraceae; genus NC2004. The sequence continues at coordinate 12,633 of JAIKVP010000128.1, forward strand.
ACATTACCTGTACATTTTACAGAGTGATCTTCACTTGCGTTCATCTCACTGATAGTCTTGTAATCACCACTAGCAGCTTCATTTACATGTACAATAAATAGCGGGATACCCTTATCCGGACTATCTAATTGATTGTTAACCTCTGCATTGGCACTTAATGGGCATAAGCTCATCATCATTGATAATACTAATGTAATTGCTAGTAATCTTCTTAATTGTTTCATTATGTCACCTCATTTAATTATCTAATCAACTGCTTCAAGTGGGACGGTCTGTCCACCATATCTATATACATGACTTGAAAGAAGAACCTTACCCTTAGCTGTAACCTGTGAAATCTGAATCTTATCACCGGTATTAAGTTCCTGTTCAAATGACATTGAACTAGGTCCTATAAGCTCTGACTCAACCTCCTCTCCATTTAGATAAATCTTGCTAAACTGAGTAAAGTTCTCACCATAAATTATAGTTCTTGTATCAGTTCTATAAACTGTATTAATCTTTACATCTTTTACACCGTAAGTCATATCTTCCTGCAAAAACGGATTCTCTTCATTTAGCGAATACATATCTCCATATAAAATATCATATTGAAGCTGTCTTAAGTTAGCCTGATAGTTTTTCTTGCCTCTCTTAGCCTGATGATATCTAGTGATTGTACCTGTATGAATATTAAGTCTGTCAAGAGTCTCAGCACCTAACTGATAAGCCATCAAATCCTGATCCTTAACCTTCATGTCAAAATTGCTCCAGATAACATATTCAGTCTGAAAAACATCTCCATTTTCAAGAGAGTCATTATCAAAACCTAGTCCAGGCAAATGATCACCATATAAAACTAAAACAACATCCTCTTCAAAGACGTTGAGCTTATGAGTCAATTCTTCAAGGAAATCATCCATTTCCTCAATCTGCTCAATATAATAGTTGACCGCCGAAGCCTGGTCTTTACTTCCTGCACCAGTTACCCAAACCTCAGGATCGTCTACCTGAGCCTCCTCTTTATAGTAGTCACCATGTCCCTGAACTGAGATGGTATAAACGTAATCAGGACTATCTGTTGATTCTAATGCATCAATAATCTCATCAGTAAGAATCCTGTCCTTAGCCCATCCGGTTCTGGTCGTATCCTTTGACCACATAGTTTCAATAGTACTAAAGGTCTGATAACCCAAATTAGTAAAGACCTTACTTCTACCGTAAAATGTAGCAGTATTGTTATGAATATTATGCGTACTATATCCTAGTTTTTGAAGGTCGTAAGGAATACTCTCTGCTGTTCTCTTCTTTAGTACAGTCTTATAAGGGTACTCACCTGGCGAGAATAAATTAAGCTTCATACCAGTCATCATCTCAAATTCAGTATTAGCTGTACCAGCTCCAAATGCTGGAACAGTCAAAAAGCCTGATGAATAATTGTCCTTAAGATAGTTAAAATATGGCAAAGGATCCTCGTTAAAATAATAGTCCTTTACATAATCAATATCAAAAAATGATTCAAGCTGCAAGAAAATAATATTGGCCTTATGTGGCTCTTTTGAATCTTTTTTCTTTAATGCTTTATCAACATCCAAATTGATATCATCAATCTTAGCTTTGCCGTAATCAATAGGTCTTCTCATTCCGTTGCCCATACCAGTTACAGTAAAGCAATAGCAAACACCATAATCCTTATATGCATAGGCAAGGTTAGGAATGTTGGTTGTAAACAATCCAGCATGAACTAACGCCTTCATGATGAAATACATTGAGAACCAATAACAAACAATTAAAAAACTATTCCTTATTCTGTGAATCTTGCCCTCTATCTTCTTTAGTCTAAACAAGAAGACAATAAATCCAATAAATAATGCCACTAATGCAACGACCAAAAGCACAGTCATCCAAGGTTCAAAATATTTACCAATAACCATCAAGGCATCATCCCAGAGCCTAAAATCAATCGTTGAAAACGGCGTAACCCTAAAAGCCAAAACAATGCCATTAACAATTCCAATAAAAAGCCAGACAAATCCAACTAAGCAAAAACCGATCTTCCTACGCCTTGATATATAAAACACAGTAAAAGGTGTCATTATTAAAAATGCATTCATAATATATCTACACGGTTCATGAAGCACAAATAGAAAGGCATCTTTAACAGAATGCCTTCCAAATATCTCAATTACTAATACTATTAATAAGCATGAGATAAAAAGCTTTACAACTGAAATTGAAAATATCTTGTTAAAAAAGTTTAAGACATTATCCTCTTCGTCACTATCCGGCTCAACAAAATCTTTTATTCCAGATGCATTTTCATAGCCCTCTAGTTCTTCTTTAATACTTTCTTTGATGTCATCCCTAACTCCGTCTAAGGCACCTACTACATTTTTTCTAATTGACTTAGCATCATTCTTACCCTGCTTAAGCTCTTTTTTCGATACTTTTTTTGATACAGTATTAGCATCATTCTTTGAATTCATATCTGATTCATTTAATTGCTCTTTTTCACCACTCTTTAACTCATCAACTATATTATTCTCTTTTTGTAAATCAGACACGATATTAGCGTTGTCATTTTTGATATTATTCGTTTTAACACTTTTTTTATTATTATTTGAATTCTTATTCTTAGCCATCTCTGTCTCCTAATAATTTTTTATTATGTCAGCCTTGCCGGTCATAATCTCTTCTCTGATATATTTAAACGTTTTTTCTTCTCCTTCATTTGCTAAATAATTTAGCAAATACTCTAACAATTCCTGACTCTTATTATTAAATAAGTCCTGATATTTATGTTTGCCTTTATTATAATATTCTAACGGACTAGAATCTTTATACTTATCTTTTTGGTATGTTTTACATGCTGCCATCCTGTCACAAAACATTTCTACAACATATTTAACTGGCATCTTCATTCCAGTAAATCCTTTAGATAAATCAGAACTATAATCTATCCAGTATTCTAAATGATGAAGGTTCCTGCCCTTATGATGAAGCCAGGCTCTTGAATAGCCAAGATCTTCTCTTTCAGCAGTGTTAGGGCTTCTGTCACCCTGGTAATATTTTGCGCCAGTTCTTAATTCTGTTATGCTATATTTAGATAAATCATGTAGCAATCCCTGTTTATATAATCCGCATTTAAAGCAATGAATCATCACAAGATTTCTGTGATGAGTTATAGTCTTTAAATGCTTCATAAGTTTTATAAAACTCATTTTAAAACCACCAGATTATTTTTTTTGAGTATAACACATATATGCAAATTAGGTCAAAATATAATAGCATATTATAAAATTATATGTTATACTATAAATGTATATGTAGATTTGTGTATTTAAATATACAATTGACTAAAGAAAGGGGTGTTTAAAATGACAATGGATGAATTGTTAAGTGCAGTAAAAGCCGAATTCGATTTGGATTTAATCAAAGACTACGATGGCTTCATTGCTGTTCAAACAACTATCACAGGCGAGCCTAATGGGGTGTTTTATGCTGAAGTCAAAGACCACGAATTACACATCGAACCATATGATTATTACGATAGAAATGCTGCAATTACAATCTCTGCTGACAATCTAATTAATATCCTTAAGGGTAAACTAGATCCTGTCATCGCATTCACTGTCGGTAAACTTAAAGTTGAGGGGGATCCGGGAAAAGTGTTAGAACTACTAAGGTTCACCAAGAAATCTCGGGCCAGAAAAGCTAGCAAATAATTTATAACTATAAAGCCTGTGTATACTTACACAGGCTTTTGTTTTTTTATTTTATTGTAAGTAAATCGTCAACTGTTTTTCTTTTAGGTGCCTGTGGTTCTTCATCAGGATAGCCAAGAGCTATAAGTGCCATAATCTTTTGTCCTTCTGGGATTCCCACAACATTAGCAACCTCATCCTCATCAAAGATACCCATAATTACAGTTCCAAGTCCTGCCTCATAAGCAGCTAAACAAAACTGAGCTGCAGCGATACCTGCGTCATAATTCTGCCAGCGATCTTCCTTCTTGGTTGAAAAAGAGCCATCTCTTTCAAAACCACTTCTCTTCTCAATATCAGTCTGGATAATGAGCATAGGAGCTGAATTAACGATGCTCTGATTGTGCTCAGCAAGCGTAGCACTAACCTTGTCTTTAAGTTCTCCAGTAACTGCAATATAGCGAGAAATCTGAGTATTCTTCCAAGATGGTGCAAATGAAGCAAGCTCCACTACACTCTTTAAGACATCCTCAGATACGCTATCAGCCTTATACTTTCTGATACTTCTTCTACCCTTAAGCAATTCTTTAGCTTCCATTCTTGTTCCTCCTCTATGATTTATTATCAATACTAAAAATAGTTTCTTTTAGTCTTTATTATTATAACTAAATATCTAACTTACTACAAGAAATAATTGAATAAAAAAATATTCTATAACAGCCAGCTTATTATTAATAATAATATTCAAGACTAGCATTTATAAACAGGGATTGCTACATGATTTATCTAAATATAGCATAACAGAATTAAGAACTGGCGCAAAATATTACCAGGG
>JAIKVP010000134.1 GCA_024685635.1 Lachnospiraceae bacterium
GTTATCTCGATAATTGACATCAAAGCTAACCATTTTACCCTCGCTATTGGCAAGCTTAATAGCCTTAAAGGTTGCGTCATGACTTGGATTGTCAGAAAGTGAAACGCTTCCTGCGTGTAAAAGGTCACATTTTCTTATGTCCTCAATTTTAACATCATCAGGACTCAACAAAATGTCCGCTCCTGGTTTTCTTACAAATGTAAAAGAGCGCTCTCCATCTTCATAAAGTGTGACAAATGCAAGAGTAGTGATAGCATCATCGCTAAGCTCCGCTTTAAGCATGCTGACATTATTTCTAGTAAGAATGTCCTTTAACATACGACCAAAGTCATCATTGCCGAGTCTGCCCAAAAATGAAGCTTCAATCCCGTTCTTAGAAGCGCTGACAGCAACATTAGCAACCGCGCCACCTGGATTAGCCTTATATGAAAATGTTTCGCTAGATGGCGTGAAATCAATTAACATTTCTCCTGTACATATGATTCTCATAGCAATCTCCTATATATTGATATTATTAGTTATCATGTTCTTTGACTAAGACTATAGATTACATCTCAGCTAAAAAAATTCAAAAAATAGATTGAATTTTTTTCATTTTTCATTATAATATATGATAACGATTTCATAAATGAATTGCAAGACTTTTTTATGTTAAATTTTTAGGAGGCGATTTTTGTGACTATTAGTGACATTGCAAAAATGGCAGGCGTATCACCTGCGGCAGTCTCTCGATACTTGAATGATGGATATGTAAGCGAAGAAAAAAGAGAGAAGATAAAGGAAGCAATTGAAAAGACAGGATATGTACCATCTAGGCAGGCTCAGATTCTAAGAACTAAGCGCACCAAAATTGTCGGAGTTATAATCCCAAAGATCGATTCAGACTCCATTTCGAGAGTGGTGGCAGGAATCAGCGAGCAGCTCTTAGAGGAGGACTATCAGCTTTTATTAGCTAACACAGAGAACGATATAAAAAATGAAATAAAATATCTTAAAACCTTTAAGCAGAGCTTTGTTGACGGCGTAATTTTGATAGCTACAGCTATTACGGATGAACACAGAAAGGTTATTAAATCCCTTAAGATTCCGGTAGTTGCGGTTGGTCAGAAGGTCGACTTTATCTCTAGCATTTACCATGATGACTATGGTGCGGCTTATGCAATGACAGCTAAGATTATAGAAAAGGGCCATAAGAACATTGCATTTATTGGAGTTCCAGACTGGGATGCCGCGGTTGGAGTTGATCGCTTAAGAGGCTTTAAGGATTGTTTAGCTGATAACAAGCTCAAATTTAATTCCGACTGGCTTAAGATAGGCATGTTTGACATGGATAACGGCTATGAAAATGCTAAGAAGCTGATGAAAATGAAAAAGAAGCCAGATGCTATATTCTGCGCAACAGATACCATAGCGATGGGTGCCATTCATTGCTTAAACGAGTTAAAGGTTAAGGTTCCAAAGGACGTAGCGGTGTGTGGCATCGGAAACGGCAAGACGGTCAGAGTTATGGAGCCTCCGCTTACTACAGCAGATTACTATTATAGAGAGAGTGGTAAGGAAGGGGCAAGGATGATTTTGGAGAAGATAGAGAATCCAAAATCCCCAGTAATGGCGACTATGCTTGGCTTTGAGATTATAGAAAGAGAATCGCTTTAGTAGTAGAGCATGTAGACTGTGAAAAGGTTTACATGCTCTTTTTTAATTTTAAATATAGTGAAAATGCACAACAAATCTATAAAAACATTGGGATATTTGTGGAGTTTACAAAATTATATAAATGATTTATTATAAGATATATGAAAACGATTTCATATTTTCATATAATAACTCGATACTAGTGCAACATAGTATATATATTTTTTTTATCAGAGAAAAGGAGGAACAGCATATGGATTATAATAAGTGCGCCAAGGAAGTCCTTGCGGCTATCGGAGGCAAAGATAATCTTGTTTCTGCAGCACATTGTGCAACAAGGCTTCGTCTTGTTATCGTAGATAACGCTAAGCTAGATCAAAAGACTTTAGAAAACATTGACGGAGTTAAGGGTGTGTTTGAAGCATCTGGACAGCTCCAGGTAATCATCGGTACCGGTACTGTTAACAAGGTATACGACGAGTTCATCAAGGAAGCTGGAGTAGAGGCTGCCACCAAGGATGATGTTAAAGCTGCTGCAGCTGCTAAAGCTCCTCTTTGGAAGAGAGCCATCAAGACTCTGGGTGATGTATTTGTACCTATCCTTCCAGCAATCGTAGCATCTGGTTTGTTAATGGGTGTTGTTGAGGCTCTTGGTAAGGTTAATTCTAATTTCCAGGCAACTGACTGGTATGCATTTTTGGATATGATGTCAGCGACAGCATTTGCATTTTTGCCTGTACTTGTAGCGGCATCTGCAGCTAAAGTATTTGGTGCGAACATATATCTTGGTGTAGTTATGGGACTTATGATGGTTCATCCTGCACTTCTTAATGGTTGGAATGTTGGTTCAGAGGAGGCGATCAACGGCTTCTTTGGAGTGACCGACGGCGTAATTCCAACATGGAATCTGTTTGGTGATTTTGCAATTGGCGATTACATTTTAGGATCGATATCAAGGCATGGCTACCAAGGTCACGTAATTCCGGTGGTTATCGCAATCTGGCTTATGAGCCGCGTTGAGAAATGGCTCCACAAGCGCGTTCCTGAAATGATAGATCTTTTTGTAGTTCCTATTACAACTATTTTTATTACATCTTTAGCAACATTTATCGTGATTGGACCTATTTTCTCACTCCTTGAGAACTATGTTCTTACAGGTGCTGAGTGGTTAGTACATAATCCAATAGGTGCTATGGTGGTTGGCTTCTTCTATCCTGCGACTGTAGTTATGGGTCTTCATCATATGTACAATGCGATTGAGGCTGGAATGCTCGCAGTAGACGGCGGACTTAACACATGGATGCCAATCGCAACCGCAGCTAACTTCGCACAGGGTGCTGCAGCACTTGCAGTTGGTATCAAGGCTAAAAATGCTAAGACTAAGTCAGTAGCTATTCCATCAGCTCTTTCAGCTTCACTTGGAATTACTGAGCCAGCTATTTTCGGTATCAACTTCCGTTTCTTCAAACCATTCATTTGCGCAATGATCGGTGGTGCAGCCGGCGGTCTCTTTGCAGCAATAGCAGGACTTGGAGCTAAGTCATACGGTGTAACAGGTTTCCCTGGATTCCTTATCATCACAGACATTCCTATGTACTGCATACTTCTTGTAATCTCAGGTGTAGTTGCATTTACACTCACATGGATCATCTGGAAGGAAGAAGTTGAAGAAGAGGATATTGCTCCTAAAGCAGAGACCGCTGCTATTGATGACACAGCAGAGAAAAAGGTAGTAGCTCCAGTAGACGGCAAGGTTATTCCTTTGACAGAGACACCTGATGAGACATTTGCATCAGAGGCACTTGGAAAGGGAGCAGCGATTATTCCATCAGGCGACACAGTTAAGTCTCCGGTAAATGGAACAGTAACCATGGTATTTGACACGGGCCACGCAGTTGGACTTGAGAGTGATGATGGACTTGAGCTTTTGGTACACATTGGAATTAATACAGTAGAACTAGACGGCAAGGGCTTTACTAAGCTTGTTAAGGACGGCGATAAGGTCAAGATTGGCGATCCGCTTATCAAGTTTGATGAGGCTGTAATCTTAGAAGCTGGCTACAATCTTACAACCCCTGTAATCGTTACTAACTCTGATGATTTTGCAAATGTTGAGTTAGTCGCAACAGGTGATATGACAGCCGGTGCTGAGATACTAAAAGTAGAAAAATAATATTCATTCTTTCTCCCATTAGATTTCTAGTGGGAGAAGGAGTTTTATTCATATAGGAGGAGGTTTTAGTTACGAGCGCAAGAAAAGATTTAGAGGAAATAAGAGCTATGGAAGCACTAAGACATATAGAGATTGCTAAGACTAATCATGCTCTTTCTTTTCATTTGATGCCTCCTGTTGGCTGGTTAAATGATCCGAATGGACTTTGTGAGTGTAACGGCATTTTCCATATTTTCTTTCAGTATTCGCCTAAAAATGCTAACGGCGGCGACAAATACTGGGGACATTATGAGACGAAGAATTTTGTTGATTATAAATACACAGGGCCATTTATGTCTCCCGACAACATTTTAGATACGAACGGAGTTTACTCTGGCTCGGCATTTGTAGAGGATAAAGAGATATACATCTACTATACGGGCAATGTTAAGGAGCAGGGAGATTACGATTATACCTACGCTGGACGCCTTTCTAACACGATTTTGGTGAGGACTAAGGACGGTAGTTGGACGGATGAGAAGGCGGCGGTGCTTAAAAATGCAGACTATCCTAGCGGCTTGTCCTGCCACATCAGAGATCCTAAGGTATTTAAGGAAGATGATGAATACAAGATGGTCTTGGGTGCAAGAACGGCCAATGATGTCGGCTGCGTGCTTCTTTATAAGTCAAAGGACAAAATTAATTGGAAGTTTGAGAGATTTATAGAATCTAAGGAGCCTTTCGGTTTTATGTGGGAGTGCCCGGATGTTATAGATCTTAAAGGCAAGCGTTTCTTATCTATTTCGCCTCAGGGTGTTATGGAAGAAGAGTTTAGATATCAGAATGTTTATCAGTCTGGTTACTATAAATTGCTTGATAAATCTTACGATATTGACGAGGAGATTGTATTTTCAGAGTGGGACATGGGCTTTGATTTTTATGCACCACAGAGCTTTAGGGATGAGTCTGGAAGGTATATTTTAATAGGCTGGATGGGAATACCTGATGCGGATTACACTAACGAGCCGACCGTAAATGACGGCTGGCAGCACGCTCTTACAATGGCAAGAGAGCTAGTGCTAAACAGTAAGGGTAGGATAAGCCAGAGGCCAATTAAAGAGTATGAGGCATTAGTAGGGCAAGAGATAGCATTTGCAAATGATGGTGGCAGCTTTAAGAAAACTGCTAAAATGGTCGCTGATTCTATTAATGATCAGAGTTTTAAGCTTGTGATTGATAAGTCGTTAGTGCTTAATTACGACAGCGAATTAAAGATAGTTTCACTTGAATTTGACCAGGATAAAGAAATGCTAGAGGGCGCTATAAATGGCTATGGAAGAAGAGTTAGACGAGCAAAAATTAGTGAGATAAATGACTTTAATATTTATCTTGATAACTCGGCAGTTGAGATTTATATAAATGACGGCGAGATGGTATTTTCTAGTCGCTATTATCTAGATTCTAGTGAGCATGTTGTTGAAGCTGTTGGGCTTGATAATCTGAGATTATATGAGTTTGCTGGCTTTAATATTAGTATCTGAATTTAGAAATTTTAATAATATTTATCTATTATTAACCTGCAAAAATCATTTAAAAGAAATCGTAAATAGGTTACAATTGAACTAGTTAATCGCAGTTTAAGCTGCGTTTAATAATAACAAAAAATAAGTCAGGAGGTTATGTAAAATGAAGACATTTGATTACACAATTACAGACGAGGTAGGTATCCACGCAAGACCAGCAGGTATTCTTGTTAAGGAGGCCAAGAACTATGCATCTAAGATTCTTATCGCTAAAGGTGAGAAGAAGGCTGAGGCAACTAAGCTCATGGCCATCATGTCTCTTGGCGTTAAGAAGGGTGATACAATTACAGTTACTGTTGAGGGTGATGACGAGGACGCATGCGCTCCTGCCATCGAGAGCTTTTTTAAGGAGAACTTATAATGATTACAATTAAAGGTAAATCAAGTTCTAAGGGCATTGCTATCGGTCGCTTAGTTAAGTATGTTAAGCCAGAGGCAACTGTAAAGCGTGAGAAGGTTGAAGATATAGAAGCTGAGCTGGCTCGCTATGATTCAGCTAAAGAGAAGGCTAAGGAGCAGCTTCAGGGACTTTATGAGAAGGCCTTAAAAGAGGTTGGCGAGTCAGGTGCTGCAATTTTTGAGGTTCATCAGATGATGGTGGATGACGACGACTATAACGACAGCATTTACAATATGATCAGGTCTGATGCGGTCAACGCAGAGTTCGCTGTTGCTAGGACTGGCGAGAATTTTTCTGAGATGTTTGCTGGAATGGATGATGAATATTTTGCGGCTAGAGCCACAGATATCAAGGATATTTCAGAGAGAATTGTATCTATTCTCGCCGGCGTTTCAGCTGCTTTAGATATGTCTGAGCCTGTGATTATTATGGCTGAGGATTTAGCGCCATCTGAGACAGTTCAGATGGATAAATCAAAGCTTCTAGCATTTGTTACAAGACTAGGTTCTTCTAATTCCCACACCGCTATCTTAGCGAGAACTATGGGAATTCCATCGATGGTTGAGGTAGACATTCAAGACGATTGGGACGGCAAGCTTGCTATCGTTGATGGCAATACTGCGACAATCTATATCGATCCGACCGAAGAGATTCGTGTTAAGATGGAAGGGCTTAAAGACGAGGAGATTAAGCAAAAACAGCTACTTCAAGAGCTTAAAGGCAAGGAAAATGTCACGCTGGACGGCAAGAAGGTTAACCTTTATGCCAACATTGGAAATGTAGGAGATGTGGCAGCGGTACTTGCTAATGACGCTGGCGGAATAGGTTTGTTTAGAAGCGAATTTCTCTATCTTGGAACAGACAACTATCCGACTGAGGAAGAGCAGTTTAATGCCTATAGAACTGTAGCGCAAAATATGGCCGGCAAAAAGGTCATCATAAGGACACTAGATATCGGTGCTGATAAACAGGTCGATTACTTCCAGTTAGACAAGGAAGACAACCCTGCTATGGGATTAAGAGCAATAAGAATATGTTTAGAGAGGCCGTCGATTTTTAGGACTCAGCTTCGAGCCTTGCTTCGTGCAAGCGCATTTGGTAACATTTCCATTATGTTCCCGATGATTATTTCGCTTGATGAGGTTAAGAAAATTAAGGTTATTTTAGAAGAAGTGAAGACTGAACTAAGAGAGGCCAATGTAGCATTTAAGGAAGATATTGAAATCGGTATTATGATTGAGACTCCGGCTGCAGTTATGATTTCAGACTTGCTTGCTTGTGAGGTTGATTTCTTTAGTATCGGAACCAATGATTTGACACAGTACACTCTTGCGATTGACAGGCAGAATGCCAAGCTTGAGCCATTTTATAATCCGCATCACGAGGCAATTTTAAGGATGATTAATATGGTTATTCAAAATGGTCACAAGGGTGGAGCCTGGGTCGGCATTTGCGGAGAGTTAGGTGCAGATCCTGAGCTTACTAGAAGGTTTATGGAGATGGGAATAGATGAGCTTTCGGTTTCACCATCGCTTATCTTAGGTTTGAGAAAGAGTATTAGAGAAATGAATCTGTCTAATTGATGGATAAAATGGTTAACAATCCGAATTTTTGGGCGGGGAGACTAAGCTTGATATATAAATTTGCAATATATTTACATATGTGATAGAATTGTCAAGGTGTGAGTTTATATCTTATGAACTCGCCAGATATGAATAAATTGTAACATTTATAGGAGGTATAGTGTATGTCAAGCGAACAGAAAAATGTAACTATCATTTCAATTTGCATGTTGATCATGGGAGCACTTGATGTTTTTCAGGGTATTCTTAGTCCTTCAGCTAAGGGAATGTTCTTTGTTTCCGGCGCGTTTATGGCATTTACAGGATTGATGTGCTTTGGAGCAGCTAGACAGGAGAGATTTGTGACTGCAGCTAAGATTGTATTGATTACCAGCATCGTTATCAATTTTGCAGGTATGATTATTACAGTTTTAAGCAAGTTAACCAGTGCAGCTACAGTAGGTTCAATCGCGTCAGCAGGCTTAATGATATGTGTTGCTTTATATTCGATTAAAACAATCAAAAAGATTCACGAATAAGCTTTTGAAGATATGGGGACGGTTATGCCGTCCCCATGTTTCATCCATCTTAATTCTTTCCACCTCCTGCACATTTAATCCATTATTCGTAAAAAAATCTATAATAGTTTTCTAATCGCCTGTATTATTTGGCAATTCTATTACCATTTGCCCATAGCCAATTCCACCAACACTTTTAGTATTTGCACTTAAAATATTTACCTTCTTTCCTGTTTTTTCTACTAAGTCGGAAATGAAGGGTTTGCTCGCTTCTAAGCCGTCAAA
>JAIKVP010000162.1 GCA_024685635.1 Lachnospiraceae bacterium
AAGTCATTAGAATAATCACAGTAATAACGGGAGAAGGTATCTGGAGCCTCTACCCCCAATAAGTAATTAATCTCGCCATTTGTCATAAAGGCATTGTGATTGGATTTGTCACGGAAATTGGTTTGAAAAATATCTCCGTGGTATCGATTGAAGTCAGTTTCCAGGTCGCCTTTAGCATCTGGCAAGATGATAGTGTTCTCCGGTATTTTGGCCAATTCAATTAGTTTGTTACAAGACTGGCTGATAATTGATGGCTTGCAATGGGGAATCATTTTCAATCCTTTCATGTCTAGAATTCGCTCTTCACCGAGAATGATTGGACAATCCGACAAATAATTATCGTCTATCCCAAGACTAATGAGATACTGCTTTCTGGTGAGAAGAATAGTGGTCAAAACTCTGGCAGAAGGGACTATTCTAAAGCGCTTCCAGTTCTGTTTTTCGGCATGGAGTAATATCTTGCCGTTCTGGTCGACATACTTTGTGATAAGGAACTGGTATTCAGCAGTGCCTTCTATCGGTGAGAAATCACCCCATTTCAAAGCTGCTACTTCCCGAATAGATATGCCTGTGAATAGCCTGATTGCAGGAGCGAGAAAAAGGCTTTTTTCTGTGCAAAGCAGTTTCTTTGAAGATTGTTTGCCGACGATTCCGAGGAAAATCTCTAGTTCTTCTTTGGCTGAAAAGTGTTTTTTTACTAGAGCATTTCTTACGTCTTGCTGTCTTTCGGAAGCTCTTCTTGAGTATTCTGATAAGTACGGATCCAATGGATTTACAGGAATTAACTTTTGTTTTAAGGCCGTTTGGAGCAAGAAATGGATTTGCTCAACATATCGATACGGAATATCCTCAACATCTACGTCCAAGGTCTTAGCTAGAGAATTAAGAATGGCTTCTCCGGAGTCCGCCTGAGGAATAAGGTTGGAAATGTCTTCTTCCATAAAGAAGCGGCACATGAATTCGTGGTCATATTTCTGAGAATCTGCAATGGCGTTCCAACAGTAAAACCATATAGTTTTCAGAGTAATGGATGAATTTCTGATGTATACTCTTTCGATATCAGAAAAGATGATAGGATATACTTTGACATCAAAAACAAGGGAACCAATAGCATTAATGACAGCTTCCTTGCTTTCGGCTCTCAATCCTTTTTCTATGTCGGCGGTAAGTTTTTTGCCCCACGTCTTAGGGTCGATGGATTTTATTGCTTTGTAATAGGCAATGCCTGCGAATTTCTTTTTCCGATCAGAATAGATCTTATAAAAGAGGGAAATCTCTTTTGAAAACACGAATTCTTCTGGTTTTTTGTAAGTGGGCTGGGAATCATCCTTAATAGGGGATGTGGCTTCCTTCCAACATGATACGATAGTCCTATCTGTTTCAAGGTAGTGCTTTTCATCTATATATGCTGTCTGGTCTAAGATGGTAAAGACTCGTGTTCTGCTGTCATAAGATGAACGAATAACCTCAATGGTAGCTTTTTCACTCTTTTCTATCACCACAAGCATTTTCTTTCGTGGCGTTGAATTTGTGGTAGATGTATCAAGAAGAAGGGCTTGTTTGATCGAAAAACCACATTGAGTAAGAATCTGGTGAGCCTTTGTTTTTGTAGAGTCAAACCATGCATCAGGTATCAACCCCAAAACCTTAGCGTTATCACTACAACAAGCCAGGCTACTTAACAGGACGCCAGCCTCAGCTATCTTCTGATCACGGTTGACTATTAGAAGTGCATTAATATCAGAAAGTGTATTCAATTGGCTAAATGGTAAGAATACTGAATTGGGAAACTGGAACTTATAAAGTTTGGCTACAGTTTCATCTGTGACAGCATATGTTTTCGTTTTACAAGCTTGATTGGAAGATTCAAAGGTACATATCATTTCAGGAGAAGGGTTTACGATCAGGACGTTATCTTCTCGCGATATAGTTTGGATGAACCCAGGTAGGAGATAACCAAGTTCAAAATTGGAATCATTTCTATTTTTGTTAGCATAGAATGCGGCGTTTATGACATCTGAAGGTAGTTCATCCTTCAGCTTCAAGGTGGCAAAGCGGAATACAGTTTCATCAACTGAGACTCCGGTTTCAAACTTGCGCCCTGTTATTTCTTT
>JAIKVP010000185.1 GCA_024685635.1 Lachnospiraceae bacterium
AGAGAGAATGAATGGATTAAAACAGACGCCTATGAGACATTCCTACGAAGGATGCTTAAATCACTTGGTTTAGAAGTGACCAATAATCACGCCTTCAGAATGTCACTCAATTCAAACAAGCTTATCCCTTTGGGGCTTACACCGGTTGAAAGAGCACAGTTATTAGGACATTCGGTAGAAACGAATCTAAAGCATTATACATACAGTATGAAAGATAACTTAGAACATCTTAGGAAAGTATTGTTAGGAAATGATTATGAGGACGATGATTTAGTCACCCATGGTCACCCGAATGTAATACCTTTCCCAACAAAAAAGAAAGCCCAGAGTCCACTAAACTCAAGGCTTTCAAGTAAAATTCAGAACTGCGGAAGATGGGACTTGAACGTTTTTCCACTTCCGTAAATACGCATAGATAGGAGGTTTAGAAGTGCTGCCCTTTTTTAGTCATCTCTATAGTCATCTCCTAAGCTATGTAATTCAAAGCAGATAGTCTAATGCATTTTTCTTTTTCTCTAACTATCATTTTCCAAATTATATCAAATATGAAATCTATTGTCACCACAAATTCAATGAGGTGAACAATATGAATCAAACTACAATCAATAACAATCAACCTATTAACCTTGACTATTTCTATGGAATCCAGTCGGAAATGTTTTCATTTCTAAAAATTCCAAAGATTCTGATCAAAGACGGAAGATTTGAGCATTTATCAAATGAAGCCAAGATGCTATTTGGTCTTCTCTTGGACAGAATGTCTCTGTCTGTAAAGAACCGATGGTTCGACAGTGAGGACAGAGTTTATATCATCTACACCGTAGATGAAATCATGGTCGATCTGTGCATCGGAACAGGAAAGTGCGTTAAGCTCTTAAAGGAATTGGAGGAATATGGTCTTATCACAAGAAAGAAGCAGGGAATCTCCAAGCCTGACATCATCTATGTCAAGAACTTTGCCACACTGGTAAACGATGGCGGAAAGCAACCAAAGGAAGCAGAGTCCAAGGTGAAGAACTGGAGGGGCAGAAACAAATCCAATTCTGATAAAACCCAAGATGATACAACAAACAGCGATGTTCATAACTCTACTGTGTTTCGAAAATCACAACACGAGGATTTCGAAAATCGAAACACGACAGTTTCCCAAATCGCAACACCAGAGTTTCGAAAATCGCAACGTAATAAGACTGATATTAATAATACTGATTATATCTATACTGATAATAATTCTCTCACTCACTCTCTCACTAATGAGAACGAGATTGTTTCAGAAGATAATCCTGATTCAACACAAGGAGTGAGGGAGGGAGAGACAGATGATATCTACACCATCATAGATAAAGCAGTGGAATGTCAGACATTTAATCTTGAGTATTCCAAATTCATTCAGGATAAGTCAAGGGAAGAACTGAAAAGCATCCCCCGATTTAACGAGATGTTTACAAAGCATCTGACAGCAATACATGCTCAAGCAGAGTATAACAATCGTCTTACTCTCCACTTCTTCATGGAATCTGCCAAAAAGCATAAATGGACCCCTGTTGAAACTATGGAGATGGCAAAAAAGGTATTAAAACTTAGGGTAGGATATGAATTTCTATGTACAAGTAAGGAAATTGAGTATTACGAGGACGAGGTAATGAATACCCTTATCAACCTTATGGCAGAAACTATCGGTTTTGCAAAGACCACTGTAATAGGCGGAGTGAAGTATATGGCAGATTATATGAACGAAAAGTTCTTCGAGCTTGATCAGGAGTTATTCCTGCATGTCATTAAGTCACTCAGGACTTCCGGATCTGAAATCAGGAACAGGAGAAGCTATTACATCTCGTGTCTCTTAAATGCCAAGGATCATTTCGTTGCTGAAATGTACGATGACTTAAAGAGCGTACCGGTATGATAAAACTAATTTCAATTCAAGGAGGAATCGCTATGAACGAAAACACTATACAACCAAATGTAACCACAAACACTAAAGCAACCCCGTCTGCTTCTTCCAAATCATCAAAGGAAAAGAGCAGAAACCGCACACCGGAGATTATCATTATGAGAAAGTCTGCTGATGATATCTGCAGACAATCCTATATGATTTCAAAGACTGTTGCTGACGCTTGGAGGGAATTTAACAAGCATGTGCCATACAAGACCGTCACTATCGACAACGCTCTTTTGAGATTTATGGACGATGTAAAATCCGGCAAAATCAAGTTTGAGCTTGAAATCTGACGAGCCTTGTGAGGCTTAAGCGTAAGTGGTTTTCTCGAACAGCCTGCTACGATGACAGATTAAAAATCGAAAAGTCGCTAAAGAGACTTTCCGATTTTTAATCGCCATCTCCGTAGTCTGTCCTCATAAACCACGCTTTGTTTGGTCAATCATCTCCATCATCAAGGCAGTTCTCCTTAAGTCGAACCGCCCCGATAATTCCGATGCTCGCCCAAACAAAGCAAACCACAGACAACTCTCTCTTACCTGTCGAAATGAAACTTGATTTAGTAGAGAGTTGTCAGGCAAGTTTCGCATTGTGGCAAGCCACAACGCACCGGAAAACAGCCTGCCGGCTTTTTCCTAAACTTGCCAGAGGGGCTTCGCCCCCTTGGATCCCCCAGCAGAGACTTCCACTCTCTGCACTCTTGGGCAAGGGCGTTGTCCTTGCAACCTACCAACAGGGTTGCACCCTTTTGGATTACCCCTATTGCAAGTGTTTTTACATCTACTGTAAAAACACTCGCAACAACACTACACACACTATGTATAATTCAACACAAGGAGCGTGAAAAGAATGAGAAAAAGGAATGTTGCAATTACAATACGCATGAACCCTGATGAATACAAGCTGTTAAAAGATAAAGTGACCGAAGCAGGTCTTACACAGCAATCCTACATAATCGGAGCCATTAGAGGCGCAACCATCACATCGTCTGATGAGGTGGCACTACTGAAAGAAATCAGCAATACATTTGCCGATGTTGACAGACAGTTGCGTGGTCTTGCTACAAATGTAAATCAAATGGCTCACATGGCAAACGCATACGGAGATGTACCTGAATGTGATGAGTTGTCTATGACAACTGATGAGATAAATCTGTACAGAAGGGAGAGTGCTGAAGTATGGCAATCAATAAGGTCGTTAATAAGCAGGCAAAAAGTCATGGAGCAATGAGGAATGTCATCGAGTACGTCCTTCAGGACAAAAAGGTCAGGGAAGGCTATGTTGAAATAACTGGACCGTTTCCCTATGAACGCATAAACTGGGATAACGTCTACAAAGCTTTTCTTAATGAGAAAAAGATATGGAATAAGGATTCCGGCAGAATGTACGCTCACAATATCATCAGTTTTCACAAGAACGAGATGATAACACCCAGCCAGTGCCTTGATATCGGTAAGGACTTCTGCAATGAATTCTTTCCCAACCACCAATGTCTTATCTCTGTCCATCAGGATAAAGGGCATTTGCACTGTCACATCATTACAAATTCAGTTTCATTTGTAGATGGCAGGAAGCTTCATCAGACTAAGAAAGATCTTGAAAAGCAAAAGTTCTTTACTAACGGTCTATGCCTGAATCGTGGCTTGACCATTGCCGAGAAAGGCATGCACTTTGACGGAACAGCTATCGACGAAGGCGAGGTCATCTCTTGGAATAAGGACAAGTACAATCTTCTCCTGAATGATTCCAAAAAGAGTTTTCTTGCCGAATGTGCCATGGCTATTATCGAAACCCTTAAAAGATGTTTCAACAGGGAAATGTTTCTTTCCGGTATGAAGGGCAGGGGCTGGCAGGTCAACTGGGAGGACAAACGCAAGCACATCACTTTTATAAACGATAAGGGCAATAAGGTCAGGGACAGCAATATATCCAAGACCTTTGCCATGAACATAAGCAAGGAGGGATTAACCAATGAATTTGAGAGACAGAATGAACAAAGAATCAAGTCCGAACGAGAAAACGCCGAACTTGCAAGCTACTATAGCGAAGTCAGGTCAGCTATCTCCGAAATTGATAATGCAAGAACAATCACAAACGATACAGAGCTTAAAATCAGAGATGAATGTGCTGTCACAAGAATTGAATCATCTGAAAGCCAATGGACGCTTAGAGGATATACAGACGATACAGAGTCTGTCCTCGCAGAAAGCAGAGCTAACAGACGAAGTCAGAAAGCTCGACAAGCAGAATCAGGAGCAAAGCGAGACGATAGTCTCTCTAACCGAGCAGATCGAGACTATGAGCAGGAGCGACTCCGCTTATATGAAGAACAAAGCATTAGAAGTGAAGCTCTCCAAGCAAGAAAACCGATTAAAGAGAGAACAAGCTCGCATAGAGGAAGATAAAAAAAGTTCTTCTGAACTTGTCAGAGAGGCAGAAAACAAACTATACAATGCTAATAGAATATATTCTGATAACTGTGAGTTATGGAATAATTCCAGAGCCAGAATAAATGAAGAATCTGAACGGCTGTTTCGAGCCAAATTCAGAAATCTCATATCCATAATAGCTTCATCATTCATTCTGTATGCTGTTGTCATCGTGTTTAAGATTTGCGGTCTGAAACGCCCTGTGTCCGATTTGAGGGACTTTTTGCATGGAACATGGTATTTTATATGTTCTGTATGGAAATGGGGAATGTGGGGCTATGATCATGCGTGGTCACTGCATGAAATCATTCCCTATAAGCTTGTTAATGTTATCATTCCAGGAATGCTTGCAATAATTGCATTTGTTGTCATTGCTGTTGGAATATATACGGTCATTGGATACATTATATACATTGTTGGATTGTTCTATTACAAAGAATTCTTTGATGTATATAGTTTAGATGTACTGGTTATCTCTATATTCCTACTGACATGGTTTGCAGACAATATGACATTTATAAAGCTGAATCTCGTTGTGGTGTTCTTTATGATTCAAGGGATATATCTATTGACAAGAATGATTAGTAGATTTTCAGGCAGGGGATACTGGTAGTATCCCCCTATTCGCCTGTTCCATTCAATAATTACACCCTCTTAAACATACAATAAAGAATACATCACCCAGCCATCGGAATGGATATCACACTGTGAAACATACCGTCAGCGTAATACATCGTGCTATCCCCATTATACTTTGAGACAACACGATTGATACTCTTAACTCCAAAGCCATGTGCTTTCTTATCTTTTTTAGAAGTAACATATTCACCGTTAGCATCCATAACAGGCTCTGTTCTTGTGGAATTAATCAGCGTAATAAGAACTAAATTGTGTTCGGGCTTGACTATCGCCGATAAATCTACAGTTCCATCAACTATCCCGTCACAGGCTTCTATTGCATTGTCCAAAAGATTGCAAAGCAGCACTGTAATGTCATTATCATCAAGTATATTAAGGCTACCGTCCCTTATATCAGCGTGAAATCTTATACTGCATTTGTCACACATGGTCTTGTATCTGTTCAGCGTTCCGTTCACAAGAGGAATATTAGAATAATTAGCCGTGCCGTTAAGTTCCTTAAGATTCAATATATTTTCTATGTATCTGACAGCAGTTTCGCACTTGTCATCGCTTACAAGAGACAGGAGGCTGTTCAAATGATTTTTGATATCATGAATCAATATCTGCTGGTCACTTCGTTTCTCATCAAGTTGCTTATAATAGTTTACCAGGTCATCTTCTCGTTGCAAGACTAGAAGCATTTCCTCATTTTTCTTGCTTACAGCCATATTATAATCATATACACTGTAAACTATAATATTGATTATCATAATGGCAAATGAAGAAAATGCAACAAGAATCCCTACGTCATCGGATGCATTTATCCTCATTAACACAATAGTAAGAGTGAGTATAGTAACTGATGATAAGACAGGAACAAGTCCCAGAAGCATCAAGCCATGATTATGTTCAGCTTGAACCTTATGTCCTGCAAATCTTCTTGAAACATATCTTGATATTGCAAAATACAAGAGTTTACTAAGCACACTCAAAGATATGATATAAAACACATACCCCTGCTGCTTACTGTTGTAATAATCATCAAACCTTACAGGAATAACAGCCATAACCAGAAGTTCGCTTAGTGCCATAATCATATAACATATTACGGAATGAACAACCGACATTTTCAATGTGGATCTGTAAAAAAGAAAACCAATCAGAAAATTCCCTATGATAAATGTGGCTCCGTTTATAATCACTGAGTCACATTTAGAAAATATATACATAATACCGTAAACCAATATATAAAATGTTATAGCGTAGGCCTTCTTAACCTTTAATTCATATATGGTAGTAAAATACCGGTATATAATCAGCCCCTCAACAATATAAGTAATAATATAGCATAAATCTATAGCTAACATAGAATCACCACCTCATCACCTTGTATTCTCAAGATACATCAAGTATTTATTCTTAAAGTCAACGCGCTTACGCTTGGTTAGAAATGCAGTACAGGAGTCCTTATACAAACCTATTGAGTCATCTGTATAAGATGAAATATGATGAAAATTAACAATATAACTCCTGTGAGACTGATAAAACATCGGCTCCGTCAGCAGTAATTCCTGCCAATATTTCATAGGTTTAACTGAATGATATATCCCATTAACACCTTGAACACTTACTTTATGTCCTGTTACCTCAACCATAATTATATCTGTTGAGTATAGAGTGTAAGCAGTATCATGCGTCTCAACAATGTACTTCTTTATATCATTAGAATATCTATACAGAGCGTCTGATAGATTCCTGTAAAATCTGTCAGTATCTATAGGCTTCATTATATATCTGAACACATTAAAACGCATCGCATCATCTATATATTCCATAAATGAAGTTACTACAAAGATTATTGTATTCCTGTTAACGGACTTAATCTCTCTTCCAACACATATCCCACTAATCCCAGGCAATTCAATATCTAAAAAGAGTATATCTAAATCAACATTATCAGACAACAAAGATTCGCCATCATGGTATTCCTTTATCTTAGGAATCTCCAGATTTTTAGACTTAAAATATGATGATATCAGATGTTTTATCTGATTGGCACATTCAATATTATCTTCACATATAGCAATAGTCATGACTGTTTAACACGCATCCTTCCGCATTGATCTCATCAACATTATATCATTCTATGTCAATGTATATAAATATCCAGCCAAGTACATTATAAATTTAACTTTGCATGTTGTGATTATGTTTCCTTCATATCTATTACCTGATTCCGTGAAACTCGCAATGTCATAAGTCTCCAAAATTCACTTATTTATGCTGAGTTTCTGATGTTTTCTATGATATTTTTTCTTCACCTATTGGGTGAAAAAAATTTTTTACAAATACCGCCGAATTTCAGCAATTGGAATGTCTAATATGATATACTTGATATATCAAAAAACTTATCGAGGCATTCCCATGAAAACTATAAAAATAGAATTCTCTGATGAACGACTTATAACTCCAAGCGGCCTTTCTCTTGTTGGGCAGGTACTTGGAAAAAGTGATTTGGTTTCTCGCTGCAACAAACTTATGGACAAAGATAAACGTTCAGGACCACAGATTAAAACCAGCGATGTTTTGCTGACATACATCGGGCTTCTGTGCCAGGGTAAAACCCAGTACGAATCTGTAAACGAAATGCTCGAAGATCCTGAATATTAATGTCTGGCTCTTGGTCTGTCATCTGATATTCCATCGGCTGAGACTCTGCGTCAGAGGATGGATTCAGTGGGAGCTTCTTTAAGAAATGAAATCCTGGAAGCCAATGTTTCTATGCTCGATAGATGCAAAATAGAGCCCACTGCGCTCGATTGCGGTAAAGTTGCTGTAGATTTAGACGTTACGCCCATGGATAACTCCGGTACTAAAAAAGAAGGAGTATCATTTACCTATAAAAAGTTTGACGGTTATGCCCCTATGATGGCGTATATCGGTACAGAAGGATTCCTTGTAAATACAGAGCTCCGCGAAGGTAAGCAGCACTGTCAGAACCATACTCCTGAATTTTTGAGGGAAACTCTTCGTTTAAGTCATAAGCTTACATCAAGACCGCTTCTTATCAGAATGGATTCAGGAAACGATGCAGCAACTAATCTTGGAATCCTTATTGAGGACGGCTCATGGTTCATCGTCAAGAGAAATATGCGTAAGTCCGAATCCAAAGATGAATGGCTTAAACTGGCAAAAGAGGTCTGCAAGGACATCCGCCATCCCCGTGACGGCAAGGATGTTTATATCGGGAGCAGCTGGAAAGAAGTTGACTATCTCGATTCCAATGGTAATAACAAGACCATCTGTATGCGCATAGTATATGAGATTACAGAGCGTTTCACCGAACCTGACGGTCAATTTCTGATGGTTCCGGAAATAGAGGTCAACACTTTCTGGACAAATACGGATATGACTGATGATGAAGTAATCGATCACTATCATGCACACGGAGAAAGTGAGCAGTTCCATAGCGAAATCAAGACCGATATGGATGTAGAACGCCTCCCGTCCGGCAAGTTTGATACCAACGAGCTGGTGCTCGAATTAACGATATTAGCATATAATATCCTCCGGATTATTGGCCAGGCATCATTAAAAAGTAAACGTGCGCCACGTTCAAAGCATCCTGTAAAACGGCGAAGAATAAGGACTGTAATAAGCAATCTAATCCTTATGGCTGGTCATCTCACAGCTCATGCAAGGCGAATAGTTCTTTCTCTTGGAAAGAGTAATATCTGGCGCTTTGTTTTTGCTGAACTATATCAGCAGTTTTCAACTTACTGACTATTCTGACTATTCAACAAGCATATGGTATCGCCCAGGCTGCAAATGCAGCCTATTAGGTGACGACAGAAGCAAAAAAATTTTCAATAATATACAACTTTTTTTATGAGGCTTCTTAAAACTGCAGAAGGACGATGTTGTTTTCGAATTATAAATGCAGTTTACAGCCTTTTATAATTTGAGTCATGAGATTCACGGATTCAGGATTAAAGTAACGACAGCAAATATTCTCTTCTTCATGCCATAACACCCCTCTCATTTTATTTATTTGCATTCAAAGATATACTCTTTACAACAGTTCCTGAATCTTGAATATTATGCATGTAAATTAGCCGGTTCATTTTGGCTGATAAAAATCACCTCCGAACGGTATTTAATTATACACGCTCTCCCTAAACATATTATTTATCATCTCTGCTATAACATAGGAAATGACTCCAATCACCAACATAGGCAAATATACGTGAAGCCAGAGTTCTATGTCTAACCATTGTTCATAATAATACACGAAAACACTTATTCCATTTGCATAAAGAAGATTATATAACACATAACCAACCACGATTATTATTGCTATGCTGACCTTTCTGATAACTGTCACAATCAAATATGACATTCCTGAGATAAAAATAACAACCACAGACATTCTGACCAATTCAAACAAAAACTGCTTATAAATAAAACTTAAAATTATATAAATCGGAATCAGCATCACAATATATAACAAGGTATATATAATAACTCTTTTGACTAAATATCTAGTATGTAAAAATAACAGTTCATTACCGGGGCTCTCATAGTATTCCTGTAGTATTAACAACACCAGTACCGGCGACAAAACAGGAATGACTATATTGGTCATTCTGAATATCTCCATATATAATCTATCAGACACTCCATATTTTATGCATTCCAAAAATATAATCACTGGAAGAATTATATATAGCGTTACAACCACAATATATTTTAATCCGCCTATTCCTTTTAGTTCATATAAAGATAATATTTTCATGCCTGTCCCTTCATATAATACAGATATGCGTTCTCAACGTTTATTTCCATACAATCTTCTTGTGAAACGTCACTATACCCACTAATAAGTTCATCCACACTTCCATTGTACAAAATCTTACCTTCGTTAATCAGGATAATATTGTCACACCCTGTACAGACATCATTGATAATATGAGTTGATATGAGAACAATTCTATCATTCTTAAAGTCACCAATTACCTGCCAGAATCTTCGTCTCTCCTCAACATCAAGCCCTACGGTAGGTTCATCAAGCAATATAATCTTGGAATCCCCCATAATACTCTGAGCAATTCCAAGTCTCCTAAGCATCCCGCCAGACAAAGCCTTAACCTTTTTATCTTTCTCTTTTTTAAGATTAAACATATCAAGTGCAGAATCTATTTGCTCAGATATAACGCTATCAGTAATCTTCTTTTGCTTACCAAAGAAATATAACATCTCATAAACGGTCATATTCTTAAATGCTGAAAAAGCCTGTGGCAGATATCCAATGAGAAACGGATATTCAGCACTATTAATTGAAATATCGTTGATTGTTATGGCATCGTAACGGCTACTTAACAATCCCGCAATACATCTGAACAACGTAGTTTTGCCCGCACCGTTAGGACCTACTACTCCGTATATTCCGTTATCAACAGTAAGGGATATACCTTTAAGAATCTCTTTTCCTTTTATTGACTTGTTAAGATTACTTATATTAAGCTTACTCATAATCGACATCCTCCAACTGAATAAAATAACACTCCGGCAGATTCGTTCGGTTCTTCTGATAGTATTTATAATAATTATATGGTCCTTCAATACCGTCTTCAAAGTCTTTAAGCTCCATAAAATCACTATAAAATGTATATGATCTCGAAGAATTAATCCTAGGGCTTAAAAAAACAGTTTTACCTGACACATCATAGTCAGCACCATCGTAAGAATCAATCATGCGGTCAACTCCGGTCTTAACAGCCTCCGATGAATATAGAATATTCATCCCTGCATATGGATATATTACGCGAACATCTTTATATGTCATTTGTGCCAGCTCACCGCTAACAAGCTGCAAGCCATTACTTTTACCGCTAAACTCACGCTTCTTTTTCTCAGGAAGATTACAATATATCGTAGTGTCACTGTCAATAATCACATGGAAAAGTGTTTCATTTAATTCATTATATGTAAAAATTCTATTATCATAATCATAAACCGACTGGTAGCCTGCTCTTGGATAATAGCAGAAATATCCAGGAAGATACACGTTATCGCCTGCAGAATAAAAGCCTGCAGCATCTCCACAGTAGGAAAAACTGATAGTTCGCATATCTCCGCTGCTTCTAACATCAATGTAATCTGAATCTCTGTCATATTCAAGCTTTTCACCATTAGCATTTGTAATACTTTTTATCTTGTATTGATGATATAATGTAAATCTATAATCAGAAAGTGAGTCGTCATCTATTGATACCGCAACATCTGCATACATCTTATCATTAAATCTCAACCTCATATCATACTCAGATATTTCATATCCTGCTGCTTCCTCTTTATTAGGATGCGTTTCATAGTACAAATAACAGTGTCCGGCTGCCGACCTGTTCACATCCCATGCATTTACAAAACCGTTGTTGTTATGGGAGCCAAAGAATCCGGCTACAGCTATAACAAGTATCAGTAAAGCAGTAGAAATGCTCTTTGTCAGACCGGGCTTAGATTTATTTAAAATCAAAATCAGAAGAAGTAAGCCGAGCCACATCATTTCAAGAAAGTAATCATACCAATCTACATAGTATTGACAATACGGATTTTGCCCCCACGTAATATTCTGCGGCAAGATATAAAACCACTTGGAAAATGCATACAGATCGAACTTTAATGTTGATACAGAATCAACTATCATAGTTAAAACAGGGGTTACCATTATCGCTGTAATTGCAATAATAACAAATGCTTTACCCCTCGTTTTAACTGTTGCTATTACCGTCCCTTCAAGAATCGCTATCATATCAGCAATAAGAAAATACAGTGTCACATATTTTACTGCATTTATATACACAGCAGCGTCTGCATTATCATATTTTGATAATGCAAACAGAACCCACAAAGCAATGGTAAAATAATACACAAGTGCGCAGATAAATAGTAATACGGTTATAATTATATCCTGTTTTCTGCGTAAATATAGAAGTGATATCTCATTTATTCCATCAATATTAAACATACTTAAAAGCTCATATGAAATAACGAGAAATAATAAAAATGCTATAATAGATAACCACTGACACGGCATAAGAATGTCATAACACGTATAATCAGGCTCTCTTGCAACAACATATTTCTTTATGTAAAAACCAAGATATACATTTGACATAATAAGCATCAGCAGATATGTGATGAAACATACTCTGTTTTTTGTAAATACTTTTATTATCTGTCCAAACATTTCAACACCTCTAAAACAATAGTTATTACAAGCAAGGCACAAAAAAGTGCCTTGCTTAGCCATATTAACTCGCTTTGATTTTCCCTGTTGCTATCGTTCCAGAATTAAAGAAACCGTTTGTATCATTGCCTGATACTATTCTCAAAATATAATGGGTATGCCCAGTTGTAGCCTGACTAGACGGGCAGCTTTTTCCGGGTTTTATTCCTTTTTGTGCTGTCGAGTAGTCATTATAATAAGATCCGTTCCTGTTATATCTGGCAACAAATGTGCCATTCTTTGTAGAGCTAGATAGGACTTTTCCATTAAATACAACTGACTCACCTGAACTTCTTGAAACCACGCCAGAATCAGCATAATTGTCACTGCTTGATAAACTAACGGTAGAAGATCCCGAAGCAGAAGCATTTATTATTGCACCGACAATTATAGTTAACGCCATTATAGATACAATTACATTTTTCTTTAATAATATTACTATTCTTTTCATTATCTTACCCCATTTCATTGAATAAATCAAATTAGTGTGTTACAATGAGTTTGATTACATTGCCAGCTTCAAGCTCCGCGCTTGGCTGGTGATTTCTTTTTATTTGGTGCTCTAATCCGCATGGCACTGCCCTCCTCTCTCATAATTATCCTAACAAACACAAGCTTTAATCTTTGAACAACCGCATTCTGTTAAATAATCATATCATTCCCTTATAAATCTTTTATATATGCTTACCCCGGCACACGGCAGCTGTAATATGCTTGTAAGGATAACACCCATGCCAACATATATTGCTACAAAGTCAAGGTTTAGAAATGACAACATCACAACCATGCAGTCAAAAAATGCTACAAGTACTCTTACATATTCCTTATATAAGATTACATCTTCCTCACTAAGTGATTTGTTATCTGATTCAATAGGACTCAGAAAACATAAGAGAACAGATGCAACTAAAAGAATAATCCAGAACACTTTTGATAAGCTTATTTGTGAGCACATCAGAATAAATGCAAGACATATAACAACTGAAGATATCATACATACACACCAGCTTCTACTGTGGTATCCTCCACTATACTTTCGTATCACCATGAACGGAATCACAAACGCCACTGCATATAATGGTGCATCTATAAATATACATACAATCACAGTCAACAAAAGTGGAGAAAAACTCATAAACCAACATTGCAAAGCATAATCGTACAGTTCTCTATCATCTTCATTTATTACATTAACATTAATAAGCCATTCTGTAACTTTATTTAACCCTAACATTTGATTGGCTCCTTCTATTATACATTTCTAACTTCTTAGGAGCTTTAGGCTGATAAACAAATGAGCAAGATGTAGAATTTGCTGATGAGCTTAAAGTTCTATCTAGCACAAGTTTTATCAACTCACCGGCTTTAAATTGTGTATTCATATTATCTCGGCCTCCTTTCTCTTAGCAATCACATATTACATCACCTTTGTATAAATTTCTATATGTTATGCACGAAACGACACAAAACACAACCGAATGGCATAAAAAAGCTCTTTTTATCATTTTATATTAACTGTCAGCTAATATTTAGCAGTGAGTCAATTCATATTTTTACAATATACTGTTATCATATCATCAGTTAGTCAATATATCGGGATTCTAATGAGGTAGATACAATGAAAACAGTGTTACATAGTGATGATGAATCTTCTATACTTAAAAATATGGGAGCTCGAATCAAAGTCAGACGTGAGGAAATGAATATGACTCAGTCAGACTTGGCTGAGTCTCTTGGAATATCCGAACCGTATTTGTCACAAATTGAAAATGGTCACAGGCAGCCCAAAGTCAAAATTTACATGGATATATGCAAAATACTCAAGGTAAATATGGATTATATTTTTCAAGGTAACATATATCACAACAAATATGATGTCAACAACATAACACAGCTGCTTAATATGTGCACTAACAGAGATATAAAGATAGTATATGATTTAATTGAATCGTTACTAAGAAATAAATGAGATAAACACGTAGAAAAAAGGACCTGAACTATCATAGTATCAAATCCTTTTTTTGTATTCATTATGGTATTACTTTAGTATGCCTTCAAAGCCGACATTATTGCAATTTTTCACTTTATGGCGATGTATTTTTGCAACCTGCTATTTGGCTTGTCGGGAATTGTCCGGGCAATTCTTCCTTGAGCAATCATAGGGTTGAGTATCTTTCTTACTGTACGCCTATCCTTAACTCCAAGGAATTCCATCAATTCAACCATACTCTTTGCTGTTTCACAAAATGACATTATTTTATCTTCATCATTTTCAAAATCGACTTGTGCATTGACTTGTGCATCGACTTGTGCATCGACTTGTGCATTGACTTGTTTATCTATGATTCCATAAATATCACTTCCAAGTCTCTCGTATGGTATGGTCACCATAATACTGTTTTCATTAAATTTTATAGATTCACGACCATAAACATTAGTGATTCTTGGAATACCTCTTCCTGTATGCTCTGTAATATGTAGTTTGATGAATATGTCAGACAAGGCTTTGTTTACCGGTACTGATTCTCCCGCAAAAAAACCCTCAAAGGTTTGTTTTGGAGGCAAGTTTCCTCTTGATAAAATTTCTATTCTATCCCGAAACCCTGTAAACATAGGTGCGTTACCGTCTATCCAGCGATTATGAACAAATGCATTAATAACAGCTTCTTCAAATGCTTTCTCATTAAATAGAGGGACTTCATTCCTTACTGTCTTTCGATTTCTTTCATCAGCCTGCGGAATATTCATCATTTTTCCGTAATCTAAAACTTGATCAAGGGAATAGAGAATACATGTGTAGCCAAATTCCTTGACCGAATACATTGTTGATGTTTTGTCATTTCCTGCAAACAAGGCAAATCGTAAGGTAATATGGCTATCATCAGACAATAATTGTGCTAATACATTATATTTGCCATTATCAGTCAGCAATCCAAGATTATTTTTAAATGTCTTCCGATTTATTGGTACTCCCTTAGTTTCAAAATACAAAAACAACTTATTAAAAGTCAGATTTTGGAAATCAGATTCCGTATTAGCAACTGTCGGAATCCCATGTCTTAATACATCAAACAGTTTAGATTCAGTCTCAGGGAATTTCATCAATTTTTCCTTGCTTGAACCTATTCTAATATATCTGACCCCGTCATAAGCTGTGGGTGTATTTTTAGCTGCCGGAATGATCAATACCACAATTCGCTTTTTACGGATTTCAATATCACAAAAATCAAATCCTATGTCAGGGCTTGTCTGTCTTGCAAGATAATGCTTCAACGGCTCATTTTTCACATCTTGGTGATAATCAAAATCAGAACCAATGACCTTATGAGTATTGTTTTCTATTCCCCATATAAAATACCCGAATTCTTCCCCTAAAAGTGCAGCAACATTTGAAAGGGCAGAAATATACTCCCCCAAAGCGTGTGGTTCAAACCAATTTAATTTAAACTCGAACCATTCCTCTTCATGCTTATGTGCTATCAGATTTAAAATAATTGACTTCAAATTTTTCATTTTATTCTAACACCTATTTTCCGTTATTTTTTTCCAGTAAATTGTTAACAATGTAATGAGGCATCTATCACTTGGAACTGTCTTGCTCCTCAGAATCGTCCTCCATTATCTTCTCAACATTCTCCACACTACGCACACTAATCACTATTGTTCAACTTAAGGAGCTATCAACCTTATTTCATAGCCTTCTCTATTTTTTTGGCTGCTCTTTCCATTTTAGCTCTTTCAGATTTTTTCATTGGATTTTTGACTGTAGAGTGAGGAAAGTTCCACTCCCACATATGATATTCATGAATTATATCCTTCTTTTTTTCCTCTGACTCAGCGTTAATAACATCTTCTTCCATCTGCTTTCGGCGTTCATACCACATTTTAAGATTACTGTTCATTGAACTTATTCTTGCATCGAGCTGATTTTCACCAAAACAAATACACATTTGACCATCAACCTCTTTAATACGTAAATCAAACAACGTCTCCATCTCAAAAAAAGCGTACATAGCTCCAATATAGCTTGCCACTTGAGGATCAAGCAATGCGCTTGCTTCAACTTCCAATGCCTCAGCAATTTGCTTACACAAAGCAAATTTGGGGTTTCTTGCACCATTTTCATACTGTTGAATTCTATTTGCGTTAAGCCCTACTTTCTCGCCAAGCTCACCTTGCGACATATTTTGTTCTGTCCTTATAGCACGAATTCTTCTTCCTATTCGACTGCCAGTGTTTTCACGATCAAAATCTTCAAGAGACTCTCCAAACGGATTATATGCATACATAAATACCACTCCTTTAATCTTAAATACAAATTGTATATACACATATGAATTATAACACATAACAAAATATAAATAAACAATAAAATAACATATTTGTTGTTTGTAAAAACAAAAGTAACAAATTTGTTGTTGACAATCGTTCGTTCATGATTTAAAATAGCAGAGTAACATATTTGTTGTTTTAATTAACTTTAATAGAAAGGAGTTGCGATATGAACGATTTGCTAATTGGTTATCCACCGATTCTAAATGTTTCTGACGTAGCCAAAATACTTGGGGTTTCCCCAAATACCGTCAGAAAGCTCATAAAGAGCAATAGTCTTCACGCTGTGAAGATAGGGAAACGATACAAGATAACCAAAAACAAGCTCCTATACTACTTAGGAGAAACAAACGAACAGATAACAATCAATTAAGACAATAGAATGTCATATTTGATACTACGGGAATATTAAGATTACCAAATAGTGCTTAATTAAAAAGGAAAGGTGGTGAGACTCATGTATGCAGCGAAAAGTACTGTAAATGCACAAAACAACATTCAAGAGACATTTCGGTTTATTCAGAATACCTTAAACAGCTTGAATATATCATCCGATTCATATACAATAGGTGATATGGGCAGCACCTTGCAAGACATGAGTAATCAACTACTTTTCAAAGCAAAGGAAAAAGCTGTTATCAGTATGCATGGAGGTCCTTTCACCCCCCGAAATGTAATTAAGAATGGGAAAGAAGCGGTAGTTTACAGAGTCAGATATCAAGGCAAACAGATAGAGGCTATGAGCTACCACGACTTCATTAATAAGGTCGCTCTTGCTTACGGCATAACAGAAACCGGAGAAACCAAGAATTCTCTAACTGTCAACCATATCTTTGAGATGGCTCTTTCAGAGAAGAAAGATACCGAGAACAACAGCAGCAACACTTTAGTCCGCTTGCAGTATGATTTCGACAGATTCATTGATAGTAGCCTTCGCAAAAGAAGAATTACTGAAATCACAGAAATAGACTTAAAGGAGTACACGCAGGAGCTGACACATAGACTTGACATGAAGACAAAAGCTTTCTTAGCCTATAAATCTGTGTTGAATCTAATCTTTGGCTATGCTGTATATCACGATATTATCAGCGTAAATCCTGTAAGTAAGATTAAAAACAGGGTTTATCTTAAAAACTGTGATACATCAAAGCCTAAGTCTGACGAAAAGATTCTTTCAGAGGACGAGATTAACGTAATCAAGGCTGAAACAGGCAAAAGAAAAGCAATGTCACGATATGGCGGTTATTGCGTATATGCCTATGTGTGTGAGTTGGCGATTGAAACCGGTATGAGAGCTGCAGAGCTTTGTTCTCTTAAGGAAAGTGATATCGAAGATGATTTGATACACATCCATTCTCAGCAACTATACGAATTAAGGAAAGGCGGTAAACATTATTACCGAGTTCCTTATACCAAAGATGAGAAAGGAATTGAACAGGGCGGAAGATATTTTCCTATAACCCCTGCTATCCGAGAAATCCTAAAAGAGAACAGCGAAGCAAAATCAGCTCTTGGGCTAACATCTGAGTATGTCTTTTGTACAAGGGAGAATGAGTGGATCAAGACAGACGCATATGAAACATTCCTAAGGCGTATGCTAAAGTCTCTGGGAATGAGCGTGACCAACAACCACGCTTTCAGAATGAGCTTAAACTCCAATGTACTTGAGCCAAACGGTGTACCTCCGGCAGACAGAGCTTCACTTCTTGGTCATTCGGTTGAAACAAACTTAAAGCACTATACTTACAGTAGAAAGAATAATTTAGACTATCTCAGGGATGTATTAACCAAGGGATATGGTTCTGATGATGACTTAGTCATCTCCAGTCATCCCCACATAATACAATTACCACAAAAAAAGAAAGCCCAGAATCCGCTAAATTCAAGGCTTTCAGTTAATAATTAGCTAATGCGGAAGATGGGACTTGAACCCACACGACATTGCTGCCACAAGATCCTTAGTCTTGCTCGTCTGCCAGTTCCGACACTTCCGCATACGGTCAAATAACCGACTTGAATATACTAGCACTTTGTTATACTTTTGTCAAGAAAAAAATCAATATAAATCATTTTATTAATAATAAAGATTAAAGGCAGGAGAAAGCTTTTCTCCTGCCCTATCTTAATTAACTTTCACCTTAACCCAGATAGAAATTCCATCATTCTCTATAGCCCCTATCTGCATAAGATTGTTCTTGTAGATAATCTCTGATATATCGTGTTCAAACTTAGCCTGTGATGTTCTTCCAGCCGCTTCCACAATATGAAACTCATCCCCACTCTTAGCTCCACCTACTATTCTAGTAACATCCTGATAGGGAATCTTACCTAGGTACTTAGGTTTCTTACTAAATAAGCCCATTAGATTACCTCCTAAAATATATGGTTAATAACTAACTATCTTCCAAATGAAGCAAGCTTATTAGCCATGCCTCCTAACTCATCAACAACGCTGTTGATATCCTGAGCAATCGTCAAATTCTGCTCATTGTTCTCAAATGTTTGATTAGAATGAGCTGTAACCTCCTCTGTAGAGGCTGATATACTCTCAATTCCCTCAACGATTGCCTTGTTGGCCTGCTCAAGTGAATGAACAAGCTGTCTTAACTCATCCGAGCTTTGATTAACTGCATCCATAGAATCCTGAATCTTATCAAAGCTATCTACAGTATTAGAAACTGCTTCATTCTGCGCTTCAGTAATATCAAGCATATGAGCAATCTCTTTGATAACCTTGCCAAGCTCTACAGTTACCTTATTAACCAACTCGCTAATATGGTCTGTCGCCTCTTGTGTCTGATTAGCAAGCTGTCCAATCTCTGTAGCAACAACTGCAAATCCCTTACCAGCTTCTCCTGCTCTAGCAGCCTCAATAGACGCATTAAGTGCTAAGAGACTAGTCTGTGAAGTAATATCATTAATAATCTCTGTGATAGACTGCATCTGATTGGTGTAATTATTAAGCTGGTCAAGATCTAATGAAACCTCTTTGCTCTCACTAGTAGAATCATTAACCTTCTTAACCAAGTCATCAATATTATTTCTAGCATTGTTAAGCTCATCCTCTGTGCGCTTAACATCCTCATCAATAGCCGAAGTAGCTTGATCTACCTTGTCAATTGCAAGCTGGATATCTTCTGTCTTATTCATCTGATCCTGAATAGAATCAGCAGTATCATTGGTTCCAGTTGCAACCTGTCTCATAGACTCCATTGTATCCTCTGTAGAAGAAACTAACTGTCTCATCTTGTCTGCAACTGATGAAACGCATGTGTTAAGCTCGTCAGAAGCCGCAATCATCTCAGACATAACCTCATCTGTATGCCCCAAAGCCTCATTGATACTCTCAATCTGAGCATCATTGTTGCTCTTAACAACTCTGGTACTCAAGGTCGAATAAAGAATCAAAAGGACTGTTGCTAACACTCGAATCTCAATATCAGCCATATCTGCACTTGTATAGGTGCCATTAGCCAGATTAAGAACGACATAGATAATATTAGCAACAGCTACTGCACCCGTAAATGCCATCGTAAGCTTTATACTGTTATAAGTAAGCAGTATTACCGCAAGTAAATATGCATAAGTATATGCAACTGGCGAAACTGTAGTAAATATAACATATAAGTAGAATACCAAAAATCCCCATGCAATCACATGTTGTAGCATCTGGCTAGCTTTATTGGTATTATAGACTATAAAACTAGCAATCAATGGTAACAAATCAAGAACACAAAAAACTGCATAATAGCCTATAGTTCTCTCTCCCTTAATAACCTGAATCAAGTATGCTATAACTAATATAACATTCATAACTGTATAACAGGTTAAAGATGCCTTGTTAGCTTTTTTTAGTGAATTGATTTCATTAGTTGACATAAGATACCTCCCGTTTTTTCATTCTATTAACATTTTAGTGCTTTAGTTAGTTATTGTCAACAAAATAAAAAATGCGTCAGAGAACAATCTCTGACGCGTATAATATATATAAATATAGACTTATGCAACCTTCTCTTTAGCCACATCAACAAGCTTAGCAAATCCTTCTGGATCAGCGATAGCCATCTCTGAAAGCATCTTACGGTTCATATCTACACCTGCAAGCTTTAAGCCATGCATAAACTTGCTATATGAAAGTCCATTCATACGAGCTGCTGCGTTAATACGAGCAATCCAAAGCTGTCTAAACTGACGCTTACGCTCTTTTCTACCTGCATATGATGAGCTAAGTGCACGCATAACTGACTGCTTAGCAATACGATACTGCTTAGAACGTGCTCCTCTGTAACCCTTAGCTAATCTTAAAACCTTATTGTGCTTTTTCTTGGCGTTAGCGCCACCTTTAATTCTTGCCATTTCAAAATACCTCCTATATCTGCTGGCCTTATATTATAGATAAGGCATAATCTTCTTCATATTCTTGACGTTTGTTGAGTCTGTCATAACGCCCTTACGGAGATTTCTCTTGGTCTTGGCAGACTTCTTGGTAAGGATGTGCTGCTTATAAGCTTTCTGTCTCTTAAGCTTTCCTGTACCTGTCTTCTTAAAACGTTTAGCTGCTGCTCTGTTAGTCTTCATCTTTGGCATAACTTTATCCTCCTTAAAAATCCTAAAATGTTATACATCCATAAAATGATATAATTACTTCTGTGACAGAATCATAATCATGCTTCTACCCTCAAACTTAGCAGGCTTTTCTATCTGAGCGCAATCCTCTAATGATGCTGCAAACTCATCTAAAATGTGCTTAGTCGCATCAACGTGCGCAAGCTCACGGCCTCTAAATCTTAAGTTAACCTTAACCTTGTCACCCTTAGAAAGGAACTTTCTTGCCTGATTAATCTTAGTGTTAAGATCATTGGTGTCAATGTTAGGCGAGAAACGAATCTCTTTAGTATCAACAGTTTTCTGTTTCTTACGAGCTTCCTTCTCTTTACGCGCCTGTTCGTAACGATACTTACTATAATCGATAATCTTACATACTGGTGGCTTGGCATTTGGCGAAATCTTAACCAAATCAAGTCCCTCATCATCAGCAAGCTTCATTGCCTCCTTAGCGGACATAACACCAATCTGCTCTCCTGAACTACCGATAACACGTACTTCCTTGTCTTTAATCTGCTCGTTAATCTGATTCTCTGCTGCTATGGTTCATACACCTCCATCCATATCATTCTATGTGTATCCACAAAAAAAGTGGATTGCATAACAATCCACTGATAATAACCATAGTAAACCGGCAAATAAGCCGATAAATATAATCATATAAACCCGAGTCGCCCAATTGCGCTAAGGTGAGAGTGGATCCTCTGCTTTATTAGTATCTGTGGGTTAGCCCACAACATATGCTATACTAGCACTAGCACTCACATTTGTCAAGCATAAATTATAAGAAAATGCTAATCTATTCCCATATACTTCCTATAATTATTCATTTCCTTCTTAGCTTCCTTGTGAGACATAAATCTCGCCGAGAAGAATACAAAGCCCTTGCAACCTGCTTTCTTCTCCTTTTTAATCTGCGTGACTATAATATTGCTCTTGCCCTTCCAGCCCCTGTCGTTATATTCATAGGTTCCAGCTTTATATAGTCCTAAACCTATAATCATAGTAACCTTCTTATTCTTATTGAGCTTCTTCCATGCCTTTAGTCTGTCAGTATACATAGTGTAATATTTGCCGTATAGATAGTACTTATCAGACCAGTATAGCTGAGGCATAATATAGTCAATATAGCCCTTCTTATTCATCCAGGTTGACAAGTCACAGCCGATACTCTCAGCATAATCTATGTTGCCTGCTGGACTTATTCCAAATATAAGATTCTTGCTCTTCTTCTTTATAACCTTATATACCTTCTTAACCATCTTGTTAACATTTTTCTTCTTGGTCTTAACTGAAAGGCTCTTATAGCTGTTAGACGGATAGAAATAATCATCCATATGGATTCCGTCTACATCATAATTATTGATAATCTCCTTAACAATCTTAACTACTCTGTTGATTGAAGAGGTCTTACCAGGATTGTATGAACTATAGATAGTCTTACGATATGGATTAATCCACGCGTGAAAAGACAAACCATAGTTATGTGCTTCCTTAACTAAAATCTTAAGTGGATCATAGCCTGGATTCTTATAATTAGGACACATATATGAACTCCACTTTAATGTCTTGCTAGGATAGACTGCATCGTTACATGGGCAAACGTGGAAGAAAACTGTATTAATCTTGTTCTTTTTAAACATCTTATACATTTTCTTAACGTTCTTTCTAAATGCAGATTTCTTCTGATTGTATAGTCCCATTTCCTGAAAATCAGGAAATGCTACCCAGACGCCGCGCATATTGTTAAGAGTGTTAATTACAACTCTGTCGTCGCTAGACGCTTCAGTTGTCGCCTCTGTTGTTGCATCAGCTGATACATCGCTTGAACTTTCACTGGCATTTTCACTAGTCACCTCACTAGCAGCCTCAGTCGTTAGATCAATAGCAGTTGTTATCGCATCATTAGACGCATCAAAAGAAACTACTAACGATTCACCGGCCGTTAAAGGCTCTGCATCGGCTGCATTTGCCTCAAATGCAGTTAGATTTGGCATTCCAATCATTATCACCATAGCAAATGCTATAATTCGGCATAAGAATCTGTATCTTGCCTTAAACATAATTACTGTTCTCCTTCATCTCCCATTATTGGTATAAACACCCTGTCAGGCTTTTCTTTTTTATTGATTACCCCCGCTTGATTGGCTTCCTCCTGAAAAATCTCCTGAGAATTGACCGCCTCTAAATCTCCTCTGTCCGGTTTAATATAGCTTCCGTCAGGCTGCATAATATGCGCCTTAACATTGTCTTTTAGCTCGGTATCAAGCACGTGTATAGCGTAATCCTTAAGGTTGTCATCTTCAATAGGAAACATTATCTCCACACGTCTGTCAAGATTTCTAGGCATCCAGTCAGCGCTGGCCATATAAACATCCTCATATCCCTCATTGTAGAAATAGTAAATGCGGCTGTGCTCAAGAAAGTTACCAACAATCGACCTGACTGTGATATTCTCACTCACATCAGGAATGCCAACCTTAAGTGAGCATATGCCTCTTACTATCAAATCAATCTTAACGC
The DNA here is from genome assembly GCA_024685635.1 of Lachnospiraceae bacterium. GTDB lineage: Bacteria > Bacillota > Clostridia > Lachnospirales > Lachnospiraceae > NC2004. The sequence continues at coordinate 23,738 of JAIKVP010000185.1, forward strand.
CCGCTGCCGAAGCCTCATAAAGAGCAGCTATAATACCCCTGTCACATAACGAGTTAAGCTTGGCTACTATCCTAGCCTTCTTGCCCTCTAAAGCGTGCTCCTTCTCTCTGTTGATAAGCCTTATAAACTTGTCTCTCAGCCAGATAGGCGCACATGTTAACTTGTTCCACTGTGGTGGCTCAGAATAACCTGAGAGCATGTTAAATACAGCAGTTGCATCCTCGCCAATAAGCTCAGATGATGTAAATAATCCCATATCTGTATAAAGCTTAGCTGTGCTGTCATTGTAGTTACCAGTACCTAAATGGACATATCTTCTAATTCCATCCTCCTCACGCCTTACAACAAGCGTAATCTTAGAATGTGTCTTAAGTCCTTTTAGTCCATATATAACATGACATCCAGCCTGCTCAAGCTTCCTGGCCCAGATAATGTTATTCTCCTCATCAAATCTCGCCTTAAGCTCAACCAAAACGGAAACCTGCTTGCCATTCTCAGCAGCAAGCGCTAAGGCAGCGATAATAGGCGAGTTACCTGAAACTCTATAGAGAGTCTGCTTAATAGCCAATACATCAGGATCTTTAGCAGCAAGCCTTACAAAGTTGACAACCGGGTCAAAACTCTCATAAGGGTGTTGCATTAGTATATCATTATTTCTGATTTGGTCAAATAAATTCTCATCAGGATTAATCATAGCCGGCTGCTTAGGTATCCATTTCTCATACTTTAGATGCTCGAAACCAGATATTGAATTGACCTTCATTAAGAATGTTAAATCAAGAGGACCTTCTATTCTAAAGACATCCTCATCCATCACATCAAGCTCCTTCTTAAGCTGCTTAAGAAGCTTCTTGTCAACATCAGCGGCAATCTCTAGTCTGATTACCTCACCCCACTGGCGACGCTTTAAGGACTTTTCAATCTCAACTAAGAGATCCTCAGCCTCCTCTTCATCTATAGTAAAATCAGCATTTCTCATTACACGATAAGGAAATGCAGCCTTAACTTCATAATTTAAGAATAACTGATCAAGATTCTTCTCAATAATCTCCTCTAGTAAAATGATATCAGTAACGCCTTCCTCACTAGAAGGTAGCTTTATAACCCTGTCTAAAACTGAAGGCACCTGAACGGTTGCTAGTTCATTTTCCTCGCCTTTATCCTTGTCTAATATAAGCGCTGCTATATTAAGAGTCTTATTTCTAACAAGTGGAAATGGTCTAGAAGAATCAACAGCCATAGGGGTCAAAACAGGATAAACATTATGCTTAAAATAATCATCAACATAGTTTGCCTGTTCATCATTTAACTGCTTATAGCTTGTCAGAATTCTAAGTCCATTCTTCTTAAGGTCAGGAAGCAAGTTATCATTAAGGGTTCTATACTGCGCCTCCATAAAGCTGTGAGTCCTGTCATTAATCGCCTCAAGCTGTTCAGAAGATGTCATTCCAGCGATATCCTTCTTCTTATATCCTGCATGCACCTGATCCTTAAGCGACGCAACTCTTACCATAAAGAACTCGTCTAAGTTAGATGCTGTAATGCTCAAAAACTTAATTCTCTCAAAAAGAGGTATAGACTCATCCTGTGCTTCAGACAAACACCTACCATCAAACTCAAGCCAGGACAACTCTCTATTGTAATAATATTCTGGTTTAATATATTTCTTGTCACCCATTAGAAATTCCTCCTCTGCTTAATAATTGGTCGTATTCCGTAAACCTCTTCAAAGAAGTCTGCCTTTGGCTCAAACAAAACCTTCTCTAAGGAAATGTCAGCAAGCGAGTCAACATTAAGCATAAGCTTCTTGTTCTTTCTTTCCACTTCAATCTTACCAACCTTTTGCTTGTGGCTTCTGTCCATTGCATTAGCAACTCTTAAAATCGCTATAAGCTTAGTAATAGTGATATATTCCTCTCTGCTAAGCTCGCCCTCTAACTCAGAAAATGCTGGCAAATAGACTGTATTATACATAACTATCATGGCAACTAGCTCCCTCTCTCTATGAGAAAGGCCGATAATCTCTGATGCCATAATAATGTTATACGACTCTCTTCCACCTGCATTCATGGTAATGTACTTGCCACAATCGTGAAGAATAATTGCAATCTGTAAATAGAGCCTGTTCCTAGAAGTTAATCCATGAATATCCTTCATTGTATCAAATATCTCTAATCCAATATTGCTAACATTAGATATATGTGCTCTATTGCTGTGATAGCGCTTGCTTACACTCTTAGCCATAGAGACAATGTCCTGCTTAAAGTCGTGACTTAACTTAACCTTACCAGACTCATCAGCATATTCAGCTGCAATACTGTCACACAAATCAATACCCGGAGTCCAGATAATCTCTGCTTTAGAGCGATCTAAAAAGCACTTATAAATCTCTGCCGCAGGTAATAAAATGTCAGCGACCTCTAGCGCTATCTCATACTTATCTGATATATCCTCTGCAGAAGTCTTAACTATTCTGTCATATATAATCGCCATCTGGTTACTATCAATAGAATCTGTGATATGTAACTCTGGAGCTAATCTTCTCATAGCGTCAATCTCATCACCGACAGCAATTATATTCTTGATTGACTTATCCTTCATAAAGTAGTTGCTAAAGGAATCAATCTCATTACTAATATATTCTGCAAGCATATCCTTGTAGCCTGCACCAATCTTTTGATTACCCTCTAATAAGCCCTTAAGACGCATAGAACCAATCTTTAAGTTCTGCGTAACACTTAAAGCCTGCTTATCAAATATAGATATCTGAATACTACCAGCACCCATATCTATAATCGCTGTATTCTTTTGGATAACATTGTTGAAATCGACCGTACGACTAGCAATACCTTTATACATTAAATAATGTCTCTCAGAATTACTCAAAACATTGATATCTATTCCAGTCTTTAGATAAATCTGGTCTAAGATGAACTCCCTGTTATCAGCCTCTCTTAGAGCACTTGACGCATATGCTAAATAAGCATCTACCTGATACTCCTTCATCTTCTTTTGAAAGCGGGATAAAACCTGAGATAGTTCATCAATTAACTCGCTTCTAATCTTGCCATATCTATATGTATCTCGCCCGATTGCAAGATACTGACTAACATAGTCAATCTGCTTGATACCCTTGCCTGCTGATATCTGATATATCTTCATAGCGACATCATTAGACCCGACATCAATAGCTGCAAATGTTGTATAAGCCATTACTCATCACCTCTTAGAAACCATTATACTAAATTTCCAAAGAAAATGCACTAAAAAAAGAGACTATCTAAAACGATAGTCTCATAACCTTCGAGTGTTACACTATAACTCTCTACTGTTTTGATCCTTAGGCAATTACAGTAACCTCTGTAGCCTGTGGTCCCTTCTCTCCGTCAACAACCTCGAACTGAACCTTCTGACCCTCGTCAAGTGACTTAAAGCCATCCATAACGATTCCTGAGAAATGTACGAATACATCGTTTCCTTCCTCATCAGAAATAAATCCATAACCCTTCTTGCCATTGAACCATTTAACAGTACCTTGCTTCATCGTTTCATTCCTCCATAGAACTATAAAAAATTATTGTGCTAGAATCGCACAAGGCTAATTATAGCACAATAAATACTTATCGTCAATTGATAATATTTAGAAATTAAGGGGCTGTCTTAAGCATTTCAAGCCTGTTTTTGGTACGCTTAATCGGTCCGTCAAAGAGTCCGGTTTCATACATTCTCTTAACGATAATTCCCATAAGAATCATCAAAATAAATCCCAATATTCCGCCTAACTTAAAGCCAATATACATAAGAACCAAGGTGGTAAGAGACGACAATCCAACACTGTCTCCAACAAGTCTAGGCTGCAATATCTGCCTTAATACCAGACATATAAGATACAGAATCATAAGGCCTAATGCGTAGCCCGTATTGCCGATTGTAACCTCATAAACCGCCCATGGAATAAGCACGGTTCCAACTCCTAAGAATGGAATCGCATCAAGTATCGCAATAAGCAAAGCAGGAACAAATGCATAGTGTGACGGAAGTATCATCAAGCCGATAAAAAGTATAACCGCAATGATAGCCATAAGCTTAATCTGAGCCAGAATATAGCCACCAACACCAGCAAAAATGTTATCCTTAACAAGCTTAACCTGTTCCTTAAATCTGTCACTGTTTATTCCTTTATACTTCTTATAAAGATTATCCCAATCTACCATAAACATATAAGCAGACATAAACATAACAATAATACCAATAAGTCCATTTGTCACGCTCTTAGCAAAGCTGGTCAAATATCCATCACTCACCTTGCCAGCAAAATAAGATGAAATCTCACTAGACGCTGAAGCTGCTATCTCACTTATCTTAGATGATATCTCTCTTGGCAAGACTACTGAATTGGTCTCCCACCAGCTAGAAATATTGTTCATAGTGTCATTATATATGCCAGGAACAGCTTTGACAAAATCAGAACCAAGATTAACTAAGGCAGAGCCAAGTCCATAAAATGCTAAAACAACTATAGCAATAACAAATACTACTAGTATTGCTGAGCCTAACTTCTTAGCGACCTTAAGTCTCTTTTGTAAAAACTTCTGAATAGGATGTGCGACAGTGGCTATAAGCCAACCGGCAACCAATGGCCATAAAAATCCCAATATCTTAGGAAGTGCCAATCCGACAAATGCTATAATTGCAAGTATTATTAAAAGTTCAAGGAATATCTCTAAATATATCTCCCAACGTTTCAATAAGCTCACCTCTTGCTATTTGATAAAAATTAAAATATAGTTAAATTATACTACTTTAAAACTATCAAGTCTAGCATTGTATTCATAGACATTGTAAGACAAAAGATCCGCTTCCTTAACTACACTGTCATTGGCATTTTTAACCATAAATCTTAAATAGTCTTCATCCATTCCAAAGCATTTAGGAACTAAGATAACCTCGTGAACAGAGCTTGGCAAGAGATAAAAATCCCCGTCATAAATCTTTGAAATTTCATTTAAACACTTAGGATAAAGAATTGAAGTTGCACCATTTATGCGCTTTTCATTTGACAACACAAACATCGGTGCCTTGTCTTCCATAAAGTATTCTATTTCTTCTTTTACCTTTTCTTTTATTCTTTCATCCTCTATTGATTTTAGAAAAAATCCAGCCATATCATCACAACTTAAAGGAAAATATTTAGCTGTGTTAATTAACGCTCTTTGATATAATTCTTCTATAGTTATGCCCCAGCTTTCAAGCTCATAGTTCGTAACAATTGCAGTTGAAACACCCATTTCACTATAATCAGCAATCCATCTAAAAACTACTAATAAGTCCTCTATTAACATATGAGGTTTATCCTTAAATGCATCTATATTTTTCTCGTAATTAACAAGCCTTAATATAATCTTATCCTTCATAATATCAAAGTTATAAATATCGTCAGGATCTATATCAATATCGTTAACGTGTTCATTATGAAAGTCTGCAATATAATTGATCGTCTTCTCTAAATCGTCGCAACTTAGATAGTAATTATAGCTCTGATCAAGCGGAACTGAAGGTGAGCATAAAGCGCCTTTTTGCTTAATCTGAAGCGCCTTATAAGAGGTTTGATTATTCTTCTTAACTTCAGTGACAGTTACCTCTCCCTCAAAATCTTTAGATATATAACCAGCAATATTTTCTATAAGATATTCAACAAATTCATCAAATGATAACATTATTACCCTCCTTAAAAATTATACATTAGCTTCGTCAAGCCAGAATTAATGAACATGTCCTTAAATCAATTATAAAATGCAAATCATTCTATGTCTAAATCTTAGTAGTTGTTAAAAAGACGTAAAAAAGAGCCGATTTCAAGAAAAAATCGACTCTTTTCGTATGTATTCGTCCTCATTCGACTTTATTTGGAATTATTCGACCTTTTTTAAGGATTTTAACAACCAGCGGTTGTTAAATAATCCTTAATAAAATCTATAAAGCTTCTCATCTCTTCATCTGTGCCAATAGTGATTCTTAAATAGTTGTTAATCCTTGGCTTGTTAAAATATCTAACATATATTCCCTTAGTCTTAGCCGCATTAAAAATGTCAGCTGCATTTGCCTTATTGTGCTTAGCGAAGATAAAGTTAGCACTAGAATCAGCAAAGCTAAAGCCTAATTCTCTCATCTCCTTAGAGAACCACTCTCTTGTATCTATAATCTTTTTTACATGCTCGTTAAAATAGTCGTTATCTAAAACAGATGCAACTGCTACTTCTATTGTTGCAGAGGTCATAGTGTAGGAATTAATAGACTGCTTAATGTCATTAAGTGCAGCTATTAAAGCCTTGTTAGCAATCGCATATCCTATACGCATTCCAGCTAAAGATCTTGACTTAGAAAATGTTCTGACAACCAATAGATTCTCATAATCCTTAACTAAACAAAGCGCTGTCTCACCGCCAAAATCTACATAGGCCTCGTCAACTATCACAACTGATTCCTGATTGTGATCAAGAATATCCTTAATAAAATCAACGCTCTCTCCTATTGCAGTAGGAGCATTAGGATTGGCTATAACTACACCGCCATTCGGCTTATAGTAATCCTCTTTGACGATTCTAAAGTCGTCATTAAGCGCTGGCTGCTCATAAGGAATATTATAAAGATTAGCCCATACATCATAAAATGAATAGGTTATATCTGGAAAGAGAACTGGCTTGTCTCCATTAAAAAATGTCAAAAATGCATTGGCTAATACGTCATCAGAACCTACGCCAACAAAGACCTCGCTTGTATCAAAACCATGAAATTTGGCTAGTGCTTCTCTTAGTTTGACAACCTCAGGATCAGGATATTTTCTAAGGTTGTCAACGTTTGCCAAGATTTCCTTTACCTTTGGTGAAGGTGGGTAAGGATTCTCATTAGTGTTAAGCTTTATTACATTGCTATCCTTAGGCTGCTCGCCAGGAACATAAGGAGTAACCTTTCTGATATTAGCTTCCCATGCTTTCATAAATACGCCTCCTAGTTGTAATCCTTATATAGTTTTTCAAATAAAGGAATCGCTTTTTCAACTCTAGCAGTTGGAACGCAATAGCTCAATCTAAAATATCCCTTGATAGAAAAGCTGTCTGAAGGAACGATAAGAAGGTCGTAGTTTCTAGCTTTTTCACAGAAGGCATTAGCATCATCCTCTAAGCATTTAGGGAAAATGTAGAAGGTTCCGTTAGGCTCTACAACTGAATATCCAATGTCCTTAAGTGCATTGTAGATAAGGTTTTTATTGGTCTCATAAACTGAAATATCTGCTGTGTCATCAACACAGTCTCTGACAACCATCTGAAATAGCGATGGAACTCCGACATAACTCATCTCTCTTGCAACCGCTCCGATAGTTCCAAACATAAGGTCAGCATCCTCTATCTCATCAGAAAATGCAATATAGCCGATACGCTCTCCAGGAATAGAAAGCGACTTACTGTAGGAATAGCAAACCAGGGTATTCTTATAGTATTTAGGGATATAAGGAACTGTATATCCACTAAATACAATCTCTCTATATGGCTCGTCAGCAATTATATAAATTGCTCTGCCGTATTTATTAGAGGCCTCCTCTAAGATTGAGCTTAGCGTCTTAATAGTCTCCTCTGAGTAAACAACGCCAGTAGGATTGTTAGGGCTGTTAAGAATAATCGCCCTTGTATTCTCATTTATTGCAGCAGACAATTTATCAAAATCAATCTGAAAATCCTTAGTGTCTGCCTCAACCTCAACACATTTTACTCCCGAGCCCTCGATAAAGCATTTGTACTCTGGAAAATAAGGTGCAATAACGATAATTTCATCATTTGAACCGTAATCAGACACTGCTCTAAAGCAAAGTGTAATCGCAGCCGCAGCACCATTGGTCATGAAAATGTTGTTCTTATGATAATTCATCGCATATCTCTTATTAAGAGAATTGGCAATTGCCTCTCTTGTATCATCATAGCCAACTGCACTTGGATAGCCATGTACAAAGCATGGATCATTCTCGTTCATAATCCTTATGGCTGTCTCATTAACCGACTTAGGCGCAGGTACCGATGGATTACCAATACTGAAATCAAATACATTTTCTGCTCCAACCTCTAAAGCTCTCTTCTTGCCGAACTCAAATATCTGTCTGATAACTGAGCTCTGTCCAGCAACCTTAGAATACTTCTTAGATAACATAATTTAAGCCTCCTGTTTTAACATTAGATAATCTTCTAATCTTATTTTGTAATTCCAAGCAAATGTAAAAGCAATGGAATTCCTCTCTCAAAATCTACCCCATATCTATAATCTGTCCCCTCTGCCTTAGACCTCTCAATGCAGTCAACGACAAAGTCGCACGCTAGCTTCATAGACTGTTCAAGAGTCATAACGTGAAGCATACCGCCAATTAGCGCACACATAAATACATCCCCGGCTCCATAATAAACACCCTCAACCTTCTTACTGGTGTAGATCTTAAACTTTCTTGAGCCCCTATTATAGCAGGCTGCGCCGATAGCGCCATCATCAGTCTCAACTCCAGTAATTACAACATCAGCCTCTGATAAGAGAGCTAACTTATAAGCCATATTTTTTATCTCTTTATCAGATAAGGCCCCTTCCTCATAGTTATCTCCAAGGAGCATATAAGCCTCAGTCATATTAGGGCAAATGAGGTCAGCATACTTAAGAAGCTTTCTCATCGCATCAGGAAAGTCTGGCTCAAGAAGAGAATATAACTCTCCCTCATCAGCCATAGCAGGATCAACAAAAACCATGGTATTAGGCGTCTTTAGAGCCTCAATAAACTTGATGGCGTTGTCAACCTGTCCTTCATTTGCCAAGAATCCAATATAAATAGCGTCAAATTTTAAGTCTAGCGTCTTCCAGTGAGCTAGAATCTGCTCCATATCCCCAGTCAAATCTCGATGGAAATATCCATCAAATCCACCTGTATGCGTAGATAATAGCGAGGTTGGAATAACACTCGTATTAAAACCGCAGGCGGATAACATAGGCAGTGCCACAGTTATTGAACATCTACCTGTGCAGGAAATGTCCTGAATTGTGAGCACCTTAATCTGTGATAACATAAAGCCTCCTAATTACTTGTCATTGACAAACACTGCTAAGCTTCTAGCTTGAAGTACACAATGCCTGTCAGCACTGACTTTTCTACTGCATTTATATTTTTCAGCTGCAGTGTCTAAAACCTGTTTCCATTTCCACTTACCAAACAGGTCTGGAAGCTCAATCTCCTGATCCTCCCAGTAAGCGTTAATGGCAACATATACTATATCATCCTTGCCACCTTTAGAATCGCGCCCGGCATACATAACTCCTAAAACTCTCTTATCCTCGTTAAAATCCTCATCCCATGGAACACTTGAATGAATACTTGTAAAAGGGAAATGTAGCGAGCAAGGATTTAAATCCTTTCTAATTACAGCATGTCTTTTTCTAAACTCAATAAGGTGCTTAACAAATGCATACATATCCTTATTCTTGTCTAAAAGCTTCCAATCAAGCCATGAAATCTTATTGTCCTGACAATAAGCATTATTGTTTCCGTACTGAGTGTTTAAGAATTCATCACCAGCATAAAACATTGGTGTTCCTCTTGACAGCATAAGAGCTGCAAATGCATTTTTACATAACTTCTTTCTAAGTGCATTAACCTCTATGTCAGTAGTCTCTCCCTCTACGCCACAGTTCCAGCTGTTATTGTCATTAGCACCGTCTGTGTTGTCCCAGCCATTGGCCTCATTGTGTTTCTGGTTATAGGCATACATATCATAAAGGGTAAAGCCATCATGACAGTTTAGGAAGTTTATTGAAGCATTTTTACCGCGGTGCTCATAAGGGTATAAATCCGGCGAGCCTATCATTCTTATGCCCGCTGCCTTAGTAAGGCCCTCGTCTCCCTTTAGGAACCGCCTCATATCGTCTCTATATCTTCCATTCCACTCTGCCCACCTGTTCCAGGCTGGGAAGCTTCCTACCTGATAAAGTCCACCTGCATCCCATGCCTCTGCGATAAGCTTAACCTGACCTAGAATCGGGTCAAATGCAAGCGACTGCAAAAGTGGTGGCGATGACATAGGTGAGCCGTCTTCATTTCTACCTAGAATAGATGCAAGGTCGAATCTAAAGCCGTCTACCCTGTAGTTAGTTACCCAGTATCTTAAACAATCTAGTATCATTTGCTGAACAATTGGATGGTTACAGTTTACGGTATTACCGCATCCACTGAAGTTATAATACTTGCCATCAGGTGTCAGCATATAGTAAATGTTATTGTCTAAGCCCTTAAATGAGAAAAACGGTCCCTCTTCGTTGCCCTCTGCTGTATGGTTAAATACAACGTCCAAAATAACCTCAATACCGTTGGCGTTAAGAGTCTGAACCATCTCTTTAAGCTCAGTACCTTCTTTATTGTACTCAACTCTTGCTGTATAGCTTGTGTTAGGTGCAAAGAAGCATACGGTGTTATAGCCCCAGTAGTTCATAACCTCGTGATTGTCTACCACTCGCTTGTCTGCCATTTCGTCAAACTCAAAGATAGGCATAAGCTCGACTGCATTTACACCGAGTTCCTTAAGGTATGGGATTTTCTCGATTATACCGTCGAAGGTTCCAGGATGCTTGACCTTAGAGGAATCATCCTTTGTAAAGCCCCTGACGTGCATTTCATAAATGATTAGGTCCTCCATAGGGATAAG
>JAIKVP010000206.1 GCA_024685635.1 Lachnospiraceae bacterium
AAGTCAAACGTTGATATCAGATTATGAAATGCATTATTCCAGACAAATGTGCAGCCAGCCAAACGATTAGCGCATATTGTCTGCATATACGAATAATCCGGCGGGGTTGAGTATCTATCTCTAATCACATCAAGCGAAGCATTAACAAGCGTCTGATTCGACGCATACAACTTCAGCTCATCTGTATCCCCAATCTTATAAATCGCATTCATAAGCTTATCAGACAACCAACAGTCATCCTGATCAGCAAATGCATAATAGTCAAATGTTGTCGGCACGTCATAAACCATCTGCATAAAACTGTTGCCAACTCCAACATTTTCACCCGCTGTGAGTTTGACACCCGGCACATCTTTAATAAGCTCTGCAGTCCTATCTGTTGAGCCGTCATCTCTGACATATAAAGTTACTTCTACACCAGCCTGGTTAAGAATACTATCAACCTGGTCCCTTATGAATTTTTCTCCGTTATATGTACTCATCAGTACTGCTACCTTGTACATAAAATCACCCTCTTATAGTTTCATTTCGTAAATATAGTGACACTCTCTTTGCTTAGCATCTGGTGGTGTCATATAATCATCGCCATACAGCCCTCTTAAATAAACATCAGGCTTAGCAGGCGCATAAAAACTATGCTCAATAAACTTCATCTCACTGACCGGATAGAATACATTTGTCTCAAATATTTCCCCTAAATAATGCTTTCTTCCAGTTGCGCTCGTGACATAATTAGTTTCTTTCTTAGTTCTAATTGCGATATCAACCTTATCAAACCATTTCTCCGGCTTCTTGAACGAAAATGTAAAACCAATTATTCTTCTAATCGTATACATTCTCTTGCCACTAGAACTCTGTGACATAAACTGCTTATAAGTTTCATCAGTATACCTGTAATCCATTACACAAGCTGCAATAGCCATAAGTATATTAGCTCTTATGCCTTTTATTTTTCTAAAAAATGCAGAATCAGGTGCATAATCGTAAGGAAATATATCTATCTTTAACTCGTTCGGCTGAAAAGGGTTGTCTGAACCAAACTCCTTAACAACTGTACCTTTCTTAAAAATCTGCATAAATCTGTTGCCGTTTGGATATGGTGAATTAGGACTTCTTAAATCATAATCTTCTCCTAAAACTTCGTCAAATATATCGATAAGTTTTAAGTAATCTTCTCTTGATAAAGCTGCATCAAAATCATCATCCCATGGAATAAAACCGCCATGCCTAACAGCGCCAAGCAAGGTTCCGCCTACAAGCATAAGCTTTATTCCATATGGTCTTAACCTCTCATCGATATCAATTGCCATATTGTATAAAGCGTCCTTTAGCTTAATTGCCTCATCATCAGTTACTGCGTGAAGCGATTCATCATTTCTTGCTATTTCATTAACTAATTCCTTGTAGTTAAGCGCCATAAATCTATCCTTCTAAATCAACATTTGCTATAGACAATCTATTAATCATCTCTACCTTCAATCGCCCTAACAATAACCTCATAAGTCAGTTTTCTATCAAAGCGTTTCTTAGCACATTTTCTTGCGTTATTGCCCATTTTGATTCTTAAATCTTTATCTTTAATAAGCAATTTCAACTTGCTAGCAAGCCCTAAAACATCAGAGTTATCTACGTTAAATCCCATCTCGTACTTATCAATAAGCTTCCTAAATTCTAGACTCTCCTGAGTACTCACTATAGGAAGCCCTGCTGCTACATAATCAGCATGCTTATTAATAATGCTCTGAGCTGCATTATGAGCGATTGGATTAACTGTAATATCGCAGTTTTTAAGCGTTGCGCACATCTGATCATAAGGAATTCTTCCGGTAAAAAATGCGTTGATTCCCGCCTTTTTAGCCATAAGCTTAAACTCATCAAACCTCGGTCCATCGCCCATTACTATAAATCTATAATTCTTAATACCTTCGCTATCAAGCCTTTTAAGAGCCTCTATAACTATTGTTATATCGTAGCTACTGCCTAAAGTTCCACAGTAGGCTATTAATACCTCGTTAGCATTTTTCTTAATAACTGTCTCTGAAGTTAGATATTCATCAAACTTATCAAGTTCAGTTCCAAGATATATTGCATGCGCCCTGGCATTTTTGTTAACTCTTCTTGCCCTGTTAGCGTAGCTTTTAGAGACCGCAACAATCTCATCTGCTCTCTTATAGATTCCATCGGCTAAGAACTTAAAAGGTGCAAATGCTAACTCACTGACAATTGGTATATTAACTACCATTTGAAAGGCCTCAGGCCACAAGTCCTGAACATCAATAACAAATCTTATATCATTGGCCTTGCAATACTTAGCAACTTTATTGGCTGCTGTCAAAGATGGTATAGCTGCGTATATAACATCTGGTTTTTTTCGATTCTTAATGTATTTAATAACATTATTTCCCCAGATATAATGACTGTAAAACCTCTTAACACAGACATTCTTAGGATAACT
>JAIKVP010000246.1 GCA_024685635.1 Lachnospiraceae bacterium
GAGGTTTAGCAGTTATTTTTTTTGTTTTTTGAGCAGAAAAGGAGCTGCGCACTAATTTCTTAATGCGACAGCCCCTTTTTTATTAATATTTGATTAAGATATCTTAAAATGTTTTATCACTTAATCGTAACATAAGGATGATAGTATTTATATATGTCGTAATATGCATAAAATCTATATTTTCTAAGTAAAATGTGAGAAAAGTTCACTATATTTAGCTTTGACCGATATATAATATAGGGGTGTTGTTTTGAAATTCTTATATAACCCTATATCACACATTATATAGTGTTTTAGATGTTGTCATATAACAAGATTTAGGTTATAATAAACTGATAGCCTTGTGCTAAAGCATTTGGAGGTTGAGAATATGAATTATAGAGCTGGTAAGATATATAAATCTGTAGGAAGGAGAGGACTTGCACTATTTATAGCATTTGTGCTTATGCTTTCAACTTGTATAACTAGTGAGTTGATTAATTCGGTTAATGCGGCAACTAGATATCAGGGAATGATTAGTTATACTGGTTCAACTAAGCTTTATGTTGGTGAGAGTGCTAGTTTTAGCGTCTCTGTTTCAGGTACAGATATAGTCTGGTCAAGCGATGATGGCGGTAAGTATGTTAATCTGACTACATCAGGAGAGAACAATACTGGAACTACATTAGACTTAACTGTTATTGATGCTCCAGAGTCAGGTTCAGGTACAGTTGTTATAACAGCAACTAATACTTCCAATGAGCAATATGATTATGTTGAGCTTACTATAGCTAGCAATTCGATGTTTTGGTTTACACAAGGTTCAGATCACAAGAAGATTACTGAGTCAAGTATTGATATTCCATATAACGGTAGTGTTATTTTAGGCACTAACCAGCTTGCTAAAGGCAAGATTTCTTTTGGTAATGCATCAGGCTATGTTCATTATACCGGGTCTGATGAATCAGGCTACACAATTACTAATGATGAGACAGATACAACAACCAGTCCGGATAACCCGGTTGTTGTTACAGCAGTTTATGAGTTTGATTCTCATAAGATTACTCTTAAGTTAAATATTCAGGTAATTGATACCATTTCCTTAAGTCAGCAGAGCGATATAACTGTATATAAGGGAACTGATAACGGTCCTACTACATTTGATATTAATGCTACTGTTACCAATATAACAGAGTCTATAACATGGAATGTATATAGCGGAGACTTAACAGCTGATCAGTGCTTACAGCTTAATGATGCTACTCGTATCAATCCAACTGGATTTAATTTAACCTGCTCTACATCAACAGCCAATGCCAAGGTGAACAGACAGCTTAATGATGTAGCATCAGTTTCGATTACTAAAGATTTAGATATATCAGTTTATGATACATATACTGTTTTGGTTTCACAATTTTTATATGGCGAGCGTTCAATAAACGCAATATGCCATGTTCATGTCTTACAGCCATCTGTCGGCTTAACGCTTTCACAGCACACAGCCAAGCTTTTCTTAGGTGGCAATTCAGAGACCTCCAATTCAAGAATAACAGTTACAGCAACCCTAGTGGGAGAGGATGGCGTTGAGCCTGAGGACAATACAATTATCTGGCATTCAACTGATGACAGTGTTGTCTCAATCACCTCTAACGGAACTGCATGTACAATTAATGCCAAGGTTCCTGGCTCTTGCGTTGTAGTTGCTACATCTAAACAGAATCCATCTGCTACAGATGTCATTTATATTGATGTACTTCCTAAGGTTAGCAGTGTTGATATAACTGCCAATGATATGACTGTCAACTTAGCGGAGCAGTTTGTTCAGTTATTTGCCAACGTTCAGTCTAATGCAGTCGATGAGACAGTTGGTACAGCTGATTACGAGACTTACGCAAGTGCGCTTAATATGAATGTTGTATGGTCATCTAACGATAAAAATGTTGCAACAGTTGATTTACATACTGGTAAGGTTACATTGCTTGCGGCGGGCAAGGTTACTATAACCTGTTCCTCAGCAGATGATACTAAGATATCCGACTCAATTATAATCACGATCAATGTTCCTGTAGCTCAGATTCTTTTACAAGAGAATTCTAAAAAGATAAGTGTGGGTGAGAGCTTTACTCTTTATTATCAGCTTTTATCTAACTACACAGGCTATGAGCCATCCAATAAAGAGGTCAGCTGGGAGAGCTCAGATGACAAGGTTGCTGTAGTTGATAATGATGGTAAGGTTACAGGTGTTTCTGGTGGAACGGCGACGATTCTATGTAGGGCGGATGAAGGTCAGGTTACTGCGACCTGTACGGTTGAAGTTTATCAGGCTGTAACGAGAATTGACTTGTCTAACACATCTATGGAATTAAATGTAGGAGGCGAGGCCGTTTTAGAAGCATTTGTCTATCCTGCAACTGCATCTAATCAGAAGGTGACATGGGAGTCTAATAAACCAGATATCGTATCTGTAACAGAAGACGGTGTAATAACTGCCAATGAATTAGGTGATCCTGTTGTTATCACCGCTTACATTGTGGATAAGGATTCTACTATTAAGGCAACTTGTATTGTAACAGTTGTTGTACCAATTACATCTTTGACAGTTAGTCCAGATTATAAAGAAGTTAACAAGGGAGATACATTCCTTTTATCGACATCCGTAACACCTAAGGCTGCCTCTAATAAAAGCGTTGTATATGGTAGTACCAATCCTTCGGTCTGTACAGTTAATCAAAATGGTCTGGTTACTGCTAAGGCTGGTGGTGATTGTTATATAACAGTAAGGTCATCTGGTAATAGAGATATGATGGCATCGACATATGTAGTTGTTTCTGAAGATGTCTCAGGCCTTAAGCTTAACCGATATTCTAAGGTTTGTAAAAAAGGAGCGGAGTTCCAATTGATAGCAACCGTCACGAATCAGACGGCATCAGATCAGGATATAGCATGGAAATCAAGCAATTCTAGCATAGCCTCGGTTGATCAGGATGGTATAGTAACAGCCAATAAATACGGAACCTGTTATATAACTGCTAGCACTATGGATGGTACGGGATTATCAAGGACCTGTAAGGTTACGGTGCGGCGATATGTTAAGAAGATAAAACTAAACTATTCACTGGCTTATGTTAAGGTCAAGGGCAAGCTTCAGCTTAAGGCAACTATTAGTCCGACCAATGCAGATATCAAAAATGTCAAATGGGTTTCTTCAAACAAGAAGATTGCAACGGTCAACAAAAAAGGTGTTGTAACGGGCAAGAAGGTCGGCAATTGTACGATAACCTGCAAGGCGACCGACGGAAGCGGAGTTAAGGCCAAATGTAAGATATATGTCAGAAAGAAACTGACTAAAGATATGATAACTGCAAACAGAGTATCTTAAGAAAGGAGAAATCAGTATGAGTCGCAAACAATACTTAGAAAAAAAGCGCAAGAATTTTATAAAGATTGTTACATCTACTGTATTTGTCCTTATTCTTGTGATTTCTGCATTTGTTTATAATGAGATTAATGAGGCCGATGTAGTTGGTGCTGGTTCTTGGCCAGAGGGTAAGACAGATTCTACCAATTACGAGGTTTTACAGGTTGAAAATGAAAGTGATACATCAACTGTCGCTGCTCCTTCATTTTCAATAAATACCGTTAAATCTGATTACGGTAACAATTCAACTGTTACAATTGCTCAATCAGGTAAGGATGCAATTGTAAATGGTATCGGAAGATTTCAGGTCGGTGATAGTTTTAATATTACAGCGACCAGAGCGAATTTTATTTCAAAGAATATCAAGTTTTCGTCGTCTGATACAAGCGTTTTAAGCGTTGCCGCTGCTGGAGTAGGATCTTGTAAGGTAACAGTAGTTGGCCCTGGTTTTGGTACAATTAACTGGACCTACACATATCAGAGATATTATCTTGAGGAGACACATGCTAAGATTATCAATGCTTCTGGTGAGGAGGTTGAAGATCCTAATATTACCTGGGTAATGCATGTGCAACCGCTAAATCAGTCTGTTATCACAGGAGATATAACAGCTAATATTAATCCATCTATATTAAACCAGACGGAGTTCATGAAGCCTAATGATACTTTATATCTTCCTACTAATATTCCAATAACCACACCTGCTTCTAATGTCTCTCCGACATACACAGGTGGTAATGGAATGGTTCAGTCACTTACGACTGATACAACTAAGGGAAGTAACTATTATCTGGTTTTAACGTCCAAAAATGTCAACCAAAATGCAACGATCAACGTCAAGGTTGATTTGGTGAGCAATAAGGGAACCTTAAGTTCAGAAGTTGCTAAGGTTTATGTTGTAGATACCTATGGTTTATTCCCGAGTGCGGCGGAGTTTAACTGTGTGGACTACGAGAAATATACTGATTATGAATATCAGGCGGTTAACCATGAAGAGACCTTAACGGTTAGTTCTTCAAGTGAAAATACAGTCGAGTGGACCTATGTTGATGAGAACACAGGCACAAGTATTCCTATTACATCAGGTGGAGAAGTTGCACTTAGGACTGGTTTAACTGCCAAGTTAAATGGTAACAAGAGTGTAGTATTAACTACGGATTCGACATTCTTTGATGGTTTAGAGAGTTCGAAGTCTTATACATTTAAGATTCACACAGAGCAGTATGATTCATCAAAGGGTACAACCAATAAAGATGATGCGACTATTACAGTAACAAGACCTGTTATGGGTATTGAGGTTCATCAGTCAGGAACTGGCTATTTGATTAACAGCCGCCAGGAAATGTATACAGAAATCGGCTATACAACCAATGGAAATGATGTAACCATACCTAAGGCTAAAGAAATCTTTAGTGCTGACACAGACGTTTTAACAGCCTATGTTGCAGCGCTAGGAGATGCTGCAGATGGAACTATCATGGGAACTAATGGCGAGACTGTAACAGATGCATTTTCATTTGGATATACTCCATATAACAGTAAAGTTAAGTGGAGTAGTAGTAATGAGGATGTAATTGCTATTAATAATATTCAGCAGGGAACTAATTATAGTACGTGTAATATTGCTGCTGTTGGAGCTGGTGAGGCAACTATTCAGGCAGTGGCGGAGGATGGAAGCTTTATTCAGACTATCCATTATATAGTTCGTCCTTATCCTAGAACTATTACTATGAAGGATACTACTCTTAGCGAGAGATTAGGAGAGTCTACATCTAAGCAGGTTACCTTGCTTGCTAAGGCTACAACAGATTTAGATGCTTATGATGAAGATACACCAGCTGAGGATGAGTTCTTAAGTCAGCATCTTCTCTGGGAGATTAACTCAGGTGGTAGTATAGGTTCCGTTGACCAAAATGGTATAGTAACATTTACGGGACCGGGAACAATTGTTGTTAGGGCTACATCCTTGGTTGATCACAATGGTTTTCAGGCTTACGCTCCATGGGCTCAGTGTACTATCACTGTTGAGCAGCCTGTTGAGAGCATCACAATTACCAATAAACCTACAGAGCCTCTTACAACAGGTGATGTAATCGCACTTAAGACCAAGATACTTCCTACAAATGCTACTGACCAGAGCGTTATTTGGACATCTGCTAATGAGTCTATTGTTAAGGTTTCTGGAGACGGTAAAGTAACAGCTGTTGGACCTGGTACGACTACAGTACGAGTCCAGACGAATTCTGGTGCTAAGTATGACAGCTGTACGATTGAAGTCAAACAGGTAGCGTCCGGTGTCGCACTTAATAGAACAGAAGCGACTGTAAGCAGAGGTAACAAGCTGACGCTTATTGCTACAGTTTATCCGGAGGATACAACTGATAAGACGGTTACATGGACAAGTAGTGATAAGAATATAGCGAAGGTCTCTAATAAGGGTGTCGTCACGGGTGTCGCGGTTAGTTCACTGCCGGTTATCATTACTGCAACAGATGTCTATGGTAATTCCGCGGTATGTTACATTACTGTTACTGAGCCGGTTACTGGTATTAAGATAAGTCCGAAGAAGAAGACAGTATATGTTGGCAACGATTTTAAGATTAAAGCTACTCTTTATCCGCTATACAATTCTTCACTTAATCAGACTATATATTGGAAGACTTCTAACAAGAAGGTTGCCACAGTAGATGCAAATGGTAATGTAAGTCCTTTGGCGGGTGGTAAAGCTACAATTACAGCTACTGCTGAAGACGGTGGCTATATAGCTAAATGTAAGGTTACTGTTAAAGAGTATGTGACATCTATCACGCTCGATTATAGCTCTCTTAACATGGAAGTAGGAGATAGCGCTAAGCTTAAGGCTACAGTTAAGAGAACAACAGCAACTAACAGAAATGTTGTATGGAAGACAAGCAACAAGAAGATTGTCTCAGTTACTCAAAAGGGTAAGCTAAAGGCTAATGCCGTTGGAAGCTGTAAGATTACAGTTAAGGCCAAGGACGGCAGTGGAGTCAAGGCAGTTTGTAAGATAAAGGTTGTAAGGCTTTGTACTAAGATTAAAGTTGATAAAACGTTTGTCACTATTATAACGGGCAATCAATATAAGCTGCCGTCGGTTACAGTTTATCCTAAGACGGCTACTAATAAGAAGCTAAAATGGACTTCGATGGATAAATCAATCGTCTCAGTTAATGGAAGTAAAATGTTTGCGGAACAAGCTGGAACGACTTATCTGAAAGTCAAGACTACGGATGGAAGTAAGCTGACTAAGAAGGTTAGGGTTAAGGTTATAGATCCTGTTCCGGTGACGAGTTTAACGATTACCCAGGATGCTATAACAATGACTGTTGGCAAGAGCAACCAGTTAGAGGTTAGAGTTCTTCCAACAGATACGACAAGCAGTGTCATGTGGATGACTGATGACAGGTCTGTGGCGACTGTATCAAGCACAGGTTTAGTTAAGTCAATAGGCCCTGGTCAGACAACCATAACGGCATATTGTAAGGATGAGGGAATGGAATCTCAATGCGTCGTCACGGTTATAGAGATGAACCCGCAATCCATTGCTATAGAACAATATGACACCTACACGCTTAGCGTTACTGGTGTTGGAGAAGATGGAACTGTCACATGGACAAGTTCTAATGCAAATGTTGTAACGGTTAATAATACCGGTAAGATTATGGGAGTTAAACCTGGATCTGCGGTTATAACCGGAACCTATGATGGTAAATCAGTCCGGTGTTATGTAACAGTTAAATCAATAGTCTAAGGAGGTGGTCATTATGAAGAAATTGTTTAAGAGAATAATAGCAATTACATTATCTGTGGCCATACTCTTTAGTTTTGTTCCGAACTCTTTAACATTTGACAAAGCAGCAGCTGTTACTAAGTTTTACTTTGATGGGACTAATGCAGATGCTTACGCTTATGAGACATATGTAGTCTTTGATATGGTTAATATCGATGGTACTAACGCTCAGATAGCAAGCCTAGTTGAGAAGATTAAGAGTGTTAAGCAGGAGATTACATTTGAATTCTCTAGTAAGGTAAGAGTTATTGGTAAAGGTGTTACTGCTGAGAATGGTACTTACACTGGCGTTTTTGAAGATATTTATAACTTAAGCGTAGTTAATTTTGCCAAAGCTACAAGTCTTACTGTAATTGAGAGTCAGGCTTTTAGGAACTGTACATCACTTGCACAGTCTGTATATATATCTGGAACTAAATATGTATATACAACTATTGATACAATTGCTGGAGCAAGTAATAATATTCAAGCTGGTACTTTGTGGCTTCCTGCTAATCTCACTTATATGGGTGAGGCGGCATTTGCTAATACGCTTTTTTATAAGTACGATATTTCGAGTAAAAACGACTCGTACGAGGCTGTTAACGGTGTATTGTTTAACGATAGTCAGAATGTTATTATGGCTTATCCACCTGCTAGATATGAGGCTTATGTTGTGCCTGATACTGTAAGTTCTATATATCAGTATGCATTTGAGGAATGTATTATAAATAAGATCACTATTCCTGCAACTGTATCTAGCATTGGTAAAAAGGCGTTTTATAACTCGCTTTTGACTGCGGTTATATTTAACCAGGATGCAGCTTGTAGTATTGGCAGTGGTGCGTTTTATCAGGATGCTAAGGATGACAGATTTATAGGCTTAAATAAATGGGCTGGAATATCGCAGATTACAATATCTGAGGCTAGCTATGATAAGAGTACTAACTTTATTAACAATCAGGATGAGACAGCCTGCTTTACTCCGTATCTTGATATAAGTGCGAGTGGACAGAAGTTTGCTACTGGTTGTGACATTTATGTAGAGCCTAAGATTACTGTTTCTGGCGTGCCACTTGTATGGTCTAGCAGTGCTAATTTGAACTTTTACTGGACTTCTAATAGCTATTATTCTGTAGATAGTCTTTATTTAGAGAAATACGGAGAGGTTACATTTGACAGTGGTAGCTATGCGTCAAATGCTATCTCTGTAAAAGATAGTGGCAGTTATGACTTAACTGTTGGATATACCAATAAAAATGGCAATTCACAGACGAAGACAATAACTATAGATATAACGACGATTGATTCTGTAAAGCCTGCAGATGTTACATATACATTAATTGATGATGTTTGCTATTTGCATTCTTATGATACAGAGTCAGGACTTGATCAGATTAAGTATGAGCTGAATAACAATGATGTTAGAACTTATACTTCTGAGGGATTCACACTCGCTTCTGGCTATAATACAGTAATTTGCTGGGCTACAGATAATGTAGGTAACCAGACCGAGAAGATAACTTATACTATAAGAGTTGGCAATGAATCAAGATCAGTTAAGTTAAATGTCAATTCTAAGCAGCTTGAAAAGGGCAATACATTTAAGCTTACTACAACATTTACACCGTCTACTACTGTTAATCAGGATGTTACATATTCAAGTTCTGATCTATCAATAGCTACTGTTGATGAGGACGGTACGGTTAAGGGGGTAAATGTTGGATATGCTGTAATTAAGGTTACTTCTGTTAATGGAATGACTGACAAATGTGCAGTTGTTGTTACTGGAGATCCTTTTGTATTAAGTGAGGTTGAGCTTTATAAGTCCAATACATATAAGCTATATATTAAAAACCTGCGTGATGATTATGACTATTATTTTAAGTCTGATAACAAGTCGATTGCTACGGTTACTAAGTATAAGGGTAAGATTACAGCTAAAGGAATAGGAGAGTGTACTATTACTGCTGTGGTTGATACTGGTGTAAGAGTATATAAGCTTCCATGTACTGTTGTTGTTTATAAGCCAAAAGTTAAGATAACGACTAAGCCTAGTTATATCAAGGTTGGGCAAAAATATAAATTTAAGGCATATAAGAAGGGATTATCTAAGAATATTCAATGGACTAGCAGCAACAAGACTGTAGCAACTATTAATAAGTCCAGTGGAAGAGCAATTGGAAGAAAGAAAGGAACAACGACAATTACTGCTAAGATTGGTTCTTATAAGTCAACTTATAAATTAACTGTTAAATGATAGTTTTAATTTAGAATATCTAAATAAGAAAAAAATAAGCATAAAAAAGCTCTCGGTAGTGATACCGAGAGCCTTTTAATTATAAAAATATGAACTAATGAACAACAACTTGATTATAATATAAATGCTAAATAAGAACAAATTATGAACAAAAATATAATAAAATGTAAATATTAGGATTTTTTAACATTTAATCCATAGCAACCTGACGTTGCTATTTTTGTTTTAGAAACCTTTAGATAGTAGGTTCCAGCGGGGATTGAATTAATCGAATTGATGTAGAGCAGTGATGAATTGGTACATTTAAAATTCGATGTCGGCATTTCGTTAAATCCACTGTCATATATTTCCAGCATAAATGCATCTGAAGTACACTCAACATAAAATGCAATGCTGATTCTGCTTGCCTTGCTAAGTTTGAACTTGTAGTATTCGCCTTTGCCTGCCTTCTTGTTGCAATCAAGCATACCGATAACCTGTGAGCCTAAAGTTAACGACTTAGCCTTGTCAAAGTTTTTGCCATACTTAGTAGGAACCTTAATAACCTTGGTATAAAGCTGATAGCTAGACTGATAGTCAGACATTACCTTAATATAGTAGGTTCCCTTAGTTAGAGCAAATGCAGTGTGGAAGTTGTTAGCAGTCTTTAGGCTTATGCTTGTAGAGAGCTGATACTTCTTTTTTTTATCAAGTAGCATTACATTTAAGTAAGTGTTGTTAGAGCTTATCTGAACTGCCTTATTGCCCTTTACAACAATCTTATAGTAGTGTTTGTTGTTAGATGTTATAAGTCTTTTCTTGGTCCAGGTTTGATTGTTAAGCGTCTTAGACGAATTGATAGTCTGCTTAGACGCAGGTGTCAAAGATGCTGAGATTATAAAATCATAGCTAACTGCGTCAGCTGAAGCAGCTTTAGTCTTGCTATTACTAGTAGCTGGAGCTAAATATAAATAAATAGTCGAACTTCCGCCCATAGTTAGTGTAACCTTGTCCTTTGACTTGCTAGTAGAAAGGAAGGTTGACTTAATGTGACTTATATATGAATCATCATTATATATCTTTAATAGGTAGTCTTCTGGAATCTTAGAATGATTAACTGTAAGAGTTAATTCTCCTTGAGACGCAACAGCTACAGGAACGACAAATGAAGCATTGGCTGAAGTTGTATAGCTTCCTGATACACTCTCGTTATAAAATGTAGAAAGTGTTGTCATAACCTCTGATTTAGCAGGAGTCGCAGCTTGTGCTGGGATTGTTGAAAAATTTATAAAAAATGCTAATATAAATAATAATAATAACTTTTTCATCACATAACACCTCTATAATATAATAGAATTGCACCAAGAGGGACTCGAACCCCCGGCACACGGTTCCGGAAACCGCTGCTCTATCCGCTGAGCTATTGGTGCAAAGTCCTTAAATACAACATTATCACATTTTTTAACTAAGTGCAATTATTTTGAAGTGGTATATGTTGACAAACTGTGCTATAATTATTTGGCAAAATATAAGATTACATTAAAGAAGGGTGAGAGTAATGGACAGTAGAAAGAGAAAAGAAAAGCTTCTCAATCAGATTAATAAGGATAAGAAATCCTCTAAGAAGGTTTCATATAAATCCAGCAAGAGTATAGACATACCGGTAAAGGTTGATAACGTCAGTAAGGCTAGTAATTCTAAGAAGGCCAAAGAGGCTAAGCCAGCATTTTCTAATGACGAGGCATTAAAGAATCGCATTTCTAAAGAGAAGAGCGCATATAATAAATCTAAAGATGCTAAGAATGCCACTGGCGTTTCAAGACTTATGATAAGAACTAAGAATAAGTGGAATGCCAAGAGTGATCAGGAGAAGTATAAGTTTATTGGTGCGTGGGTTGTGGTCATTTTATTGGCTGTAATCGTTGTAGCGTTGCTTATCAATGGTATTAGCTCTAATAAGAACAAGTCTGATACGAAGCTTGCTAATAAGAATGAGGCTGTAACAGAGGAGACCGCTAGTGATTCGACTGAGGAAGAAGCTGCCTCTGAAGATGCTAAGGAAGACCTTAATCCTCTTGTTATATCTACTGATGACAGAGTGAACGAGCTTGTTAATAAATATCTTACAGCCCTAAGAGACAATGATTTAGATGCATTAAAGGCTTTGGATAAGTATCAGGATGCATATGAATCTGGCAGTACATACAAGAATCTCGCTGGTGTTATCGAGGATTATACCAATATTACTACATATGTTAAAAAAGGACCTTACGAAGGTGGATTTGTTGCTTATATTGTTACTGATATTAAGTTCAAGGGCATAGAGCACACATGTCAGGGTATGTATAGATATGTTATTGTTAAGGATGGCGATGATTATTATATAGACACAACTCCTGAAGATGACATTGAGGATGATGATATTTCTACTGAACTAACTAATATTTCTATGAGTTATGATGTATTAGACCTCTATGATAGCGTTAATAAGCAGGCGCAGGCTGACATGGAAGAGGATGAAGATCTTAAAACCTTTGTAAATGAGAAACTAAAGGGAAAAGGCGTTTCTCCAGCTAATTAGTTTTAATTCTTTCTATACATAATGATATTTATTAGAGACTTATCTTTGAAAATGAAGATAAGTCTCTAATAAATATCATTATGTATAGAAAGAATTAAAACTAATTAGCTGGAGAAACGCCT